>JAAFIU010000149.1 GCA_013298805.1 Cytophagales bacterium | reverse complement strand
CTCAAATTTGTATTGGTTGACCCTAAAAAGGTAGAATTAACGCTTTTCAATAAAATAGAAAGACACTTCTTGGCGATGTTACCAAACTCTGCTGAGGCAATTATTACCGATACCAAAAAGGTAGTTCACACCCTCAATTCATTGTGTATTGAGATGGACAATCGTTATAATTTATTGAAAGATGCAGGTTGTAGAAATTTGAAAGAATACAACGTGAAATTTGTTAATCGTCGATTAAATCCAGAAAAAGGACATTATTTCATGCCTTATATCGTCTTGGTAATTGACGAATTAGCCGACTTAATGATGACCGCTGGCAAGGAAGTTGAACAACCCATTGCTCGTTTGGCTCAGTTGGCTCGTGCCATTGGTATTCACTTGGTAATTGCCACGCAACGTCCATCGGTAAACGTTATTACAGGTACAATCAAGGCAAATTTCCCTGCTCGTTTGTCGTTTAAAGTAACTTCAAAAATTGACTCTCGCACCATTTTAGATACGGGCGGAGCGGAACAATTGGTAGGTATGGGAGATATGTTACTCTCGACGGGTTCGGATATTATTCGTTTGCAATGTGCTTTTGTGGATACTCCAGAAGTAGATGATGTTTGTGATTTTATCGGTAATCAACAAGGTTATGATTCGGCGTATATGTTGCCTGAATTTGAAGGAGATTCAGAGGGAGGAAGTGACAAATCAGACTTTGACCCAAGCAACCGTGACCCATTCTTTGATGATGCCGCCCGTTTAATTGTAACGCATCAACAAGGCTCTACTTCGCTGATTCAGAGACGATTAAAATTAGGATACAACCGAGCAGGACGTTTAATTGACCAATTGGAAGCGGCAGGAATTGTAGGCGTTTTTGAAGGCTCAAAAGCCCGTGAAGTATTGGTAAAAGATATGGATGCTTTGGAGAGGTTGTTGAAGGAATTGTAGAGGACGATGCCTATAAAAAACAAAACCCAATAGTTTGAATTGCTTCAGGGACTACTGGGAATAAGATAACGCAAATATACCACTATGTTTTGAAAAGTGCAACACGAATCAAAAATGAAATACAACGAATTTGAAAAGATAATATCTCCAGAAAGGTTAAATCGTTATTTGTTAGCTAATAATGGAAATACAAAAAAAGCAATGACTTTATATCGTTTAAATCTTCGATTATCTCAAGAGTTATTTACGGTAATTAGTTGTTTTGAAATAACACTACGCAATGCAATAAATAGACATTGTATGAATACTTTAGGAAGTGATTGGTTGAAAACAGGAGGTTTGCCAAATGGCATTTTTGATAATAATCATTGTAGTGTTACAAAAAGAACTATCCAAGAGGCAAGTGCAAAACTAAGAGCTAATTACACACATAATAAACTGGTAGCAGAACTTGGTTTTGGATTCTGGCGATATATGTTTGCACAGCATCAATATCATTCCACAGGAAAAACACTTTTGAGAATATTCATAGCAAAACCAATAAGTACGGCTCAACAACAGTATAATCAGACTTATGTGTTTAACCAATTAGCTCAAATAAATGAATTGAGAAATAGGATTGCACATCATGAACCAATTTGTTTTCAAGTGGGACAGTCAATTAAAAATACTATTTATGTGAGGGAAAATTATGCTATTATCAAAAAGCTATTTCAATGGATGGAGATTGATGAATTGTCTTTGCTTTATGGATTAGATCATATTGAGACGATTTGTAATCAAATAGATATTTTATGAGTAAGATTTAAGTGGTTGTTGCTACGGGTATTATAGCAATTAGTATCTGTAAAGTTCAAAGAGTTGCTTCAAGTTGATAAGTAAATTTAAAAAAGGGAGTAAAAGATGAATGACAAAACCCATTCATCCTTTCCTCCCTTCTTCATTCTTCATTCCTCCTCAATTATCCAATAGAAACCAATTCTAAATCAAAAATCAAATCCTTTCCAGCCAAAGGGTGGTTAGCATCCAAAGTGATAGTTAAATCAGTTACTTCAACCACCGTTACTGGCATTACTTGTCCAGTACCATCTTGGTGCATATTTAATTGCATACCCACTTCGTAAGGAATATCAGAAGGGATTTCAGCTTTGTTGAAAACCGCCAAATAATTAGGGTCAACATCTCCGTAAGCCTCCGCTGCTGGAATATGAATCGTTTTTTTCTCGCCTACACTCATGCCCGTAACGCCCTCATCAAAACCTTTGATAACCATTCCAGAACCAACTTCAAACGCTAAAGGTTCACGTCCTGCTGAACTATCGAAAAGTGTTCCATCAGTCAATTTTCCTGTGTAGTGGACGTTAATTTTATCGCCCGATTTTACTTGTGTCATTTTCTATGTTTGTTAAAATTTGGGCAAAGGTCGGGAATGACCGCTAAATATGCTAATTTGAGAAATAGTTTTAAAAATTTGAACTGCCAAAAACAATCCATAATTTTAGTGTATGAACGAAATTATCATCGAAATTTTAGGCTGGATAGCCTCCGTACTCATCGTTGGGGCATTTGCACTCAATTCTTTAAATAAAATTCCTTCCAATTCTACGGTTTATCAATTAGCAAACCTTATTGGAGGTATTTTCTTTATCGTCAATACCATTCATCACAAGGCTTATCCCTCGGCAATGGTCAATGTAGTTTGGGTATTTATTGCCCTTTTTGCTTTACTAAAAAATAAAAAAGTATGAAGTTTATAGATTTAAGCCACACCATCGAAGAAGGCGTTGTTACTTACAAAGGACTTCCTGCTCCCGTTATTTGCGACTTTTGGACTCGGGAAGAATCTAAACAATGGTACGAAGAAGGAACGTCTTTTCAGATGGGAAAAATTGAAATGGTGTCTAACACAGGTACTTATCTCGACACGCCTTTTCACCGATACGAAGACGGTAAAGATTTATCCGAAATCTTGATTGAACAAACCGCCATGTTGGATGCTGTGTTGATTCAAGTGCCTTACCAACAAACACTTGCGATTAATAAATCTTTTTTTGAAGGTTTATATTTAAGGAATAAAGCCGTTTTAGTAAACACCAATTGGGACGAAAACTGGAAGACTGATGCGTATTATTCAAACAACCCATTTTTAACGGCTGATGCGGCTGAATATTTGGTTTCGCAGGGTGTAAAATTAGTGGGTATTGATTCTCATAATATTGATGATGTAGAAGGAAAATCTCGCCCAGTTCATACTATATTACTGAAAAACGAAATTTTGATTGTTGAACATCTTTGCAATCTGAAAGGAATTCCTGCTAATACTCCTTTTAAATTTTCGGCAACTCCGCCAAAAGTAAAAGGTATGGGAACGTTTCCAGTACGAGCGTATGCTGTTTTAGATTAAAAAATATGGATTTACTCAATTTAGATACACTATCTGTTGCCAAAAAGTTATTGGGTTATACGCTCGTCCATGAAAGCGAAGAAGGAACAACTGCGGGAATTATTATAGAAACCGAAGGCTATTTACAAGACGACCCCGCTTGCCATGCGTACCGAAAGAAAAGCGAACGTAATGCCCCAATGTTTGGGTTTGCAGGGACAGTTTATGTTTATCAAATTTACGGAATGCACTTCTGCGTCAATATTTCTACCAATCAAAAAGACATTGGCGAAGCCATTTTAATCCGTGCTTTAGAACCAACGGATGGGATTGAATTGATGAAAGAAAGGCGAAAGACTGATTCAATCAAGAATTTATGTTCGGGGCCAGGAAAATTAGTTCAAGCGATGGGTATTCATAAAGGAATGAACCATTGGCATATTTTAAATAATGATCTAAAAATCATTCCTCCGCCAATTGAAATCCCTGAAAATGAAATCATTACCACTACCCGAATCGGCATTACGCAAGGAGCAAATTTACCGTATCGGTTTTATTTGAAGGATAATAAATTTGTAAGTAGGAAAGCCATATCCGTCGTTAAATAAAGCATTTGCATGACGACGGACAGGGCTGTCCGTGCTACAACAGTCCTTGATAAGAAATTAATCCAATGGCAATAACCGCCAATGCCAAGCCAATTTTGTTGAGATTAGACAATTTTTCTTGGAAGAAAATTAAGGCTATCAAAGCTGAAATCAAAATCACGCTGATATTATAAATCGGCAAAACAAACGCCCCATTATTCTGAAAAGCATCTAAGGCTTTCAATAAAAAGTAAAATGATAAAAAATTAGGAATGCCTAATGGAAATGCTGCCCAAAGACTTTTTAATTCCAATTTTTCTTTTCCTTGTATCATTCTCAAAATCAAGACAATACCACCAAAAACGATTGAACCAATCAAGATAGTTAAGGTAAATGGAATGGTATTTCCAGAAGCTGTTACGTATTTAGCGTTCAAGAAATTGAAAGTAGTATTCGTAATTCCGTACATCGTAAATACTGCAATTGGCAATAACCAGTCGGAGGTTTTTACGGAGCGATTCTCAGCACTTTCCTCCTTTTTTAAGGTACTTAAAACTACTGCGACAATGGCTAAAACCAAGCCTAAATAGTTTAAGCCATCAAAATTTTGACTCGATTTCAAGACTACTAAACTAAAAATTACAGGAATTACCAAGGAAATATTATTTGCCAAAGACGTTGCTGTAATGCCCATTCTTTGTGTTGAAACACCAGAAAGCAAGAAAGTTACGACAAAACCCACCCCTAAAAGCATGGCAAAAAGCGTTGAAGATTGCGTAAAATCAACCGAAAAATGCTGAGAACTTGGCAAGAAAATCAAACCCGTTAAAAAGCAAACAGGATAATTGAGAATAATCGCTTGAAAAGTATTTACGCCAAAACGTGGATGAAGACGAAAATTAATGAGTAATAAAACGGAGAAAAGAACGCTGAGGGCTAAGTAAATCATGGTAATGAGTTGTTAGGGGAGTTAGTTGAATTGGTTAGTTGAATTGTACCCATCGCAGTTTTTTATACTGATTCAAAATGATTTGTTCAAACGGAACGTTTTAATACCTATGTTTCCTATCCTACCTCAATGGTAATCTAAATAGACCATATAGGTAGGATAGAAAACATAGGTATTAAAAAACTTGCAGTTTTCTTCAGAAGCAAGTCTATTTGAATTTAGCTTTTGAAACGCTGAATTTCTAAGGGGCACTTATTCACAAAAATGGCACGAACTTTTGGATTCGTGCCATTTTTATACTTTTTTATTTAGCAAATGCTGTTTGCCACAACTTTATTATCAATTACGATTTTCTAACTAAATCTTCCAATAATTCTACCCATAATGGCGAATTATTTAAGCTTTCTACCAACTGCCAATGTTCGCCACCGTGTTCTTCAAAAATTTCTTTGTACTCCTCTCCTACTTCAATGGTTGTCTCTAAACAATCCGAAACAAAAGCAGGAGAAAACGCTAAAACACTCTTTTTACCTGATTTTGCTAAATCTTTTATCACATCATCGGTATATGGTTTTATCCAAGGGTCATTACCTAAACGAGACTGAAAAGAGGTTGTATAAGTTCCTTCGGCTAAGCCCAATTCCTTTACCATCAAACGGGTCGTGGCAAAACATTGAGCTCTGTAACATAGTTGATTCATGCTATGAAGGGTATCGCAACAAGAACCTAATTTACAAACTTCACCAGTACAATCACCTTTTCTCATGTGTCTTTCTGGCAATCCATGATAGCTAAAAAGGAAATGGTCAAAATGATTTTTAGCCATATATTTACGAGCAGTTTTGACAAAATGTTCGATAAATTTAGGATGGTCATAAAAAGTATTGGTAAACTTTATTTCGGGTATCACTTGCCAGCTACCGACAATTTTCATGGCTTTCTCAAACACAGAACCCGTACTTGCAGAGGCATATTGTGGAAAAAATGGCACAAGGATAATTTTCTGAAAACCAGACTTACGAAATTGTTCTAAACCATCATCCATACTCGGTGATTGATAACGCATGGCTAATTTCACGACGTAATCATCCCCTAATTTCTCTTGGAGCATTTTCTCGACATCCTCGCCATAAAATTTAAGCGGAGAGCCTCTTTCTTCCCATAATTCTTGATAGATTTTCGCCGATTTAGGTGAGCGAAAAGGAGCAATAATCAAATTTACCAATGGCCACCTTCCAATGGCAGGAATATCGATAACACGACCATCCATTAAAAATTCACGAAGATATTTACGAACATCTGGTGTGTTTGGAGAATCGGGCGTACCCAAGTTTACAATCAATACCCCTGTTTTAAATTTCACTTTTGTTTGAGACTCCGACAATGTTTGTTGTTCAATATTTTGCATAATGTTTTTTATAGTAAGCGAAAAGCGACTTGCGAACGTTTCAATCATCCGCAGTATCAGAATATTCCGATTATTTGTCTATCTGTTTTCAAAATTAATCCTAAAAATCTATTCAGTCTCAAAATTAACCCTAAAACGTTTTATTTTGTTTAATTTAATCTTTCCATCCTGTTGGTTTGAACGGAGTACGATATAAACCATCAAAGCACTGAACTAATTCTTTGCAACCTACCAAACCAATTGGGCAGGTAAAAATATCGCCTTGCATTGATTTTGTAATTGGTAATTCTCCTTGCGTGTTTGATGCTGACCTGTCGATATAAAATATTTTTTTACGGACAGAATAAACATC
This sequence comes from Cytophagales bacterium, assembly GCA_013298805.1. Classification (GTDB taxonomy): domain Bacteria; phylum Bacteroidota; class Bacteroidia; order Cytophagales; family Spirosomataceae; genus Arcicella. The sequence goes on along the minus strand of JAAFIU010000149.1, from coordinate 4,175 downwards.
AAAAATACCTAAAATTTTCTCTTCGGGATTGGTGATTGACTTGATATTAAAACTAAAACGAGTTTCGGCGGGTACGTCAAATAGCGTTCCGTTGTTTTGTGTTTGAGCCTTTAAACTCTGATAATAATTATAAGAATTGGCAGTAATTGCTCTTTGCTCAAATTGCAAATAATAAGGCGAAATACCATCGAAGGGAACTCTTGCGACTGATTTACCCGTAATTCTCTGACCATTCAAATACGCATCAGAAAGGATATTTAAGTCAGTAGAAAAGGTAATATCCCAACAATCTCCATCGCATTTATAATTCAAGGTTTGGTCTGTTGGAATACGAGGTTGGACACAAGTATTTGTAAAAAAATTATACGTCCCACCTACACACGTTTCACAAATATTAGCTCGTTGATAATGCTTCCAAGACCATTGATAATTATCGCCACTGGTAGCGGGGTCTTGAAAATCAAGATATATATTAAACCCAGCACGGCGAGGGTCACCTTTGGCATAATTATCAGCAATTTCAAAACGAGTAATCAGATTTTCAATTTCAGCCACAGGCTTCATCGTTTCTGCTACTGATTTGTATTTTTTACCATCGACAGTTTCTATATTTAGGGTATAGCTTCCGCCAATTCTGCCCGTGTAAGTTAGCGATGTCAAGTATGTTCCTTTGCTCGACGATGATTCGGTTAAATCTTCTCTAACACCTTTTTCATCTAAAAAATATACTTTAGCTTTCGTTATCGGCGTAAAATAACTTCCCGTCAATTTATCTGACGACATGTACAGGCGTACTTTATGAGGCCCAGCTTGGTCGGTCAGGGAGGCTTCAACCGATAAAAAACTTTGAGAAGCTACTTGGTCAAAATTGGTAATTGGCGTAATACAAGAGCCAACTAAAATCAGTAATAATATAAGATATATTGGAAATTTCTTTTTCATGAGTCTAATCTATGGGAATTGGTAAATTGGTAACTGGCAATTGGTTATTGGTTGATTAGTGATTCTTCGTTTGGAAATGAATCTACTAAAATAGCAACTGTACCACACAATCAACTGATTAACAAGCACATAACCTACTTTTATTACCTAAAGCTACTTGATAAGCCAACTACTTTTACAAAAATTTAAAATTGTATGTCAACGAAATTAGTGGAGCTCCAAAAACGCTCAACTCATAAGGTTGAATCCCTGATGGAACTGGCTTGAAAAACACTGAATAAGCATTTTTTCTTCCGTAAAGATTATAAACCGTAAACGTCCAACTTCCCTCCCAACGTCTTTCTTTTAAACTTGGATTCGTAATTGTCCAAGAGAAATCAAGACGGTGATAATCAGAAATACGGGCATTGTTACGAGTTTCATAAACTGGATATTTCTTATTGTCAATCTGAAATAAACCCGATGGCGACGAAAACGGACGACCCGTATTATAAGCAAACGTAAAAGCAAAACTATGGTGCTTGGTTGGCTGAATATTTATCATGGCGTTGACGGTGTGCGGTTTATCGTAGTTTGAAGGATACCAATTTCCTTGGGCAATTTGTTGTAATTCTGGATAGTCACCACGTACTTGTTGCAATGAACGGGCGTAGGTATAGCTAATCCAACCACTCATTTCACCCCGTTTTTTGGTAAGCATCAATTCTAAACCGTAAGCTTTTGCTTGCCCCGACACAATTTGCGTTTCAATGGCATTATTCAGTTGTAAATTTGCTCCCGAGATATAATCCAACACGTTATTCGTTTCACGATAATAACCTTCTGCCGACAACTCATAAATATTTTCCTTGATATTTCTAAAATATCCCAAAGAAATAAAATCACTTTTTTGTGGCTTTATGTACGTATCAGAGGTTTTCCAACGAGCCGTTGGCAATGGCGTTGTATTATTGGATAGCAACTGAATAAATTGCTGCATTTTATTATAGCCCAATTTAATAGTAGCATTTTCCCCAAGTGAATACTTCATGGCAATTCTTGGTTCAATACCTCCATAGCTTTTTTCTACTGAACCACTACCAATTTCTTCAACACCAATTTGAGTGTTTGTTGTTCTTGGCTGACCGTCAATATATTTCCTGATTGAATAAGGTCCTAAATTCATAAAATACGCATATCGAAGCCCCGCTTGTATCGTAAATTTCTTACTCACCTTGTATTCATCATCCACAAAAGCAGCTAATTCTACCGATTGTTCATCGGGCAAAATAACCGTGGCTACTCTTGATTTAACGTTTTGATTGAGTGCTCCAGGAGAAATATCATAACGCACACCTGACAAGCCAAAATTGATTTTGTGGTTATCGTTAGGGTTGTAATCAAAGTTGATTTTTACATTTTTGTAATTAATGTTATTCCCTAAATCAATACGATTTACACTATCTGGCGAATAAGTACGGGTTTTGTAATTACTCATCACACCCAATACATCCATGCTCAGACGAGTGTTAAAATAATGACTCCAACGCCCCGAGAAATTAAGATGTCCGTAAGTAAATTGTGTTTGTTTGGCGATAACATTATCCAGACTAAACAATGAATCAACTTGATAATAGTCGTGGCTTATGTATGTGGACAGTGAAATCGTATTGTTTTTGTTAGGACGATAAAACACTTTTGTTGCCAAGTCGTAGAAATTGGCACGGGTATTTTTGATATTATCTGCCCCCAATAATTTAAACCAAAAGTCATTATATGACAAACGTCCCGCAGCTAAAACAGAAAGCTTGTCCTTGATAATTGGCACTTCAACCATTGCACGGTTTGATACCAAACCGATTCCACCCGACATTTTGAATTTTTCGAGATTGGGTTCAGCCATTTTAATATCCAAAATAGAGGCCGTTCTACCGCCAAAACGAGCTGGAACGCCTCCTTTGTAAAGTTCTAATTCACGAATGGCATCAGAAGCAAATACTGAAAATAGTCCAAAAAGGTGGGTTGGATTAAAAATTGGGGCTTCGTCAATGAAGATTAAATTTTGGTCAATTGCTCCACCACGAACATTGATTCCATTTGAGCCTTCCCCAACCGACGATACCCCAGGGAGTGTTTGCAGTGAACGAATAACATCAACTTCGCCCATCATAGCAGGGAGTTTTTTGATTCCTTTGATACTCAAAAGCGTAACACCCAAAGATGGCGTTTGAATATCCTTCCGTGTAGCCTGACTCGAAACAATAACTTCTTCTAAAGTTTTGGTTACATCTTCTAATTCAACATCCAATCTTTTGTCGGCAGTTAGCGTGAATTTAATCCTAAAAGGCTTATACCCCACATGACTAACTTTGATGATGTACTCGCCATTTGGCAAGAATAATTGGTAATACCCAGCAGTATCAGTAGTAATACCCGATTTTTTAAAATCTAATGAAATAGTTGCTCCAACGATGGGTTCTCCCGTTTTAGAATCAATTACTTTGCCTTCTATCATTGGCAGTTTGATTTCTCTATTCTGAGCAGAAATATCAGTAAAAGCAATGAATAGCAAGCAATAAGTTAGAAGATTTTTTATCAATACAAATCGTACATTTTTAAACATCCGTTTTTTGTTTGTGGTGAATATTGGTTGTGTTTTCTGAAAGGTTGTTTTCATTACAAAGAACGATACTTTTTAAAAATATCATATCATGTTATGTCGCTTTTCTGATAATGTGTAGATATATTGACAAAATTAAGCGAGGAAACGCAATGTGTATTTTGCATTATTTCAGTTTTTCATAAAAACCGTTAAATCAACCCGTTTGGAGGTTTTTATTGGAAGAATAGCTTTTTATGGTAAAGTTTTTAATTTTGTGTAGAATTATACGGCAGATGCTTATATTTAGGAGTTGGCGGCTACCTTAAGAAGTAACAGAAGCAAACAACTAAGAGTAAGTAAACATTAATTAAATTCAAAATGACCAAATCAGTTTTTACCATTATTTTCATAACGTTTAGTTTAAGTAATGTATTCTCACAAAAATACACCATAGTAACACAGCCTCTTTATGATATAAGTACAAATGATGATTTTGCTTTTTTCAAGGGAGAAAACTATAAAAATATTGGTACTGGTTTAAAATGTATGTTCTGCTTTTACAAGCGAACCAAACTTATTTCTGAGAAAAATGTAAGCCTTTATAATTCCATAGTGCATATCATCTTTCTTAGAAAAACAAACTGTTTCTCGA
>JAAFIU010000309.1 GCA_013298805.1 Cytophagales bacterium | reverse complement strand
CCCTTAGTTGTCACGCCCAGAAATACCGTCAATTAAGTAATCCGCCCAAATATGAATTTCGGGCGGTGTGGGTAGCTACCGTTGATAACATTGATTGGCCCAAAAGAGGAGAACATAATTCTGACCTGCAAAAAACGGATTTTATTCGGATCTTAAACGAACACAAAAAAACAAATATCAATGCTGTAATGGTGCAAGTAAGAGATGCTTGCGACTCTTACTATGCCAATAGTATAGAACCTTGGTCTGAATTTCTAACAGGGCAACAAGGCAAACTTCCATATCCTTTTTATGACCCACTGAGCTTTATGATTATGGAATCACATAATCGTAATTTAGAATTTCATGCTTGGCTAAATCTTAATCGTGCAACCTTCAGAAAAGGAACAAGCGTAACCGCCGACCACATTAGTAATCGTAAACCAGAATGGATGCTTAATTATGACGGACAAAAACTCCTCAATTTTGGCATTCCTGAAGTCAGAGAATATATCACTCATGTGGTACTTGAAATCGTTAGAAATTATGATGTTGATGGTATTCATTTCGACGATTATTTTTACCCTTACCAAGTAACAGGGCAGGTTTTGAGGGATGAAGAAACTTTCAAAAAATATAATAACGGATTTGAAAACATTGAAGATTGGAGACGGAACAATACTGATTTATTGATTTCGGAAATTAGCGAATCTATCAAAAAGATAAAGCCCCATGTCAAATTTGGAATTAGTCCCTTTGGTGTTTGGAAAAATTACAGTTCTGCTTCCCCAGAAGGCTCTCATACACAAGCAGGGCAAACCTCTTTTGGACATTTATACGCCGATACTCGCAAATGGTTGGAACAAGGCTGGGTTGACTATATTGCTCCTCAAATCTATTTCGACCGTTATCATGCCAAAGTACCTTATAAGGAATTATCAAAATGGTGGATGGAAAATTCCTTCGGAAAACACTTGTATATTGGGCATGGTATTTACAAAATAAAAGCAGGGTGGAGTTTAACGGAAGCTCCTTCACAAATCCGTCTCGACCGCCAATATCCACAGATTAATGGAGGATTATTCTTTAGTTCAAAATCTTTAACTGAAAATTACGGAGGATTTCAAGACTCGCTTCGATTGGATTTTTATCGAAAACCTGCCATAATTCCTCCTATGCCTTGGAAAGATAATGTTCCACCATTAGCCCCAAAAAAAGTTCTTATTACAAGAAATGACCTTGGAAATTCCGTTTTGAGTTGGCAACCTGGCGACAAAGCAAGCGATGGAGATGAAAATACTTATTTTGCTGTTTATCGTTTTGAGAGAGCCGAAAAACCAGATTTTCAGAGAGCTGATAAAATTCTTTACGTAGGAAGACAAACCACATTTACGGACTCTACTGCTGAAAAGGCTCGTGGTTATGTTTATCACATCACCTCCTTTGACAGACTTCATAACGAGTCACATACTGCCGCAACAATAATTATTGAGTATGGAGAAAGATAATTTAGAAGAACATTTGTCTGGCTGGAACATTCCAACGAATACCAAATGATGAAATCGTATTTTTATAATCTAATTTATCTACGGCACTATCATAGTTTCTACTCATATAATGTCCTTCAATAAATAAATTATGTTTGATTTGATAACTTGCTCTAAAGTCTAAAATAGTCGTAACTGTACTTCTACCTTGCCCAAGATAATTACCATAAAGGTCTTCATAAAGTATTTTTCTACTTCGAGTATCATAGTCTTTCAAAATATCTCCTCCCCAGTTTTCGGTAGCAGTACGGTCTTCGCCAAATTTTGCATAAATAACTCTACCTGTTAATTGTAATCTATTGATAGGTTGCCAACGAATTATATGCGACCATTCTTCAAAATTTGCTCCTAACGGATGAGCTAAACTTTGATTATAATGAGAATAATTAGCCCCATCATAATGACTATATGTGTATGGTCTGGCAGTATTAAATTCTACTTGATAATCTAAATTATTGATTCCCAAAACATTAATGTATTTTAACCCTCCTTGCACCGCAAATTTATTAGCCCAATATCCATTTGCTTTGAAAAACTCCTTTGAGTTAAATTCATCTAACATAAATTGCCCGTACAAAGAAAAGCGTTTGGCAAAATTCCATTTAAAGTCCAAACCAATAAAAGCATTGTCGCCACTTCCTTGGAAACTTTCAACGAAACGGTAAAAAATGACAGGGTTCAGGTAATTCAAATCAAAACCATTCCCATTTGTGCTATCTCGTTGAAAAATAACACTTTCTGACAAGCCAATGTTTAATTTTTTTGAGATATTAATACTCAAATGGTGCATTGTCATGTACTTTCTTGGGAAAATTTGGTCATTTGGTTTAAAACCCGTGTAAATCAATTGTGAGAATATATTTTGATATTGAAATCTTCCAATATTTGTGTTTAACTTTAAGAATAAATAGGGTGCGGCATTGTCGGATAAAATCAAAGAGCGAAATCCATTTCCAACTATATTTTTATCATGTCCAAACTGAAGCTGAATATTTTTAGTAGCTTGAAAGGTAATATAAGCACGAGCAGAGAAGAAATCAGTGCTGTATTTGTCTTGACGAAATTCTTTTGTGAATCCCTCCCCTGGCATCCCTGGAAGTCTGCCAGCTACTCGTAATTCATTTTGGTTATATTTATCAACGTATTCTTTGACATAGTCAGGAATTAGCGAAATATTATCCGTCAGAAAAGTATAAAAACTTACCTTACGATTTATCATTCCTCTAATTTCAATACCCCGAGTATTAAGCATTGTTGAGGTAGTATTTTTACCCTCAACGGTTCCTACTTCAAAATTGACAACTGGATTAATATGAATATTAAAAACGTCGTTAGAACTGGAATAAGCATCACTTTTTTTATGATAAAAAACATTAAAAATGGGTTTTCGACTATCACCGACTCCATCTGATTTTGCCCATTCCCAACTATCATTTTCTAAATATTCAAGATTAAACATATCTTGCATTGACAAGTAAACAGAACTATCGGCCCACACACTATCCACCAAAGAAACGATACTTTTACGGGTATATGGTTTAACAGTAGTATGGAAACCTTCTGAAAACTTTCCCCGTTTTATTTCATAACGGTCAATGAGGTGATAATAGTCTTCATTCAAAGGGGCAAAAGCACTTTGAGCAGTGGATTGATAACCTATTGATGTGCAAATAAATAAAATAAGGAAGAGTAATTTTTTAAACATAATATTAAAATGTTAGGACATAATATCCCTGCGAAAAATACCTCCGCAATATAAGAATTATTTAAGTATCCTTACCCCAAAAATATGTCATTCGGTAAATATTTTACAGTTATTTTGGCAACAGCCATCAAATTTTTTAATGGCCCAATTGCAGGAGTTTTATTAGGTCTAACTTGGTATGAGACCGCCATTTGTTCCATCATTGGCATGATGTCAATGGTAATAACAATGTCTTTTTTGGGAAGGGAAATTCAAAAATTGATTGCTAAATATCGCAAAACGAAGCCCAAATTATTTTCTAAAAGAAGCCGATTTGCTGTAAAAATATGGCAAAAATTAGGAATTTGGGGTATTGCCTGTTTTACGCCCTTATTTTTTACCCCAATCGGAGGAACATTATTGGCACTTTCATTTAAAGTACCAATCGCAAAAATCATTTTTAGTATGTTGATTTTTGCGATATTTTGGGGTATAATATTTAGCTTTGGGATATGTCAAGCCGTTGAGCTTAAAAAGTTATTTTTGTAACTGTTTTTTCATATAATCACCCCTTGAAAATGATTTTTCAATCATACAGTACAACAAAATAAACAAGTAACGGCTACCCATTTCTTTTATCTTCAAATTAGATTTTCCGTATTTTCTATTTTGCCAACTGTTAGGTACGACGGTATAGGAATAACCTCGTACATACGTTTTTAGAGGTAATTCAACCGTTAAATTGAAGTGAGCCGACATAAATGGTTTTATGCCATCAATCGTTTCTCTTTTGTATAATTTAAAGGCATTTGTGGTGTCATTAGTTTTAATACCTGTGAGCATTTTTACCACAAAATTGGACACCCGATTGATAAACAATTTGACTTTTGGATAATCATAAACAGCTCCTCCTTTGATAAAACGGCTACCAAAAACCGCATCTACGTCTTTCTCTATCATGGTATTATAGTATTTCACCAAATCATCGGGAGAATCAGACATATCTGCCATCATTACCGCCACACAGTCCCCCGTAAAACGTTCTAAACCGTATCTTATCGCATAACCAAAACCATTTGCTCCTTTATTTGTGAAGTAAACCAAAGTAGGAATTTCCTTTTGTAAATCCTGTAAAACCTGTTCTGTTCGATCTTTAGAGTTATCATTGGTTACACAAATTTCATGGTCGATATTGTGTTTAACCAAAGTATCGTGTAATGAACGTAAAGTTTCAGGAAGAGATTCTTCTTCGTTATAGGCTGGAATAACTACGCTTAATTTCATGATTGTTGTAAAGTAATTCTACTTTATTACTTTTCTATTATTTATGATTATTTAATGCTTGCGTTCTCAATACTTTTGCTGTTTGAAGTTTTTGATTAGGACTCCAACCTTGAAGCATAATTATATACAATAACTTATTTATACCCTGAGCATCTATTACATCTTTCCATAAATCAATGTATTCTCCAAAATAAACATCCCAGAAGTTGTGGGCATCCATTACTCGGGTAGTACCATACTGATTAGAATATTTTTTCCTAAAAACCCTAAACATCCATTATGAATTAGGGCAAACGCACGAGAATTAAATAATTAACTGTTTTAGGTACTCAACATCAAAAGCGGCTTTTACTCTTCTTTTTTTTAGACTTAGTTTATCCTTATGCTCTGAAATAACTTGCAGAGCT
>JAAFIU010000391.1 GCA_013298805.1 Cytophagales bacterium | reverse complement strand
GATTTAATCCATGATTTACAATATAACGCCTTTTTTGAAAGATTAGTCCAATGGAAAAATAGTGAGTCTCAAGACCTTTTAGAAGGAATGTGGGCAATCGCTACCTATCAATATCCAGAACTGTCGTTGGAGAAACTACGGCAGGATTTAGAGCAAATTTATTATGAAGTTTGGCTTGAAATTAGAGATAATATGCACCCGATGGACCAAATAAAAACTTTGAATTCGGTCATTTTCGGGAAATTGAAATTTGGAGCAAATACAAAACATTTTCATTCCGCATCTAACTCCATGCTGAATGTGGTGATTGAGTCCAAAAAAGGGAATCCTATTTCTTTGTGTGTGATTTATTTGTTGGTTGCCCAAAAACTGAATCTACCAATTTGGGGGGTAAATCTGCCTAATTTATTTATTTTGACCTATAAATCGGGTGGAATGCAGTTTTACATCAATGTTTTCAATCGTGGATTGGTTTTTAGTAAAGTTGATATTGATAGTTATATATCACAACTCAATTTAGCTCAAAATGATATTTTTTATCAGCCTTGTAATCATCTTGATATTATTCGTAGAGTGTTAAGAAACCTCATGTTGGCTTTTGAAAAAGTAGGAGATGACGATAAAGTAAAAGAAATAGAAAGAGCCTTGGAAGAAATGATGAAGTAGGTAGCACCATTCGGAGCTATTATATCGTTGCTGTTATGACAAAATCTTCAATATAAAAAACGGCTAATTCGTGTTGTGTTTTTAATTGACCATCAATAAAGATTTCACCTTGAATCATCGTTGGTTTGTGATTGAAAGGCTCAACGAAAATATTATTTTTGAACGAAAGATTTTTTTTGCCGTACCACTTGTACAGACTTTCTTTTGCACACCAATAAACACACATTTTAAATAAATCGTCTCCTGCATGAATCCGTTCATCGCTTGACAAAAATTTGTGTGCAACTCTACTCAATTTATAAGAAACCCTTTCAATGTCAACACCCACTTCGTCGGTTAGACTAACAATGGCAACGGCATATTCATTGGTATGAGAGAGAGAGACATAGCCTTGTATTTCGGATAAAAACGGATTGTTATGTTCGTCTTTTTCAATGCCTTGATAATTATGTTCTAATAATTCAACCGTATATTTTACACAGGTTCGGCTTGCCAACCATTCAAGTTGTTTATGTGGATGAGTTGCTTTGGAAAAAGTGGGTAAATCTTTTTCTTCAATATTTAGGTATTGAAGAAAGAAATGGGCGTTTTCCTCAATTTTCCAAAGGGTGACAATACATTGTTCGGAAATATTTTTTGAAAAAATTACAGCCATTTTTAGGTTATCGGTTATTAGTTATCAGTCACTTGGCTACCATTTATTAATTGCCAATATGTTTGCTATTTAATGATGACAACTAAAAATGTTGCCATTCCCTGCAAAATAAAGTAATTTCGTTGGATAATATTGTTCAAACAGCTATTTCTTGTAAATAAATACCTAAAAAACACATCAAAATTACCCAAATTTGTATTCTGATACCTGATAAATGCTCATGCAAGTAGAAAAAATAGATACCTTTTCTGGACACCGTGACTGTGTTTATACCCTCGAAAGAGCAACAGAAAATAGTCAGTTTTTCTCCGCTGGTGGCGATGGTTTAGTAGTTCGTTGGGACTTGCAAAAACCCGATGCGGGCGAATTATTTGCCCAAATACCTGCTTCTATTTATGCCTTGTGTTTAGATGAATCAAGAAATGATTTGTGGATTGGACAAAACTTCGATGGAATACATTTGATTGATATTGTATCTCAAGAAGAAATAAATTCAATAAAAATCACTTCTGGGTCTATTTTTGATATAAAAATTCATGGAAATACTGCACTAATAGGTTTGTCTGACGGAACTATTGTGGTAATGGATGTAGAGGCTTTTGCAGTTAAAAAACACGTAAAAGCATCAGATAAAAGTGTTAGAAATATAGCCATAAATCCAGTTTTAAATGAATTTGCAGTGGCGTATAGTGATTTTTCGGTAAAAATCTTTGATTTACAGGATTTTTCATTGAAATTAGTGTTAAATCATCATACCAATTCTGTTTTTACGGTTTGCTATTCGCCTGATTATCAGTATTTACTCTCATCAGGAAGAGATGCTCACTTGAAAATTTGGAATGTAAATCAAGGTTATCAATTACAAGAAGATATTGCGGCTCATTTATTTGCCATTAATGACATTAAATATAGCCCCGATGGAAAGTGGTTTGCTACGTGTAGCATGGATAAATCAGTGAAAATTTGGGATGCAGAACAATTCAAATTATTGAAAGTTATTGATAAAGCTCGGCACGCTGGACACGGAACGTCTATCAATAAATTGTGGTGGAGTCAGTACGAAAACCAATTAGTTTCAGCATCAGACGATAGACATATTTCAGTTTGGAAAATAGAAAACTAATGTTTGTGTAATGAAAATTAGAGTAGCCACTGAACGTGATATATTCCAAATTACACAATTATTTTATGATACGGTCTGTAAAATTAATCGAAAAGATTATACCGAAGAGCAAATTGTAGTTTGGTCTGAGCATAGTAAAAATGATAAAAACTGGTTAAATAACATTAAAACCCAGTTTTTTGTAGTAGCCGAAAATGATTCTGAAATCATTGGTTTTGCCTCTTTAGACGATAATGCTTGTGTAGATTTCATGTATGTTCATGAAAACCATCAAGGAATTGGCGTTGCAACTAAACTTTTAATTAGTTTAGAATCAGAGGCTTATAGAAGGGGTTCTGTGGAAATTTGGTCGGACGTAAGTATAACAGCTAAAGCATTCTTCATAAAGAAAGGTTTTAGCATAACCAAAGTTTATACCAAGAAAGTACGTCATGTTGACTTTGAGAATACCATTATGATAAAGCCTTTAGTTTAGTTTTTTTGAAAATCCAACTTTGTTTAATATATCCTTTACGAAGGAAAAAATAATAATATTATGAGAATTACTCCCCTTGAAATCAGACAACATACTTTCGACAAAAGTTTTAGAGGATACGATACTGAGTCGGTTGATGCTTTTTTGCTTTCTCTTTCGCAAGAGTGGGAACGTGTATCGGAAGAACTTAGACAATCAAAGCAGCAATTTGACGTTGCAGAACGTGAGATTGTTAGAATGAAAGAAATTGAAAGTAGCCTTTTCAAAACGCTTAAAGCTGCCGAAGGTGTTCAACAAGAAATCAATTCTAAAGCCCAAGCAGAAGCAGATTTAATTACAGATAAAGCCAAAATAGATGCGGAGGCAATTCTTGTAGAAGCTCATAAAAGTGCTGATATGGTGATTTCTGAAGCTGAAAGTAAAGCTAAGTTTTTGGTAGAAGATGCTGTGAATGACCTCAAAAATTATGAGCGTGATTTCAAAGCAATGG
>JAAFIU010000295.1 GCA_013298805.1 Cytophagales bacterium | reverse complement strand
GCCAATTAAGTCAGCACAAAGAGCTACAACGTTTGGATTAGTTTGACCTAAAACCTGCATACCTGCTCCGAAACCAGAACGAGTATCTTTTTTTTCTGTGAATGTATATTTTTTCATTAAAATATTAAATTTCAATTATTTACAATTGATTGTAACTTGGTTAAAAAATATTTAGCACTTGGGCAATTGGGATGATTAGCGGCATTTTGGATTGAGAAACCGTATTTGAGAACTCTTCTTGTCAAAATCCTTTTTGTTCCAACACCTCTTGATGTTTCTTCCTGAAAAATACGTTTAATTGTATCAAAAGGATTATTATCATTTTCTGGAAACTCAAAAGTAAAATCTTTACCTATTAATTGACTCATTACTTTGCTATCAGCTAAAAACCATGACTCTAAAGTTTTTACCGAAATAATAACTATTTCATCTGGTAATGCTTTTAGTCTTTCTTTGGTAAAAGTGATACAAGTATTTTCATCTAAATCGGTCAAGATAATAATTTTGGTTGCACCGAAGCCATGTAATGAACTGCGATATTTATCAATATGTTGGGGCAGTAAATTTCCTCCACCATCAGCATCTTCCACTCTGACACAATCTAAGCTTAATTCTGATAAAAGAGATTGAAAATTAGAAGATTCCAACACCATTTTGTCAGTATCTCCTTCACAGATAAAACCAATCTTTACCACGGAATACCACCTCCGAGGACATTAGATAAAAGTGCTTCATCGGCTCTTAAACCATAAAAATCACCTTTTTTAAATTGTTTTATTTGAGTTTTTCCTTTTTTCTTATCTACAATTATTAACTCTTCTTCATTTAATTCAGAAAGCAACGATTGAGAATGAGTATTAAGCCAAATATAATGACCTTTTTCTTCGCAAGCATTTCTGCAAAAGTGAACTAACTCTCTAACTACTTTTGGATTAAGACCATTCTCTGGCTCTTCAATACACAAAAATTGAGGGTCTTTCGATTGCAAAATCGCAGTTATTAAAACAAGAATATTATACGTTCCATCTGAGACTAATTCTTTTGTAAATGGTTTTTCAATTCCTTTTTCATAAATTAATAAAGTATCTGTTCCACTTAAACCACTTGAAATAACATCTACTTTTTCAAATCCAGGAAGAAATAAGCTCAATAATTCTGTAATTTCTTCATTTTTATATTTGTCATCTAAAAGTCTTTTCAATACTTTTTCAAGATTATCACCCGAAAAAGAGAGGCTTGAATTATCAGAAAAATTAAACTTTTGCTTTTCTTTATTCTTAATAAATAGCCTTTTGAATGAGTATAAAAAATCTTGGAGAGCATACGGATCTAATGAATCTATTTCTGAACCTAAGTCAGTTAAAAAACGAAATGGTTTATTCGAAGGTTTATTGTAAAACGAAGTTGAATCATCATAATTAAAATTATCAGATTCAATAACAATTGAGCTTTCTTTTTCAATATTTAACCTGTTCGAAATACTTTCTTTACCACCAAAAAATCTTGCTTTATCATCCGAATAGATTGGACTTACAAAAAACTCCAACGCCTCAAAAATATTACTTTTCCCAGACCCATTTGGGCCAACAAAGACCGTAAATGGATTGGGTTCAATAATTTCTAAATCTGCAATAGATTTAAAGTTTTTGATATGTAACTTTTTGATTTTCAAAATGTTAATATTTTATTTCTGGATTAATAATCTCCCAAAGTCTCAGGTAATTGAGCTAAAGCAGCCGCTAATTGCTCATCGTTTGGAGCAACTCCGTGCCATTTGTGAGAACCCATCATGAAATCAACTCCTGCACCCATTTCGGTAGTCATCATAATCATAATTGGCGTTCCATTTCCTGATAATTCACGAGCTTGAGCCAAAACTTTCACTACGTCAGCCATGTCATTACCATTCATTTTGATAACTTTCCAACCGAAGGCTTCGTATTTTGCTCCTAAATCACGGTTGTTCATCACCTTGTCAGTAGGTCCATCAATTTGTTGTCCGTTGTAGTCAATTACCGCTACCAAGTTGTCAACTTTGTGGTGAGGTGCGTACATGGCAGCTTCCCAAACTTGACCTTCGTTTTGCTCGCCATCGCCCATTAATACAAACACTAATGACTTATCACCGTTCAATTTTTTAGCTTGTGCCGCACCAATTGCTACTGACATTCCCTGTCCCAAAGAACCCGAAGCAATACGAATTCCTTCAAGGTGTTCGTGCGTAGTTGGGTGTCCTTGCAAGCGAGAGTTTAATTTACGAAAAGTAGCTAATTCAGCCGCAGGAAAATAACCTGCACGAGCCAAAACAGAATAAAAAACGGGTGAAATATGACCATTTGATAAGAAGAAAAGGTCTTCGCCAGTTCCATTCATATCAAAAGGTTTAGTTCCATCAGGATTAGATTTTAGGGTCATTTGGTCGAAATAAAGACCTACTAATAAGTCGGCACAACCCAACGAACCGCCTGGGTGTCCAGACTGACAAGCGTGTACTTGTCTGACGATATCACGTCTCACTTGTGACGCAACGCTTTGTAATTCAGTAATTTGCATTATATATAATTGATTATTAAGAATCTGTTATTTTAACCTAAAATCTGCTCTGTATGATTTTTAGTATCTACTTTACTGATGATGTCAGTAAAAATTCCTTGTTCGTCTATCACAAAAGTTGTTCGAGCGATACCCATATATGTTTTGCCGTACATTGATTTCTCAACCCAAACACCGTAAGATTCTACCATTTGATGGTCTTCGTCGGCAAGTAATGTAAATTTCAAATCGTACTTATTAATAAATTTCTGATGTGCTTTTTCGCCATCAACACTTACACCAATGATTTCAAAACCTTTTGCATGAAGGGCAGGTAAATTTTCGTTTAAGTTACAAGCCTGAGCAGTACATCCTGGCGTATTATCTTTTGGATAGAAATATAAAACTACTTTTTTACCCACAAAATCAGATAGTTTAACGATGTTTCCGTTTTGGTCTTTCTGCTCGAATTTTGGGGCTTGGTCGCCTATTTTTAGGTTCATCTTTTTTCGTTTTTATTGCTTTTTTAATGATTGGTTTTGCTACTGTTTTTACAGAGTCAATATTGGTTTCAAATGCACTTTTGTTCCCTTGGTTATCTTCTAATTCTATTCTTAATTTTCCATAGAATTTTTGAGTAGAATCTGATTTTACTGACCAAAGTGACGAGCTTTTTGCATCGTAATCCGTCAGTATATAGGTATTATTAACAAATGCTTTGAAACTTTTAATACCTGAAAGGTTATCTCCAATTCTTACCCGAATATTATCAGGTGTTTTTTGAATCATATTTGCCTTTGGTGCTATTGTATCTATCAATACCGTAAAATCTCCTAAACGTTTGGTACTAAACGATGCTTTATTGCCACTCCAATTGGTTTTTAGAAACGATTTTGAATTTCTAAAAATATGATAAACTGAAGTTTTGTCAGGTATAATAATTTGAATATCAGGGGTATATGTAACCTCGATGTTTTCTTTTAATGGTACCGTTACTTCTCCAATTGTTAAATTATTTCCAATCTGTTCTGTTTGTAAATAAAGAGTGTCATACAATGATTTATACTCAAAATTGATGTTTAAAATATCAGATTCAAAAGCATAATCAATATTTGGAATGATGACTTTTCTTAAATTGGTCGCTTTTGAAAATCCATCAATCTTTATAGAATCAGGTAAACTCTTTTTCAAGTCCCAAAGATACACCGCTTCATTGTTTTTAACATAATTTATTGGCAAATCTATTATAGATTTAGCGAATTTAAGGCTTGCTACTGAGTTGATTGTCTTTAAGTTACGTGCTTTAATGATAAGTGTATTGTCTTCAAGGGATTGACTAATTACAAGGGGTAACGTATTTGGACTAACCATGAGCGAAGGTTCTTTTTTCTCTCCTTTTATCGTAAAATTTAGCACAGCTCCATTTTCAAAGGAATCCCAAATTTTAATGGTTATTTGATGTGTTTTACCATCTGTAATTTTGATTTTACCTTTTGTTATGGATGGTTTATAAATTTGTAAGGAAAGATTACCGTTATCTTGAAATAATTTTTGGAATCGGAGTCCTTGCGTTTGTTCAATTGCATAATCGTTATGCACATTAATATCGTGTGAAACATCATTAGGAAATTGCTCCAAATGCGAATAATATTGTTCTACGCCATCCACTAAAAGCTCTACACAAGATAGCCCGTTGGAGTTATTCGTCCCATTCATTTTATCAACTGCCAATAGTTCAAGTCCTAATTCTCCATTAGCAACTATCTGATTGTTAAGGGTGTAAGTGTTCGATGCGTTTTTTACAGGGTAGAATAACTGTTTGCCAAATTCACCATTGATGCGAGCGTTTGTGCCAAGCGTTTTGATGATGAGTTGCTGAAAAATAGGAGGGAAGTCATCTTTGATTTCAGAAAAACCAAAATTGAGTGGGTTTAGAATATTATTCAGTACATCTCTAATTTCAAAGTGTAAATGTGGCCCTGCCGACCCTCCAGTGTTGCCAGAAAGACCAATTATTTGTCCACGAGCTACCTCAAATTCTTCAGGTTTGGGATTTAGTTTAATTTCAAAAGTCTGACTTTCGAGTCGTTTTTTTCTAATATAACTTGCCAATGGTTCTGCAAAAGTTTTTAAGTGACCATAAACAGACACAAAACCATTTGGATGCGTAATGAAAACCACATTTCCATATCCACTGGTTTGTACTCTCACTTCTGAAATATACCCATCACCAGTTGCATGGACGGGTAAACCTTCACGTCCTTGGGTTTTAATGTCAATACCTGCATGAAAATGGTCTGGACGCAAATCTCCCATTCCACCCGCTAAATAATTTTGTTGATTAGGATTAATCGGGAATAAAAAATAGCCTTTAGGGTAGGTTAATTGTGGTTTCTGAGCCTGAATACTTAGGTAAATTAGACTTAGGAAAATGAATGTTATTATTTTTTTCAATAGTGTTTATTAGGATAATAGTTAAAACTTGTGAGATTTTACTTTTTGGTTCTGTGTCGTATTCTAAGATTGTGTAATCCACATCCAATCCAAAAGATATTATCACGGAAGTCAAGATTATT
>JAAFIU010000208.1 GCA_013298805.1 Cytophagales bacterium | reverse complement strand
GAACGGACAATTTGTAAATCTTCTCTTTTCAAGAAAATATTTGCCTCATAACGCTCCGAAAGGATTAAATTTTCCATCAAAGGCGTGTGTACGGCTATTCCACGCAGTTTTTCGGCAGCTTCGTAGATGCTTTCCAAACTTGGTGCAACGATTGGTTTAGTTTTATTGCTCATGAAGTGTTTGTGTTTTGATGTTCGGAGTACGATGTTTGAATCTCAAATCGCATCCGAATTAGACCACTGATGATACGGATTAGACTGATTTACACGGATTGTAATAATTTTAAATCCGTGTAAATCAGTCTAATCAGTCCAATCAGTGGTCTAATTATAGGGGACTTTTAAAATCATCGGTAGCGTAAATCAATTCTGTATGCCAAACATCGAAAAATTATTCCAAAACTATCTTCCCGTCACGGTCGATGTTTGTTCTTTTGTCGAAATGAAAATCGTAAAAACCTGCGTCACCATCTTGGGCATCAATTTTGATAGAACTTCTGCCCATTTCTAAGCCCTGATTGTCGTAGGCTTTTGCCAAAACTTTGCCCCTAAATCTTTTTGAGAAAATCAGATAAACGCTCAACAGATTGTCTGTACCGCCATCTTTATCGCTTTTGAGGGTAACTTTTCCGTTGGTAATCCCTTTATTGATGAGCGTTTCGGTATAAGTCAAATTGATGGCACGAGCTTTTTTCACGCCCGTTTCAATGCCTTTTACCATACTGCCTGCGGTTTCGCCAATTTTTTCGGTTGAATTACTCAATCTATCGCAAGATGAAGTAATAATTGTTAACGCTAAAGTGCTGATTGTTAATACTTTTTTCATATCGTTGAAATTATGGATTCTTCGGTCAAATTTAGTGAAATTCCTTGTAAAATAAGCTGATAGACCCACACAGCTTAGTCATTACAGAACTTAATTTTTTTTATTGGGGTTAGTTTAATATGCTATTTTGCTTAATGCCTGTGGCTTATAGCTTAAAGCACTAACCAACCATTAACGAACAATATCCCCAATGAAAATACTATTACGGTATCTTAAAAAACATCAAACCACTGTTTTTGGAGCATTAGCATTAGCCGCTATTAATCAAATATTCTCCTTACTTGACCCTTACATTTTTCGTAAAATTATTGATGATGTCGCCTCTGTTTATCGAGCTGATAATCATACCGTTGAAGAGTTTTTACGTGCCATTATTCCGCTGACATTAGCCTCGATTGGTGTGGCATTTGTGAGTCGGGTAGCCAAAAATTTCCAAGATTATTTTATCAATACGGTTACCCAAAAAGTAGGAGCTCAAATCTACGCTGACGGTATTAGCCACTCCTTAGAATTGCCTTATGAATCCTTTGAAGACCAACGTTCGGGCGAGACTTTGGGAAAATTACAAAAAGTACGTACCGACGTTGAGAAAATCATTACGGTAGGGATTAACGTCCTTTTCCAATCGGTTATTGCATTGATTTTTATTTCGATTTATGCGTTTTCGGTGCATTGGATGATTTTACCTTTGTTTTTGATAACGGGGCCACTTATTGCATGGATTAGCTCGGTTTTGAGTAGAAAAATCAAAACAATTCAGATTCAAATTGTGAAGGAGTCAACGGGTTTGGCGGGTTCAACGACTGAATCTTTACGTAATATCGAATTGGTAAAATCATTGGGTTTAGCAAAACAAGAAATTGCTCAATTGAACGCCACGACCCAAAAAATCTTAAAATTAGAACTCAAAAAAGTGCGTTACGTGCGTTCAATGTCCTTTGTACAAGGAACGGTCGTAAACTTTTTGCGTGCCATGATGGTCTTGGTTTTGATTTATTTGATTTACGAAAACAAAATCACACTTGGACAATTCTATTCGCTTAATATTTATTCATTCTTCTTGTTTGGCCCACTTCAAGAAATTGGTAACGTGGTAAATACTTACCGTGAGGCGGAGGTTTCATTGCAAAATTTCGAGGATATTTTCAAGATTCCTGTTGAAGTAAAGCCCGAAAATCCGTATCCAGTTATTAGCATTGATTCGCTTGAATTTCAAGATGTTAAGTTTAAACATCAATCTGCTAATAAAGACGCTTTGCGTAAAATTAATTTCAAGGCACAACGTGGCGAAACCATTGCTTTTGTAGGGCCATCGGGTTCGGGAAAATCTACTTTGGTGAAATTATTGGTTGGACTTTATCGCCCGAAGGAAGGAAAAATCTTGTACAACGGACACAATTACGACGAAATTGACTTCGACCAACTCCGTGAACGCATCGGTTTTGTAACGCAAGACACGCAGTTATTTTCGGGAACAATTCGGGAAAATTTATTATTCGTAAATCCAACAGCAACCGACGAACAATGTTTGGACGTACTGAGAAAAGCCGCTTGTCATACGCTTTTAGAACGTGCCGAAAGTGGTTTAGATACCATCATCGGAGAAGGTGGTGTGAAAGTATCAGGCGGAGAAAAACAGCGTTTGAGCATCGCCAGAGCCTTATTACGTAATCCAAATTTATTAGTTTTTGACGAAGCAACTTCTTCATTAGACTCATTGACAGAAGAAGAAATCTCAGAAACCATCCGTGAAGTTTCGGAAGGCACAACGCATTTAACCATCGTGATTGCCCACCGTCTCAGCACCATCATGCACGCCACCAATATTTTTGTATTGGAAAAAGGCAAAATCGTAGAAAATGGCTCGCACGAAGAATTATTGGAGCATAAAGGTTTGTATTATGCCATGTGGAGACAGCAGGTTGGAGAGAAGGATTTGGTGGAAGAATAATATCCGTAGAGACGTTGCCTACAACGTCTTCTGCCGTTGATTTTGAAATATAAATTAACGGCAGAAGAAATTAACAAAGACAATGAAAAATATGGTTGGATTTATTTTTTTTGCAAAAAAATTGGCAGGAATAATCTTGAAAGATGAAGGAATACATAATGCAAGAACAAGGGATGCGATAATTAAGACGTAAATGGTATAATTCTGAGAATTTCAAAACAAATCCTGTTTCTTCTATTGTTGTGAATACCCCCACAAATAACAGTTAATTGAACAGTTGTAATCCTAACTCTTTTCATTATTTTTACAAAAAACATATCAACATGAGTACACTACAACTTAAATCGGAATTACATATTCTCATTGACCATTTGCAGGACAATGACGTACTCAATGCTGTAAAAACTTTGTTGACTAAAAGTGTGAATACAGATACAGATTTTTGGGATGAACTGTCAGAAATTGATAAAGCTGAAATTAAAGATGGAATTGAAGACCTCGAATCAGGTAGAACTTACACTTATCAAGAAATTTTTACAAAATACGGACTATGAGTTTTACCATTATTTTTTCTGAAAAAGCTAAATCAAATATTGAAAAAATCGCTAATTACCTTGATGAAGAATGGTCTGAAAACGTAAAAATCAAATTTTTAACTGATATTTCAAAAGCTGTTAAACAATTGGCGATTATGCCTTTTATGTTTTCAAGTTCGAATAAAATGAAAGGGCTTAGAAGATGCGTAGTTAATAGACACACGGTATTATATTATCGGATTAATGAAGATTTAATTGAGGTCATAAACATAAAAGGAACAAGAGAACGTCCAACTATAAATTAATCAAAAAGCCGTTTCAATTATACTGAAGCGGTTTTTGTTTAATACGCCAGTCATTAACTAAAAGGTACTCACAGCATAAATTCCTATTCGCTCCACAATCAACTTTTATCTTGGTTGTTTTATCTAAATATTTCCTTGAATCAGACATCAGGACAAGCCCAATGACAACAAATATAAAGAAATATGATTTCAGAGGAGGATTGCCACAAGAATTTGAAATTGTGGATATTGCTGAATTATACGCTAACTTCAAAGACTCACTAACCACCAGCCACAGAACCGAATTTTACCATATTATTTGGTTTCAAGAAGGTACTCCCATTCATTTGGTGGACTTTAATCCAATCCAAATTCAGCCTAATGCTTTATTATTTCTCAACAAAGACACTGTCCAAAGGTTTGATAATCAGGTACTTTTTCAAGGAAAAGTAATTTTGTTTACCGATAGATTCTTTTGTAAAACGGATGCTGATACAAAGTTTTTACGTAATACAATTCTATTCAATGACTTGTTTTCGGTTTCCCAAATTCAGGTTGGAGGAGAGCCAGCAAGGAGTTTGTCAAAAATGTTGGAAACTTTATTACAGCAAATGACCAATGAGTTACAAAATGCCAATGATAGCTTACAAGCAGACATTTTACACAATCTACTGCATAATTTTCTGCTGATTTCTGAAAGGGAAAGACGCAAACAAGGTTTTGTGGAAATTAAAAGAAGTGTCGAGCTTGACTATGTTTTGTTGTTTAAAGATTTTTTAGAAAAAAGCTATAAAACCCAAAAGCAAGTTAGTTATTACGCCCAACAAATTTTTGTGACCGAAAAAAAGTTAAATCAAGCAACGACTAAAATTTTGGGTAAAACCCCCAAAGAAATAATTGATGATAGAATCTTATTAGAAGCCAAGAGAATATTAGCACACACTTCCGAAAGCGTAAAAGAAATTGCCTTCTACCTCGGTTTTGAAGAACCCACCAACTTTATCAAGTATTTCAAAAAGCACACTTCCCAAACTCCCATCGAGTTCAGAGAGAAATATATGATGGCGTAAAAGTATCATTCAAAGGCTCTTATCTACCTTTCCTATTTTTGGTTATTGCCCCAACTTTGTATCGTAATAAATAGATTAATAATCAAGACAAAATACAAAGATGGATAATAAACAAAAAGTAGTAAGTCTTTTAAAATCAATAGAAACTGGTGCGTCTGAACCCGTTGCTTACATTAATGCCAATAAATACATTCAGCACAATTTAGCCGTTGCTGACGGACTTGCGGGTTTTGGAGCAGTTTTGCAAGCTTTACCTCCTAATTCTGCTAAGGCAAATACTGTTCGTGTTTTTCAAGATGGAGACTTTGTATTTGCTCATACCGATTACAACTTCTTCGGGCCTAAAATCGGCTTTGATATTTTTCGCTTTGAAGAGGGTTTGATTGTGGAACATTGGGATAATTTGCAGGAAACTGCCTCTCCAAACCCAAGTGGACATACGATGATAGATGGGACAACTGAACTTAAAGACCTTGATAAAACCGATTTCAACAAAAACCTTGTAAAGAATTTTATTGAAGATATTTTGGTAAATGGTAATATGGAAAAATTGGCAGGATATTACGATGGTGACAATTATATTCAGCATAATCCATTGATTCCAGACCAACTTTCAGGATTAGGCAAAGCATTGGGAGAATGGGCAGCACAAGGTATCATAATGAAATACGACAAAATACACAAAGTATTAGGTGAAGGTAATTTCGTTTTAGCTGTCAGTGAAGGACATCTTGGAGGAAAACATAATTCTTTCTATGATTTGTTCAGAATTGAGAATGGTAAAATTGCCGAACATTGGGACGTAATTGAAGAGATTTCTTCTCAAGAAAATTGGAAAAATAGCAATGGTAAATTCTAAGTAATAGGACGCTTAAAGTTGCCAATAAGTAGTAGCCAAAATGCCTATCCTTTGTGTGATAGGCATTTTTACTACTTTATTTATGCTTACCTTGTCCCAATGGGTTTCTGCACAAAATCCCGATAAATCGTTCCAAAGTTTAGGTTAATCCCAAATGTATAATACAAGCCACTGTATTGATTTTGGAACATATTTTGCCCAAAAATTAATCTTTCGCCTCCTTGTAAGTGAACTCCAAACCAACGGGTTAATTTCACTATGGTAGAAATTCCTGCTTGCATTGGATACACATTTCCAGTGGTAAGTCTCAACAATTTCCCATCGGCATCATATAACCCGTCAGAACCTTCACCTATTCCAACTTCTATTGGAATATCAATTTTAAAAATCTTTCCATTATAAATAGTTCGGGTGTATCCCAAACTCAGAAACCATAAAGATACTTCTCCATTTATTTGTTGAGGAGGAGCTGAAGGAGCTGCCTGTCGCTGGTTCTGAGACCTAAATTTTTGTTTCGAAGAGTCAGTAAGCGTGTAATAACCAAGAGAAAACAAGTGTTTATCTTTAAAACGAAGCCCTGCATAAGCCCCATAAATAGTAATTGGGGAGCTTTTGATGAGCGTTTGTCGGAAATCAGCATTGATTACGAAATTGGGTTTGCGTTTAATAACCTTTTGCTGAGGTTCTTGTAAAGAATCTGCTTGCCCAAAAATCGAATTACTAATCAATACAAATAGAATGAAACACAGTTTTTGTAAATATAAAGTCATGCTGTTTGTTTTTAGTACAATACAATGAAATAGAGTACATTATTGCTATCAACTTAGAAAATGCTGTCTTTAAATCCAAGTAAGTAAAGATTTGAAGTCGAACCATTGATATATAAAAGCTAAACTCTCACGAACTAAAAACTGAAAATTTGGCTTTTATTTTTACATGAAGACCTTGATGAAATGGAAATTCCAAAGAAAATATTTGCCCGTCAGCACGAAATTACGACTGATTTTTTGAAAGAAATTGATGAACATTTATTGGATATTACGGAAGGACGAGCAACTGAAATGTTTGAAATAAAAGATTTAGCTAATATTTTGCACATTCACCCCCGTCATTTGAGCAATACAATCAAAGAAACTACGGGGAACTCCCCATGTTATTATTACGAAGATAAAATTATGACGATTTCCAAGGCAATGTTGGAAGAAAATAAAATGTCTATCCATGCAATTGCTACGCTATTAACTTACGACCCTTCAAATTTCACGAAATTCTTCAAAAAATTTGCTCACCAAACGCCTAAACAATATCGAGAGGCTTTTTTGCTCAAAAATACTGACACTGTCACCATTTAATCTGACACTATCACCATAATTGCTGCATTCATTAAGTCTAATTTTGTATCATCAAAATAATTAAAAATCAAGATAATGACACAAACTAAAATTGCATTAGTAACAGGCGGAAGCCGTGGACTTGGTAAAAATATGGCATTGAGCCTTGCCCAAAAAGGATTAGACGTAATTATTACCTACAATAGTAAAGAAGATGAAGCCCTTGAAGTGGTGAAACAAATTGAAGCAACTGGTCAGAAAGCAGCGGCATTGCAACTGAATGTAGGCGATAGCAAAAGCTTTGATGGCTTTATTGGCGATGTTACTTCAACCTTGAAATCAACCTTCAATACGGATAAAATTGACTTTTTGGTGAATAATGCGGGTATTGGTATTCATGCGTCTTTTGCCGAAACAACCGAAGGTCAATTTGATACGTTGATGAATATTCACTTTAAGGGAACATTTTTCTTGACTCAAAAAGCATTACCTATTTTGGCAGATGGTGGTGGAATTGTGAATATTTCATCAGGATTGGCACGTTTTTCAAATCCAGGTTATGCCGCTTATGCTTCGATGAAAGGAGCAATTGAAACCTTGACAAAATACCAAGCTAAAGAGTTAGGTGCGAGAGGAATCAGAGCCAATATTGTTGCTCCGGGAGCAATAGAAACCGATTTTGGCGGAGGACTTGTCCGTGATAATGCCCAAGTAAATGCGTTTTTAGCTTCTGCTACAGCATTGGGTCGGGTTGGTTTACCCGATGATATTGGCGGTGTTGTTGCCTTTTTATGTACCAACGACGCTAAATGGATAAACGGTCAACGCATCGAAGTTTCAGGTGGAATGATGCTTTAGCTATTGGTGATTGAGTGAATTGTGAATTAGTGATTTTAGCTATTTGTGATTGAGTGAATTGTGATTGAGTGATTTTAAAAATCCTAAAATCCAGTAATCCCATAAATCATAGTTCAGACTAATTATTTCGGTAGTGTTAAACAAGTAATGCTTTTATGTTTTTTAGTGTAATTTTTTTCTAAATTTGGGGAAAAGAATTACTAACTAAAAATTGTACTTTTTATGTTATCGTGTCCTAGTTGTCAAAGTGAATC
>JAAFIU010000163.1 GCA_013298805.1 Cytophagales bacterium | reverse complement strand
GTCCAGACAGTACGTTTAATAGTTCGGTAATTATTTGCACTTTTACAAGTTGTTTAGGTCGGGAAACCTTATAACAATAGTAAAAGTGCTTTTATTTTGTTAACTGCCTATTTTGGCGAACATATTGTATACAGAAACCTTATAAATCGTCAAAGCACTGGCAATCAGGACAACGTTTTTGATGATGTACTGCCCCGTCAAAGTCAAGACCATCATATTTTGCCAAGTATCTTTTGGCAGAAATAACAAGGGTAAAAATGTGGTGAACATTTGAGCCATGAAAATCCCAAAAGCTACTTTCGTCAATCTCGGAATCAACCAAAGAATTCCAATCAAACACTCTATTCCCCCAAGCAAAATCAAGAATTTATCAATTGGCATCATCGAATAAATAGTGGCATTGTACAAGTTTGTCACTAATTGCTCGGCAGGAGAAATATGGATAATTTTCAAGAATCCAAACCAAAAAAAGACGATAAACAGAGCGATTCTATTTGCCCAAATAATATTGTTCGACAATCCCAATGTGTTGGATTGTACCGTTTTTTCGTATGAATAAGTAGTCATTAGTGGTATAATTTGAGAAAAAGTTCAAGATTCTAAACATCGCAAGTTATTAATCTCTCTTTGAAGAAATTATGATATTTGTCAATTCTTAGCACAGATAATCCCTGTTTCTTCTTCTTTTCCCATCAAAAAGTTTGAAAATCGCTCCTAAATAAAAAATCTACGCAACCATGAGGTCATATTCTCCGTATATATAGCAAAAAACATTATTAAACATTTAAACACACTGATAATCAGTATGAAACGTTCAGAATTTATCCGCAGTTTAGGTCTTGGTTCTGGTGCTTTAATGGCCATTTATTGTATGGGAGCATTAAGCTCATGTGCCAAAGAAGATACTCCATTACCCGCCACTAATACTAATCCCCCAATTATTAACCCCAACTCAGGGAAAGTTGATTTCACACTTGACCTTACCCAAGCTACCAATAAAGTACTAACCACCGAGGGAGGCTATCTATACAATGATACCATTCTCATTGCAAGAACCAAGTTGGGTAATTTTGTGGCACTCTCTAAATTCTGTACTCACGAAGGTACAACCGTAGTTTACCAAAAAGATTCAGACGATGTTTATTGTCCAAATCATGGTTCAACGTATGCTCTTACGGGCAAAGTTATCAAAAGTCCAGCCCCTGCTCCACTCAAACAGTATCAGACTGAATATAATAGTACATCGCTGAAATTGAGAGTTTTTGAAAGTTAATACCCGCATCCCTTTATAACCCACTTAATACCCATCTTGATAAATATGAAAAAGGTAGTTGTCGCTATTTGTTTATTAATCAGTGTCTTAGAAGGAAAATCGCAAGATAATTTGCTCAATATGCTCCCCGATAATAAAGACGCTGATTTTGTAACAGGCACTTTTAAATCAACCCGTATTATTAGTGCATATTCCATCGAAACTGTAGAAGGGCATCATCTCGAATACCGAGTAGCCCACCGTTTTGGACCGCTGAATGCAGGTTCGTACCAATTTTACGGACTTGACCAAGGATATATTTATATGGGACTTGAATACGGCATCAACGATAATTTAATGGTAGGAATTGGACGTAGCTCCGAGCAAAAAATGCTTAATCTTTTTACTAAAATGCGAGTGTTAAAACAAAAAACGGATAGTGGTTTGCCTGTATCCGTTACGCTCGTGGGTGAGGCTTATGCTGATATGTTGCATTATCCTGCCGAAGACCAACGTACCTCATTGTCGAAGTACAGTTATATGTTACAAGGTTTAGTAGCTCGCAAAATCAATAAAAATTTATCGGTTCAAGTTATGCCAACACTTCTGTACCGCAATAGAAATAATGAACACGGAGAATCGAATGCCGTATTTTCAATGGGTTTTGCGGGACGTTACAGATTAACCAATAGAACTGCATTGGTGGGAGAATATCATTACGTTTTGCCAAATCAATTAAATGAAAAATATAAAAACTCCATGTCGTTGGGTTTTGATATTGAAACGGGTGGACACGTTTTCTCCCTTCATTTTACCAATTCAACGGGAATGGTTGCCAAACAATTTATCGGAGAAACAGCAGAAACATGGGCAGACGGTGGCATTCACTTTGGTTTTAACTTAGGAAGAAGTTTCGGTCTTGGGAAAAAGTACAGAGATGAACACAAAATTTTGAAAAAATAACATTTGCCTAAGCTCAAATTATATGAAAAAACACATCCTTTTTTTTGCCTTACTGTTATATGCCCAGCATCACTATGGACAAAACTTATACTTTTCCCAAAGCTCATTTATAAGATTTTTTTCTGAAGCCCCTTTAGAAAATATCTCCGCCACGAACATAGCAGGAAACGTAGTAATTGACTTCGACAAAAGAGAAATCGCTGTAAAAATTCCGATGAATAAATTTATTTTTCGGAATAAATTAATGCAAAGTCACTTCAATGAAAACTATATAGAAAGTGCCGTTTACCCTTACACTATTTTCAGAGGAACTATTGATAAAAACATTGATTTGAATGCCTCAGCCACGATTCCTCTTACGGCAAATGGTATGATGAATCTGCACGGAGTAAATAAAAATGTAGCTATTATTGGGCAAATTGTGGTAGATGCAGTAAACAAAGTTGTGATTTTGGATACCACTTTCAAATTGAAATTAGAAGATTTTAACATAAAAGTGCCAACGGTGGTAATGTACAAAATTGCCGAAAGTGTTGAAATTAATGCTCAATTTACCATGACACCCGCCAAGCGAACAAGTGGAGATATTACTTCTAAAAAATAAAAGTTTGGTAAAGTACGATGACCGTATTTTACCAAACTTTTTTATCCTAAAAATCCCAGTTCAGATAAAACTTAACAAATCCCTAAAGCTTTCCGAATTCTCAAAATAGATTCCTCAAAAAGAGTAATTTCAGCACAAAGCGAAGTACGAATATAGCCATCACCCGCCGTTCCGAAAATTCCACCGGGGGTAATGAACACCGCTGCTTTTTCTAAAATCTCATCCGATAATTCATAACCCGTAGTGTATTTTGAAGGAATTTTTGCCCAAACAAACATTCCAGATTGATTTTTATCGTACTGACAATCAAGTAAATCCATCATTTCAAAAACCTTCTGCTGACGTTCTTTATAAATACGATTTAGCCCATCAAACCAAGTTTTATTATTTTTCAAAGCCTGCACAGCTGCCATTTGTAAAGGCAAGAACATTCCCGAGTCCATGTTTGATTTAAAGCGTAAAACGGGATTAATAAACTCCGCTTTTCCCGCTACCATTCCTACACGCCAGCCAGCCATATTGTGTGATTTTGAAAGCGAGTTCAATTCCAAAGCCACATCTTTCATTCCCTCAACCGACAAAATACTTTGTGGGTCATCGTTCAGAA
This sequence comes from Cytophagales bacterium, assembly GCA_013298805.1. Taxonomy (GTDB): domain Bacteria; phylum Bacteroidota; class Bacteroidia; order Cytophagales; family Spirosomataceae; genus Arcicella. Next base: position 6,726 of record JAAFIU010000163.1, on the reverse strand, counting down.
TAAAACTGTACGGATTATCATTGACAATCAGAATGTTATGAGCCAAAGCAAAATCTCTTAATTCCTCAAAAAAACCTTTGTTTGCCTTTGCACCCGTTGGCATGTGGGGGTAATTGACCCACATTAACTTCACTTTCGATAAATCTTTTTTCGCTAATTCCTTCAAATCTGGCAACCAACCATTTCCCTCCGAAAGGTCATAATCAACTACTGTTGCACCCGTCAATAAAGAGGCCGCACGATAAGTTGGATAACCTGGGTTTGGTACTAAAACTTCATCACCCGCCTCTAAATATGCCATTGAAATGTGCATAATTCCCTCTTTTGAGCCAATCAAAGGTAAAATTTCATTGACAGGATTTAAAGAAACGCCGTAAGCATTTTGATAAAAATCTGCCATTGCCTCACGTAAAGCAGGAATACCCACGTAGCTTTGATAAGCGTGATTTTTGGGATTCAGAGCGGACGTGGAGAGTGCTGAAATGGTTTCAGCAGAAGGAGGAAGGTCGGGACTACCGATGCCTAAATTCAAGACATCAATGCCCGAAGCACGCATTTCGGCAATTTGTTTTAGCTTGGTCGAGAAGTAATATTCTTGAACCAAATTCATTCGGGAAGCGGGGGTTATTGTCATTTTAGGTAGTAGTTATGAGTTATGAATTATGAAGTATGAATTATGAGGTATTGAAACCGAACATTCATAACTTATAATTCATAACTCATAACTAAATAAAAAAACCAACTCTTTTGGAGTCGGCTTGTGTATAATTAGTTCTTTATTTCTGTTTGAACACACCCGACAGTTACTGACCGTAGTAGTAATAGTAGTTTGGATATGTGTTGTTTGCGTTTTGCATGGAACAAAGGTAATCTGAATTTTTGTTTTGACAAAAAGTAGCACAGGAATCTTTCCTGTGTTTTAAATTCATGGGAATCTTTCTCGTGTTTTAAAATCACAGGAAGGATTCCTGTGCTACGGTTATTTTAAAAATCTATTCACCGTGTCAAATACTAAATCCTGTTCAAAACCTCTGCTAAGGGCAAATCTGACTAATTTTTGCTTTCTAACTAATTTGTCGCTGTCTTTAATTTCACGAGATTTTTTTTCGATAATTTCTTGCAAAGTATTCATATAATCATCGTCATCAATTTCACTCATTCCTGCCCGAAGACAATAATCTGAAACGCCTCGCATTTTTAATTCTTGACGAATTTTAATTCTACCCCATTTTTTTTGTCGGAATTTACTACCCGCAAATATTCTGGAAAAACGTTCTTCATTGAGATAATTATTTTCAATCAGCCAAGCGATAATTTCCTCAGCTTCATCGCCAAGCACGTCTAATTCTGCTAATCTACTACGAACTTCTTTCTGGGTGCGTTCTTGATAAGCACAAAAATTGGCAGCTTTTATGAGGGCTTCTTTATTCATTTGTAGCACAAATATACTATCAACAATTTATATCAACAATGTTCTTAAATTTTGGTTAATTTTAAAGTAATATTACTTCATCATCAAAACTATTTCTAATGAAAAATTTATCTTTAACGATTGGCGTTGCTTTATTATTAGCATCGTGCAAAGAAGAAAAAAAAGCAGTTATAATGAATCCAGACGTAATTAAAGCTCCTGTGGCAGCTATTAAGCCACATCCAATGACGCTTCACGGAGATACCAGAGAAGATAATTATTATTGGTTGAACGACCCTGAAAACCCAGAAGTTCTCAAATACCTCGAAGCTGAAAATGCCTACACCGATACCGTAATGGCTCCCACAAAAGCATTACAAGAAAAACTTTTCAATGAAATGAAAGGTCGTGTGAAAGAGCAAGATGAATCTGTACCCGTAAAAGATGGCAATTATTACTACTATTCGAAATACGTAGAAGGCGGAGAATATCCAGTGTATTGCCGTAAAAAAGGCTCTTTGGAAGGAACTGAAGAAATCCTTTTGGATGGAAATGCGATGGGAAAAGGCAAGACATATTTCAATATTGGCGGTTACGAAATCACGGATAATGAAGAAATTATGGCGTATGGCGTGGATGAAGTGAGTCGTAGAAATTATACCCTAAAATTCAAAGATTTGAAAACGGGTAAAGTTTTAAAGGACGAAATTAAAAATACTGAAGGAGGTTCGTATGCGTGGGCAGCGGATAACAAGACAATTTTTTACATGATTCGTGACCAACAGACTTTGCTTGCTACCAAGGCGTATCGTCACGTGTTGGGAACTGACCCTAAAACTGATGTCTTGGTTTATACCGAAAAAGACCCCCAATTTTATACGGGAATTGGTAGAACAAAATCGAAAAAATACATCATTTCGGTGTCTGACCACAACGGAATTTCATCGGAATATCGTTTGTTAGATGCCACCAATCCAACTGGTGAATTTGTGACATTCTTTCCAAGAAAACATGGATTGCAGTATTATATTGAGCATTTTGGAAGTAAATTTTATATCCGTACCAATGCCGACGGAGCCTCAAACTTCAAATTGATGGAAGTAGAAGAAGGCAAAACTGCGGATATGAAAAATTGGAAAGAGGTAATTCCGCACCGTGCTGATACGTATTTAGACGGTATGGAAGTTTTCAAAAATCATCTGGTTTTGCAGGAAAGAAGTAACGCCCTTTTGCATTTGAGAATCATTAATCAGACCGATAAAAAAGAACATTACGTAAAATTTGACGAAGCCGCTTATGATGCAGGTGTGAGTGCAAACCCTGATTTTGAGACGAATATTCTTCGCTTTTATTATACTTCAATGACTACGCCAAACTCAACTTTCGACTATAATATGGATACGAAAGAGGAGAAATTGATGAAAGAACAAGAAGTTTTGGGCGAATTTGACAAAGATAATTACGTAACCGAACGCCTTTTTGCTACGGCTCGTGACGGTGTAAAAGTGCCAATATCAATTGTTTATAAAAAAGGATTTAAGAAAGACGGTTCGCAACCGCTTTTGCAATATGCTTACGGTTCTTACGGTTATTCGACAGACCCGTATTTTTCGGCGGCTCGTTTGAGTTTGATGAATCGTGGATTTGCTTTTGCCATTGCTCATATTCGTGGAGGACAAGAAATGGGGCGCCAATGGTATGAAGATGGAAAATTGTTGAAAAAGATGAATACATTTAATGATTTCATTGACGTTTCGGAGTTTTTAATCAAAGAAAAATGGACTTCAAAAGATAAATTATTTGCCAATGGAGGTTCTGCGGGCGGTTTATTGATGGGAGCAATTACCAACTTACGTCCAGATTTATACAAAGGCATTTTGGCGGGTGTTCCTTTTGTGGACGTAGTGACGACGATGTTAGACGAAACAATTCCATTGACTACGGGCGAGTGGGAAGAATGGGGAAATCCGAAGGATAAAGTTTACTACGACTACATGAAATCATATTCTCCGATTGATAACGTCGTGAAAAAAGACTACCCTAATATGTTGGTAACAACGGGTTTACACGATTCACAAGTGCAGTATTTTGAACCAGCCAAATGGGTTGCTAAATTAAGAGCCTTGAAAACTGATAAAAATATTCTCCTTTTCCACTGCGACATGGAAGCAGGACACGGCGGTGCGTCGGGACGTTTCAAGCGTTTTCACGAGGTAGCGAGAGAATATGCTTTTATGTTGAATTTGGTTGGGGTTGGGGAGTAGTTCTTTAATACGATTTTGGTAGTATTCTTTTAAAAGTTTATTTTTGTTTAAAACTAAAGCAAATGAGTACAACAATTAGTACCCTTTTTCATGAAGTAGAGCGTTTAGATAATCGTTCTCTTGATATTTTCATAGACAATGTAATGTCTTTGAGGGTTCGTCGTGAAGTATCCAATCAACAACGACAAGAGGCTTTATTGTTAGAAAAAATAAATAAAAGTTTACCCTTAAAGCAGGTGGAACGTTTTAGAATGCTTAACAAAAAACGTTTAGACGAAACTCTCACGGCTTCTGAATACGATGAATTATTGATTTTACTTGAAAAAACAGAAAAATTAAACACTAATCGTGTTAAGCATTTATCAGCACTTGCTCGCTTGAGAAACGTATCTGTGCGTGAGTTAATGAAGCAACTTGATATCAATTTGGCAAATGGCTAAAACTCATATTTCTGCCAATGCTAAGCAATTCATTATCAAGCGTTCAAAAGGATATTGTGAATATTGTAAATGTCCTTCCGATTTCTCTACTGAACTTTTTTCGATAGAACATATTATACCTTGGTCAAAAAATGGTTCAGATGAACTTGATAATTTGGCTTACGCTTGTATTGGATGCAACATCTATAAATCTGACAAAACAGAATTTATAGATGTTGTTTCTCAAACATTATCCATTCTCTATAATCCCCGAAAAATGATTTGGACATACCATTTCATTTGGGATGAATCTTTAACGGTAATGATTGGTAAAACTGCCATTGGTCGTGCAACGATTGAAGGTTTAAAGTTAAATCGTACTCCTGTCAAAAACCTTAGACGTGCATTACTTGCCATTAGTGAACATCCGCCAGCAGCAGCAGAAGAAGAAGAATGATAAATCTAAAAAATAAAACCGTTTGGATAACGGGAGCTTCGTCAGGTATTGGCGAGGCTCTTGCTTATCAATTTGCGAAGGAAGGGGCAAAACTTATCCTTTCCGCAAGGCGTGAAAATGAATTGCAACGAGTTGCCAAAGCCACAAGTTTAGCTGAAAGTGATGTTTTAGTTTTGCCGATGGATATGTTGGAATTTGATAAATTTCCAGAAAAAGTTAAAACCGTTATTGACCATTTCGGGCAAATTGATTTCATCGTTCAAAATGCTGGCGTGTCACAACGGTCGTATGTGAAGGATACAAAATTTCAAGTTTATCGTGATTTGATGGAATTGGATTTCTTTAGTGTCGTCTCTTTTACACAAGCCTTATTGCCCCATTTAACCGAACGGAAATCAGGACACTTTATCGTTATCAGTAGTATTGCGGGTAAAATTGGCGTGCCTTTGCGTGGAGGATACGGAGCTGCCAAACATGCAATTATTGCATTTTTTGATTCGTTGCGGGCGGAAATTTGGCAAGACAATATCAACGTAACTACTATCTGTCCAGGTTATATCAAAACTCAAATATCCTTCAATGCCTTGGATTCTTCGGGTAATAAACACGGCAAGATGGACGATAATCAAGCAAATGGAATGAGTCCAGAAGTATTTGCCGAAAAATCTTTGAAGGCAATAAAACGTAATAAAAAAGAAGTTTACATAGGAGGGACTTATGAAGTAATAGGTGTTTATCTCAAGCGTTTTTTGCCCTCATTAGTATATAAAATGGTCAGGAAAAAGTAATATTATTTTACTGAATTAAATAGCTTGAATATTTTTTTTAATAATGGGTGACTTTTATTGAAAATGTAGTCTTACTTATATAATCACCTAAGTTCTCATTGCTGATTGTTCTTGCTATTAATATTAAAAACAAATCCTCCTTGTAAAATCTATAAGGAGGATTTGTTTTTATTGATGACTTTATCTTTGCAATCCCGTTTCTTCCCCTTCCTTATAAGCTTCTTAAAACTAAATAAATTAACCATTTGTTTGACCCTCAAAGGTATGTATAAATTTATGGCAAGAATTTTGCTTAATACTTGGTAAGAATTTGTTATTACCACTATGACGTAATAACCTCAAAATTTATATTTTTTACGTATGAAATCACATAGACTCATTCCTTCTTCTGGAAGTATTATTAAAAAAACATCCCATTGGCTTGCTTTAGCTGCTTTAGTTTTATTTATAGATTCTTGTAAAGTAAAAGAAGATGCAGTTACACCAGAAGTTCCAGTAGATACTTCTCCTGCTAATAAATTTTCTGCTGAAGTAGCTACTTCATGGGCAGATTTACAGTTAAAGCTTACTAAAGTAACCGCAGGTTATACGCCTCCAGTGGCAGCTCGTGCCTATGCGTATGGCGGTTTGGCAATGTATGAGGCTTTGGTTGGGGGCTTAACAAACAATCAGTCTTTGGCAGGGCAATTGAGTAGTTTAACAATATTGCCTAAGTCAGAAACCACTAAAGTCTATAATTGGGCTTTAAGTGCTAATGCTGCCGAAGCAACTATTTTAAGAGCATTATATACAGAGGCTTCTCGTCCACAAGCGGTAGCTAATAAGAAATCAATTGACTCGCTTGAGACAGTCTTAAAAACGGCTTACAAAGTAAGCGTAGCTCAAGATGTAATTGACCGTTCTGAAAAATTAGGGCAAGATATTGCTAATGCTATTTTTGAGTGGTCAAAAACGGATGGAGGGCATGAAGGGTATAAACGTAATTTTCCAGCGAGTTATGTAGTTCCAGTATTTGACGGAGCGTGGCAGACGACAGAAAATGGTCAAAAAATACCAATGCAACCTACTTGGGGGACTAATCGTACTTTTGTTCCAGCCAATCAGAATATGGTAATGCCAACCCCGATTGCTTTTTCATCATCTTTGGTGTCACCTTATTTTACGGCTTATTTTGAGGTGTATAATAAAAATAAGGCATTGACTGATGAAGAAAAACAAATTGCTGTTTGGTGGGCAGATAATCCAGTAGAAACATTTACGCCTCCAGGGCATTCATATAACATTGCCAATATTGCAGTAAAACAAACGAAATCAACTTTAGGAAAGGCTGCGGAGGCATTTGCACGCACAGGAATTACGGTAAATGATGCGTTTATCAACTGTTGGA
>JAAFIU010000380.1 GCA_013298805.1 Cytophagales bacterium | reverse complement strand
ACATCATAGCCTAACGATTTGGCATACGATTTCAATTTTTCTTTCAACAACATTCTTGCACGGTGAAGTCTTGAACGCACAGTTCCGATAGGAATATCCAGAATTTTTGCCATTTCTTCATAAGTAAAACCTTCTACATCACAAAGAATGATGACCGTTCTGAAATCTACGGGTAAAGCATTCAGAGCATTGGCAATTTCATCCCCGATTAAGTCTTGAACTGTTTCAGCTCTTAAATCAACGGTTTGATTGGTTTCTGCGTCCTCTTCTGAATTGTAAGTTGTTTCTACATCTTGATAATCAACTTTTGAAGGCTCTTTAGATTTCTTCCTAAAATCATTAATAAAGCTGTTTTTCAGGATTCTAAACAACCACGCCTTCGCATTAGTTCCTTCCGAAAATGAGTTAATAAATCTGAATGCTTTGAGATATGTGTCTTGTACAAGGTCGTTGGCATCGTCTTCGTCGTTGGTTAAACGGAAGGCAAAGTTGTACATAGAATCAATATGAGGCATAAATTCTTTCTCGAAAACACGGTGTTTTTCGAGGTCGGAATAGGTTTGAGTTGCTTGGAGTTCTTCTTGTTCGTCCATTTTGTTGCTGAGTATCGTCAGTAAAAATAAAACATGATAATTGATTTACAAAAAAATCATTCCTTATGACATTTATCATGTTTGAACTTTATTACAAACAAACAACTTGCCAAGCATTTTTTAGGTCATTTTCCTGACAAAACGGCATTATTTGGGGGAAGAGATGTATGTGTTTATGAGTGAAGAGTTTATGAGTTTAGCGGTGTATGAGTATGTGAGTTGAGAGTTTATGAGATTAGTAGTTTATGAGTGTATGAGTTAAGGGTTTATGAGTTAATCGTTTAATAACTCATAAACCCTTAACCCCATCACTAATAAACTACTAATCTCCAATCTACTTCATATAATATTTTGATTCTATGACTTTCGTCACACCATTTTCTGTGATGGTATAACTAAAGCCTGATTGAATGGAATATGCACCATATTCGCCTTTTTTGTTCAAAGCTAAATATCCTATTTGGAATTCTTTATAATTATAACGCTTCACAATACGCATAATGGCTTCTTCACAGGCTTGTTGTGGGGTTTTGCCATTACGCATTAATTCTACGATTAAGAATGAACCGAGTGTTTTCAAGACAAATTCGCCCAACCCTGTGGCACAAGCTCCGCCAACTTCATCATCACAAAATACTGCCGCACCAATTACGGGCGAATCTCCTACTCTACCGTGCATTTTGAAAGCTAATCCGCTGGTGGTACACGCTCCAGAGATTTCCCCTTTCGTTCCCAATGCCAATAAGCCAATGGTATCGTGGCGTTCAATGTTAATTTTTGGTTCGTATTTTGACGTTTTTTTCCACTCTTCCCACGCTTTTTTAGCAACATCCGTCAAAAGATTTTCTTTTTTAAAACCTTGAGAAAGAGCAAATTGTAAAGCTCCTTCGCCCGAAAGCATCACGTGAGGTGTTTTTTCCATTACTGCTCTTGCTACTGAAATCGGGTGCATGATATGCTGTAAAAAAGTTACCGAACCTGCATTTCCTTTTTCATCCATAATACAAGCATCGAGTGTAACATTGCCGTCACGGTCTGGAAAACCGCCGTAACCCACTGATGTGTCATTTGGGTCAGCTTCGGGGATTCTTGCCCCTGCTTCGACGGCATCTAAGGCTCTTCCTGTTTTTTGGAGCGATGCCCAAGCGGCTTCGTTGGCTTTTTCGTTTTTCCAAGTTGAAATTACCATCGGAAATTGGGTTGATGGATTATTAGAGGCAAGCGTTTGGGTTGATGCCAAAGCGGTTAAAATACTGGTTTGTTTGATGAATGTTCTACGTTGCATTGATTTTCAGTTTGTTTGTTTAAATTTATTAAAAATATTTGAGAATATATGGCAAATGGTACGCAGATTACACTGATACAAGTAACGCAGCTTTTACAGATTTTTTTATTTTTACTTTAGTGTATTATAAAATCTGTAAAAGCTGCGTTTCTGAAAGAATCAGTGTAATCTGCGTGCCATTATTTACCAACAAGAAAATGAAAATAGTTTGTATTTCAGATACCCATAGTTTACAACACAAAATGACGATTCCTGACGGCGATTTGTTGATTCATGCGGGAGATATTTCGTCGAGGGGGAAAATCGAGGAAATTGAAATGTTTAATGAATGGATGGGGTCGTTACCGCACCGTCATAAAGTTATGATTGCAGGAAATCATGATTTTTTCTTTGAGAAATATCCCAAAGAAGTAAAAAAAGTCATTACCAATATCGAATATTTAAACGATAGCGGAACGACGATTGAAGGCTTGAAAATTTGGGGTTCGCCCGTGCAACCTTGGTTTTACGATTGGGCTTTTAATAGAAAACGGGGACAGGATATTCGTAAACACTGGGATTTAATTCCAACTGAAACGGATATTCTGATAACGCATGGACCTCCTTTCGGCATTTTAGACCAAACCATTAGGGGCGAAAAAGTGGGTTGTGAAGATTTGACTGATATTGTACAAAATCGGGTAAAACCTCGTTTACACGTCTTTGGGCATATACACGAGGCTTATGGTCAGCAACAAATTGGAGAAACTTTGTACGTAAATGCTTCAATGGTTGATTTAGCGTATCGTCCTGTGCATGAGGCGATTGTGGTGGAGCAGTTAGCAGTTAGCAGTTAGCAGTTAGCAGTTAGCAGTTAGCAGTTAGCAGTTAGCAGTAAAAATACAGATTTCTGAGTTCAAGTTCCCAGCATTTGATTTATTTTTTGTGATAACTGATTACTGTTAACTGATAACTGAAAAACTACTCTCTAAAATCTCCCTTCTCATATTTATCAAAAAGTAAGTCGAAATGTCCTTTTAGTATTTCTTCTAATTTTTGATGATATTCTGGAAATGATGGCAAATTATTATGTCCTCCTCCGTAAATGGGTGTTAATCTGGCAGTTAGTGGCACGAGACTTTGCAAACGTACCGATGAAGAATAGGGAATTAGCAAGTCTTTTGTACCGTGAATGATATAAATTGGACAACGAACGTAGCGAATCCAAAGGTCGGTTCTGATACTGAATCTTAATATCATCGCAACGGGCATGAAAGGTAAAAAGCGATTTGTTAAGTGTGAAAATGAATAATAGGGAGCATCCAAAATCAACATTTTCGGGCGATTATTGGAGGCTAACTTACAGGCAAAACCACTTCCCAACGACCGACCATACACAATAATATCTTCCTCTTTGTAGCCATATTTTGCCCGCATCCGATTATAAACATATTGAGAATCCTTATTGAGATTTGCCTCTGTGCGTTTGCCAATTGATTTGCCAAAACCACGATAATCAATCATCACCACATCGTAGCCATGTCGGGTGAAATCTACCGCATATTTCGACCACCCTTTTATGCTTCGTGTATTACCGTGAAAATACATCACTAAACCAACGGGGTTTTCATGATAAAACCGCAATCCGTTGATTTTTACGCCTTCT
>JAAFIU010000167.1 GCA_013298805.1 Cytophagales bacterium | reverse complement strand
TATTATCAGCAATGTCATGGTCGCCCGCAGAAATAAATACTTTTTGTCCTTTTATTTTGAAAGTCCCGTCCGCTTGTGGTGAAGCAGTTGTCACTACGTCCGACAATGAGCTACCTGCTTGTGGTTCGGTCAAACACATTGAACCCGTCCAAGTTCCATCCACCATTTTGGTAGCAAATTTCTCTTTTAATTCTTCCGTACCGAACGATAAAATCAAGTGAGCCGAGCCTGCCGTTAAACCCGTAAACATCACGAATGAATTATGTGCCGAGCCACGAATCATCTCTGCCGCTGCTCCAACGGTTGTTGGTAATTGTTGTCCGCCGTGTTCATATTTAAACATTGCTCCAATCAAACCTGCATCACCCATCGCCTTCACATAATCTCTCACGGCTGGATGCACTTTTACTTGTCCATTTACTAATTCGGGCTGATTGCGGTCAGAAGAAACATAAGCTGGACGGAGGATTTTATCGGCAATTTCTTCATTGGTATCCAAAACCATGTCAAACATATCTGGCGTATAGTCTTGGAAATAAGGATATTTAGTAAGCTCTGCAACATTGAGAACTTCCTTTAACATAAAGTCGAGGTTACGACGTGAATATTGCTGTGCCATTTTTTTAAAGATTTGCGATGCTTACATACAATTTTATGTAAAAATAATGACAAAATTAATAGTATGCAAGCATAACAAATTTATTTTTTGGGCGTAAAAAAACGCTGTCCTTTTGGGACAACGTTTTTGGGTTTTCAAAGATTTAGTTTCCAATTTTCATTTTAGAAAAACAAAACATCAAAGTATTTAAAATTCCAAAATGGAATATAATTCTTCAAAAACTGATTTTTTTCAATTATGTGCAATTTTAGCAACCTCAATCCTGATATATATGGATGATATAAAAAAACGTACACAAACAATCCAATTGCAAAAGTATCTGCACTAATTAAGTTCAGTTTCGATAGCACTATCATAAAAGACAGTGGCACAAAAATAAACACGTAAAAAAAGGTCTTTTTTTGTAAATTCATAGTGATAAAATTTTAATCTAAACAATGAGCAGCACATGCAATAGCTATTGCAGCACCCGTTTGAGGAAGAAAAAGTGTTTGCGCAAAGATATAAACTGAAGCCCAACCATGATTAGAATAAGCATCCTGAATACATCTTGCTGTTTGTTCTCCACAAGGTAAGTCTTTAGCCGACTTATTTGAATATACAGAGTTTACTTTCGATTTAACATCTCCATTATTTTTATCAATAGTAACTTTAAAACCAACATCTATCAGACCATAATCTACACTTTTACCTGCAACTGTTTTTACCAACATTGGATTTAAAAACTCAACGCTATCATTTCTGTATATTACTAAAGCATAACTTAACAAGGCTGTGTTTCCTTTATAATTTACTACAAATGCTTCACCTTTCGCTCCATTTGTAGTTGTCTTATAAATATTATCAAAATCAAATGATTGAATATTTGAATCAGTAAGACCCTGATAATTAGCCATTTTTGACAAATTTAGACTGTTTTTTGTAAATATATCTTTAATTTTTGCAGATAATTCAACATTACTAACTTTAAAAATATTTACTTCATCTGTTTTACTAACAATCGCTTCTGTCTCTCCAAGAGTAGAAATTGGTGAAGATAAGTTTTCATCAATATTATGCTTACACGAAATGATAGAGCAAAATAAGAAAAATGAGAATAATATTATAACTTGTTTTTTCATAATTGAGAGAATTAATAAATAGACTCTTACTCTCTTTTAGGCTTTTCAGATTCCGCCTTGTCGTTGCAACTAACAATACAAATTTGCAAGACATTTCTCCCAAAGTAAATACTACCAAAGTACCATTTTAGTACCATTTTTATGGCACTAAAATGGTACTTTGAGCGTTTAACTTCATTAAAACCTATTCATGGCTTGTTTTCCTTTGATACCCAATTTACTCATACAGTTTTGTCGGTGACGTTTTACGGTGGTTTCTGCAATTTTGAGGTTTTCAGCAATTTCTTTGTTTAGGTGTCCGTCAGCAGCTAATTTGAGGACTTTAATTTCTTGGCGAGTGAATTCAATTTCACGTTCGCCAGCGTTAGAAGGTATTAATTCCATAGAAGTTTTTATAAATATTTAAAAAGGCTTTTCCGATGTATTTTCATAATAATACCTAAATGTAAAACCTTTTTTTGTATTTATAAATACATTTTTCTACGAATAAAATTTTTATAGGGGGGGGGTAAAATTTAAACTACTGATAATCAATAAGTTATAAATTTTCATTTTTCATGAAATTTATTGTCAAAAACTCAAAAATACTTATACATAACAATACGCCCAATAAATAAATAAAAACTGTAAAACGATACGCCCCCATAATGCGGCTTTGGGCAGTTTATGGAATTTATCGGAAGTGACCATGTAAATATGTACGGTGAAAAATATAAGCAACATCGCAATAATGCCCCAAGCCGAAAGTGAACGAGTGGCGGTAAATAATAAACCTACGCCACAAATAACTTCTGCAATGCCACTCAATAATACCATCAATTTATGGTTAGGAATGTAGGGAGGCATGATAGCAAGGTAAAATTTTGGTTTAACGAAGTGGTAAATTCCTGCCGCTGTATAAAGTAATGACATGAGGTAAAGTCCGATGTTTTGCATAATTCTATTGAGTTATTTTAAATGAGTGATGAATAGATTTTGAGATTGAGTGAACGTTCTACGACGTAAACCTATGTTGGAATATACGATAAATATGGTAAAATGGAGTTTTCGAGAAACATTCTTTTTAAATGAGGGGTTATCTAAGAAGTCTATTGTAATTTTGTTATTACAATGAAATTAGCTTCTGATGGATATAGTCCATTCTTCATAATTAAAGCGGACAAGGCTGTCCGTGCTACGTACCATGACAGTATTACCATATAAAGAGCAGGATGCTTCTAAAAAAGAGCAAGTAGCTCAAATGTTTGATAATGTTTCGCCAAAATATGATTTCTTAAATCATTTATTGAGTGGCGGTATAGATATTTTATGGCGTAAAAAAGCCATCAAATTATTAAAGAAAGCTCAGCCAAAAACTATCTTGGATATTGCTACGGGAACGGGTGATTTTGCCATTGAGGCTTTGGCATTGAAACCCGATAAAATTGTAGGCGTGGATATTTCGGAAGGAATGTTAAGTTTTGGTCGTGAGAAAATCAAAAAACTTGGCATGGATTCTGTCATTACTTTAGAAAAAGGTGATTCTGAAAGATTACACTTTGAAGACAATACTTTCGATGCGGTCATCGTTAGTTTTGGAGTACGTAACTTTGAAAATCTCGAAAAAGGCTTAACCGATATGTGTCGTGTTATGAAGACAGGCGGTACTTGTATCGTTTTAGAATTTTCAAAGCCACAAGGGTTTCCGATGAAACAATTGTATAATTTTTATTTTAAAAACATTCTGCCAACCGTTGGTAAAATCGTCTCAAAAGATACTTCTGCTTATACATACTTGTACGATTCGGTACAGGCATTTCCAGAGGGAAGCGATTTTATAAAGATATTCCAACGTGCGGGCTTTACCCAAACTCAATGTTTACCACTTACTTTTGGAATAAGTACCATTTATATAGGCAAAAAGTAGTTTTTTTGACTGTACTTTCCTGTGTCAATCCTTTTTTGATAAAAGTTTTCGTAATTCTTCTAATTCTTTCTGCTGTTCTAATAGTTTTAAATCTTTCTCTTTTAGTTCAAACTCTTTCTGCTCTATCACTGCTTCTTTCTGCTCTATCACTGCTTCTTTCTGCTCTATCACTGCTTCTTTCTGCTCTATTATTTCTTCTTTGATTCTCAAAGCTCTATCCATTGAGTCATCAAAAGTTTCTTCTGCTTTTATTCTATCTCTTACATCGTTGCTTTCTGCGGCAATTGAGAGACGTTTCAATATTCTTTTAGTTTCGTCATCAAGGTCTTCATTATCTTCATCATATTGAAGAAGCCATTTATTATCTTCATCAAATATCCATTTTTGATTAAAAATCGACAAAATTCGTTCCATCTTAGTTTTCATTTCTCCATGTAATTTGGAAATTTGAACGACAAAACTATCATGGCTAAGACTCTCAATAAAGTCATCTTTTTGAAAAATAATTTCTCCTGATGATAAATCTTGATATGTTCGTCCAATTTTAATTACCGAACTTGGAATCGTTAATGGAAAACCAATAAAATAAATTGGGACAATTGGCAATGATACTCTGTACCCATCAATATCATCAGGATTGCTATAATTTTTCCCGAGATAATGTCTAAAACGTTGTAAATCAAAGGAGTTTTTACTTTTTTGAAGTTCAATTAAAACTTTCTTTTCAGTTCCTTCGGCTGTTTTGATAATGGCTTTAAAATCTAATCTAAAAACAGTTAAAAAATATTTCTCTGAAAAAGTGGTTTCCTCTTGTGGCTTGACGGTCAAATCAATAATCTCTTCTCCGATAATTACAGATATTATCGTTTTGGCGATGGAAAGGTCTTCCATCAAAAACTTAAAAACAGTATCGTATATAGGGTTTGCAATTATCATTTCAATTATTGAACTTGTTTACATACAAAGATAAAAAATAATCATCAATGTCCAATTCTCACATCCATATCTTCCAAAGCCACGCCTTTTGTTTCTGGCATCAAGAACCACACGTATAATAATTGACAAACCATCATTACAGTAAAGAATAAGAAAATGGGAGTTCCACCAAATTGACCAGCAAAATAAGGAAAAATATTGGTAATAATTGCCGCAAAAACCCAGTGTGTCAAACTACCAAAAGCTTGCCCCGAAGCACGTACTTCATTCGGAAAAATCTCAGAAATAAATACCCAAATCACAGCACCTTGACCGATGGCGTGAGCCGCAATGAAGGCAAATACAAAGAAAGTCATGCCGTCAAATTGTTCTGCGTAAAAAGCACGAGCAATTAAACTCAATGAAATAATGTAGCCAATAGAACCAATGTACATTAATGTTTTACGACCAAATTTGTCAATCAAAGAAACGCCTAACATCGTGAAAATCAAATTAGTAAGACCAATTCCAACCGATGAAAGTAAAGCTGTTTCTTTTCCTAAACCTGACATTTCAAAAACTCTCGGAGCGTAATAAATAATGGCATTAATTCCAGAAACTTGATTGAAAAACGCCATCAAAAATGCCAATAAAATCGGGAAGGCGTATTTCTTTGAGAAGAAAGTTACATTGCCTAACTTAGCATTATTTTGCTGAGATTGAAGAATGGATGCCAGCGTTTTATCGGCAGTTTCTGGGTCAATTTCATTTAAAACGGCTTTTGCTGCTTCAATATCATTTTTTTGAAGAATCAACCAACGTGGACTTTCAGAAATCAATAAGGTTAATCCTGTGAAAATCAAAGATGGAATTCCGACGATTCCCAACATCCAACGCCAATCACTTTCGCCACCCATTGCTTGGAAAAAGTAGTTAGAAACATAGGCAATCATAATGCCGAACACAATATTAAATTGGAACAAAGCCACTAAAAAACCACGTTTTTTAGCAGGTGCAATTTCGGAAATGTACAAAGGTGAAACCACCGAAGATGCACCGATACATAAGCCTCCAATAAAACGAAAAACCATGAAAGTGTAAACGTCTTGGGCTACTGCTGAACCTACGGCTGATACAAAAAACAACGCTCCCAACCAAAACAAAGCCCTTTTTCTCCCTAATTTATCGGCAAACCAACCGCCAAAAGCTGCTCCGAATACGGTTCCGTACAAAGCAATAGCAATCGCAAAACCGTGCAGGGTATTGCTCAACGACCAAAGAGCTTGGATTTTTTGTTCTGCTCCGGAAATAACTGCGGTATCTAAACCGAATAAAAAGCCACTCAACGCTACCGTCAGCGACCAAAGAATAAGTTTTTTGTTTTTCATTGTGATTAGTAGCACAGACTTTAGTCTGTATTTTGAGGTTTATTACAAATTTAAGTCTGTGATTTTTACATTATTTACAGACTAAAGTCTGTGTTACTTTTTACTAAAAACTTGTAAAGTATTATTATTTCGAGCAATCAAATAGTAAAACAATTTATTCACCTTAATTGTCTGAATATCACGTATTTCATCATTAAATAGCAATCCGCTTTGGGCTGGAATAATTGATTTAAAATTACCTTTTCCATCGCTTTTCAGGATTAAACCATAACTACCGTCATAACGAGCTTGGTACATATTTGAGCCATAAAAATTACCGCCAACGATTATATCTTTGATACCATCTCCGTCATAATCATCTAATAATAAAGTCATTATCTTAGAAGTTTGAGCTAAAGTTGGCAATGGTTTTGACTTAAATTTATTGTCTCCTAAGTTTTCCAAATACACCGATTCAAAGGTATTTACTTGTTTTTCTTCCGCTCCGTCCAATTCATTTGAACTCAATAAATCGCTAATTTCTTTTCCTGCGTACTGCGAATAATCGGTAAAATGTTTGTTGATAATACTTGGAATTTGCTTACCCATTTCGTCTTTCGTGGCAATTGGATACCATTTATCTCCCCGATTATACACCAAAATTTGCTCTACGCTTTCGTTCTTATCAATGTCCTTTACGTACATTTTCAGAATATTCTCCGTTGGATTTTTCCTGAATTTGGTATTCATTCCCAAATTCCCAACGACAAAATCAATATCGCCATCTTTATCAAAATCATTGGCTACGATTCCCTGCCAAAAACCTGTATTTTCAGTCAATCCATTATCTATTTTTGTGAATTTACCTTTGTTATTTTGGTAGGTCTGAATTGGCATCCAATCACCAATTACCGTTAAATCTGCGTCTCCGTCTTTATCAGTATCCGCCCAAATGGCATTTGTAACCATCCCCGCATTTTCTAATTCAGGTGCTAATGCTGCGGTTTTATCCCTAAATCGTGGCGACGAACCGTTTCCATTATTCACTAAAAGATATGACTTTGGCGTTTTCCCATAATTGAAAGGCATAACTCGTCCACCCACAAAAAGGTCTAAATCTCCATCTTTGTCAAAATCAAAAGGTTTTACACAGGATTTATTAGTGAACATCGGCGGAAGAGCATTTTTATCTTTGGTAAAATTGCCTTTTCCATCATTGAGATACACTCGGTCTAATTGCTCAACCATATCATTCAAAAACTCATTTCCACCCGAAACGACGTATAAATCAAGGTCTTTGTCATTATCAATATCCAAGAAAACAGCGTCTACATCTTCATAGATGGAATCTTCTTGAAAACCTACTTGTTTTGACGGAGAAAATCCCCCAGAGTTTTGCAAAAACAATTCTCCCGCCTGATTTCTCGCTCCGCATACATACAAATCGTCTTTTCCATCACCATTTACATCGCCGATTGCCATTTTTGGTCCTTCCGTTGAAACTTTGAATGGCATGAGTGACTCACGAGTAAAATCGAAATATTGGTTCTCTTTATGGGTGAAGGTAATATTTAACTTGTTTGAAATCTCTTCGAAAGTAAATATTGGTAATTTATCGGATTTTGAGATTGGCAATTGAGCATCTTTTTCACTCAAAGTCAAAACGGTATTCGGTTTTACTTTTGTCAGAATTTGTACTTTCCCACTTTCCCAAATTACTTTCATGGTATCAATCAGCGTGGTATTTTTCCCTAAGCCAAAAGTCAAAATGGGAGCAACTGCCGACATAAATCCACGTGTTGGCATATTTTGTTGGGTTTGCTCAATGCCGTTAGCTTTGATTATTACCTTCGCTCCTATTCCAAATGTGTTTTTGTTTTCACCTTTCAGATTAATTTTACAAAAAGCATTTTGCAGTTTTTCAATATTTTGGTTTTTGTAAATCGTCGCTTCTTCGTTTATATTATTGGTGATTATTTCCAAATCTCCATCATTATCCAAATCTGCATACGTTGCTCCATTGGAAATATTTGCCTCCTCAAATCCCCAAGACATAGATTTATCCTCAAATTGTAGCGAAGTATTTCCTTTAAAAAAGTAATTATGCACCTTGCCATCGGGCATTAATTCCATTGCTTTTTGGTCAAAATTATTCTGTGGATTATCCCCCATCGTATATTTTATATAGTTGAGGTCGTTGGGGCGACGCACAATTCCGTTGGCAACAAAAATATCTTTTAGCCCGTCTCCGTCAAAATCATTCATCAAAACACTCCAACTCCAATCGGTAGCAACAACACCTGCCAAAGCCGCAATGTCAATAAAATTTCGCCCGCCCTGATTCAGTTGCAAGCAGTTGCGACTGTATTGATAAAAATATCCAAATTCTAATTTATGGAGAAAAATATCCAATGGGTCTTCTCCCGCCGAGCTTTTCTCAACCGTTTCGTCTTCGGGATACATATCCAACGTCATTACGTCTAAAAAGCCATCATTGTTAATATCCGCAATATCCGAACCCATCGAGAAACGACTGGTGTGCTTCATTCGAGTCCTACTTTCCTCCACGAATCGTCGTGACGAACCATCGCCATTCTTCTGATTAATGTATAAATAATCATCTTCGTGAAAATCATTGCTCACATAAATATCTTCCCAACCATCATTATTTACATCGGCAACGGCAACGCCCAATCCATAACCCATTGTTGCTTGAAAAATACCAGACTTTTCGCTCACATCTTGGAATTTTCCATCGACATTTTCAAATAAATAGTCTCCTGCTTCTGCATCTTTTTCGGTTCGTGTACTTACATTTCCGTGCGAACGTGAGGTATGTACTGCATGATTTAAGAGAAAACAGTCAAGGTCGCCGTCTTTATCGTAGTCAAAAAAAGTGGCTTGGGTTGAAAAACCAGAGAAATCTAAGCCATATTCTTGGGCTTGCTCAGAGAAAGTATTGTCTTTGTTATTGATATACAACTCGTTTCGTCCTTTCAGACTTTTGTATTTTCCAACGGCACAAACGTAAATATCCAGAAACCCATCCCCATTGACATCCGCCATTGTTACGCCCGTTTTCCAATTGGCATTTCCTTTGATACCCGCTTTCTGACTAATATCTTCAAAGCGTAAATTACCTTGATTGAGGTATAATTTATTTTCTCCTTGATTGGAAACAAAGAACAAATCGACTAAACCGTCATTGTTTATATCGCCCGAAGCCACACCTCCTCCGTTATAAAAATAGAGATAATCCAAAATTCCGAAGTCTTTTGTGTCCTTTAAATTGTTGCTAAAAGTGATGTTACTTTCTGAACTGGGTACTTTTTCAAACAGCTTTATGTCTTCTGTTCCTTTTTGGCAGGAAAGAAATATGGGGATGAAAAGGATGAACAGGGTA
Source organism: Cytophagales bacterium (assembly GCA_013298805.1). Lineage (GTDB taxonomy): Bacteria > Bacteroidota > Bacteroidia > Cytophagales > Spirosomataceae > Arcicella. Next base: position 618 of record JAAFIU010000167.1, on the reverse strand, counting down.
TATTTTATGTGCTTTCGCATTGAATTCTATTAGATTTTATGTTCGTTTTTAGGTTCAGCGATGAGACACACCAAGAACATCAAGTTACTTCAACCCAAACACCTGAGCCTTCTCATTATTTTTCACCAAAACAACTTCTTTTTTACCTCCTAAACCATTCAATATACGCATTTTACGAACTTGTCCTTTGGTAAAAAAGCCTGTTTGCTTTGAGGTTTCCACCTCGTATTTTCCTTTGCCTTTTCCTGCTAAAATAATTCCGTAATTGGCATCGTATCGACCAACTTCTGGGATATTATCAAAGAAATTACCCGCTAACAAAATATCTTGATTTCCATCTTTATTGTAATCAATTATTTGAATGCTATTGATGGGTGAAATTTGGGCTTCGAGCGGTAATGCTTTAAGGGTAAACTTGCCGTTTCCTTCATTAATCAAGAAGGAAGATTGCGTATTATTCACCATTTGAAGCGTTTTCCCTGCCATTTGTGCATCCGTAAATAAATCGTTAATTGATGCTTTTGCGTAATCAGAGAATTTTAAGAATTTCTGTTTTACCGTTGGGATTTGTTTCTGTAAATCACCTTTCAAAATGGCAGGACAACTCTTCCCTTGACG
>JAAFIU010000258.1 GCA_013298805.1 Cytophagales bacterium | reverse complement strand
AATTTTCTTTCGTCAAATTATCTTGCAATAATTCTTTCACCACTTCACGCCCAGCAATTAAATTTACCAACGACACAAACGGCACTCGAATTACTCTTTTATAAACCTGATAAGCTGCCCAACCTCCTCGGTAACAAACTACCTGTGGAATATTGAAAAGTGCTGTTTCAAGCGTTGCCGTACCCGATGTCACCAAAGCCGCATCAGCGACTGAAAGCAAATTATAAGCATCGTCCATCACAATTTTTACTGGAAAAATGGATTGCCAACGAGCGTATAATTCTTTGGGAAGATTGGAAACTGCCCCGATAACAAATTGATAATCAGGGAAATCATAAACCTGAGACATCATCAAAGGTAACATCGTTTCAACTTCCTGTTTTCTACTTCCAGGTAATAAAGCAATAATTGGTTTCTGACCTAAACGAGCTTCTTTTCTGAAATTTTCAGCGGGTGTAAAATCATCAATGGCATCAAAAAGCGGATTTCCGACGTACTCAACTTCATAATCAAACTGTTTGAAAAAATCTTTCTCAAACGGAAAAATCACGAATAACTTATCGACAAATTTCTTGATATTTAAGGCTCTGGATTGATTCCAAGCCCAAACTTTTGGAGAGATATAATAGAAGGTTTTGAAACCGTTTAGCTTTGCGAATTTGGCAACCCGCATATTAAAACCCGCATAATCAATCAGTATAACGACATCAGGTTGAAAACTTTTAATGTCTTTTTTACAAAATGAAAGAAATCCTAAAATTGTAGGCAGATTTTTGACCACTTCAAAGAATCCCATAAACGCAAGGTCACGGTAATGCTTGACAATATCAGCTCCTGCCGACTGCATCATGTCACCACCCCAAGCACGTATTTGAGCATCGGGGTCATGTTTACGAATACCTTTAATCAGATTTGAGCCGTGTAAGTCACCCGAACGTTCACCTGCAATAATGTAATATTTCATTTTCAGTTAACAGTTAGCAGTAAACAGTTAGCAGTTAGTAGTGAACAGTAAGTGATAATTTCTTATATTTTTTACTGTTTACTGATAACTACTAACTGTTCACTGTCCCCCAAAGTATTCCACAAAATTTTTCTGAGTTTCTACTAATTTCAAGCAATGCAACTTTGCTGTTTTTGAAGCTTCTTCGACTTGTGGGGCAAGAATTTTCCAGATTTCAATCACAAAAATCTCACAACTTGCCATTTTCCCTTGCATGAAATCTACATCAAGATTAATGTTTTTATGGTCAACTTTTTCGATAATTTCTCTTTTAATAATATCACCTAATAATTTTAGGTCAATCACAAAACCAGTATCTGGGTCGGGGTTTCCTTTTACAGTAACGATAAGTTCAAAATTGTGTCCGTGCCAATTAATATTTGCACAAGGTCCAAAAACTTCCTGATTCTTCTCCTCTGTCCAATTTGGATTATAAAGCCTGTGAGCGGCATTGAAATGTTCTTTACGAGTAACGTAAACCATTGTTTTCAGTGTTTAAATTGTGAAGGCATGATTGGGAAAACATTAGCAATCAAATGCCTGATTATTTCTTTTAAAACGTAAATAAATAGCTACAAAAAATAATTGTTGCAATTCCTTATTTAACACCACAAAATTACGACGAATTCAATTCTCAAAAAAATAATATATTCAACATTATTATAATATCATTTACTTGAAAATAGTCGCAACAATCAGATTAAACAGTTTTTTGTATAAAAAAGAGAAAAGTATTATTTATTGAGTAGAAAAACTCATAGATTCTTGAAAAATTTATACTTTTTCAAAATATCGTGTATAGTTTAAATCGAAACTTAATGATAATTTTGAAAGTTGTTTATAATTACCTAACACGCATAAATACAATTTATCCCCACTACTTTATGATTATTGTTACGGGTGCCGCAGGGTTTATCGGAAGTTGTCTAATTCAACGCTTGAATGATGATAATTTTAACTACATAATTGCAGTTGATGATTTTTCTGATGAACAGAAAAATAAAAATCTTGATGGCAAGAAAATTCAAGAACGAGTTGACAGAGAGCATTTCTTTGAATGGTTAGATAATAACTATCAAGAAGTTGAATTCTGTTTTCACATCGGAGCAAGAACTGACACAACAGAGTTTAATGTTGAAATTTTTAACAAATTAAACCTTAATTACTCAAAGAAGATTTGGAAAAAATGCCATGACTACCAAATTCCATTAGTATATGCTTCATCAGCAGCTACTTACGGAATGGGTGAATTTGGTTATGATGATAATGAATCTTTGATTCCTCAATTAAAACCATTGAACCCTTACGGAGATTCTAAAAATGATTTTGATATTTGGGCATTGAAACAAGAAGAACAACCTTTCTTTTGGGCAGGTTTAAAATTCTTTAATGTTTATGGCCCGAATGAATTTCATAAAGGACGTATGGCTTCTGTGATTTGGCATACTTTCAACCAAATCAAGAAAACGGGTGGTATGAAATTGTTTCGTTCGCACAATCCAGAATTTAAGGATGGCGAACAAATGCGTGACTTTGTTTATGTAAAAGACGTTGTGGAAGTTTGTATGTTTTTAATGCACCACCGCCGTAATTCGGGTATTTACAATTTAGGTTCTGGCAAGGCTCGTACTTTCTTAGACTTGGTAAAAAACACCTTCAAAGCATTAGGAACGGAAGAAAACATCGACTTTATTGACACTCCCGAAGATATTAGAGATAAATACCAATATTTTACCGAAGCTAATATGTCTAAGCTGAAATCAATTGGTTATGAACGTCCATTCCACACTTTGGAGGAAGGTGTTACTGATTATGTGAAGAACCATTTAGTTGAGGAAAAATATTATTAGGATTATTCTTTAGAAAATATTTGAGAAGACGGTTTTACGACCGTCTTTTTTTGTTATTAGGCGAAATATGTCGTCAAAATGGCATTTCCCATTCTCTTTTTGTAAATTTGAAACTCATTTATATTCAAAAAACGAATCATGTTAAAATCTATCCCATTCGACCAAACGCACGCTTTCTCGTTACTTACTAAACACAAAGCGGAATTGGCTGATACCTCAATAAAAGACCTTTTCAAAAATGATGCTGAGCGTTTCAATAAATTCTCGGTCAATTTTGAAGATATTTTGGTTGATTATTCTAAAAACCTCCTTACCGACAAAACAAAAGCAGCCTTAATTGCTTTAGCAAATGAATGTGAGTTGGACGATGCCATCGAACGTATGTTTACAGGCGATACCATCAATAAAACAGAAAATCGTTCAGTGCTTCATGTGGCTTTGAGAAATCGTTCTAATTCGCCAATTGCAGTGGATGGAAAAGACGTAATGCCTGATGTGAATGCAGTTTTAGAGAAAATGAAAGGCTTTTCTGAAAAAGTGATTTCGGGAAAATGGAAAGGATATTCAAATAAAGCCATTACAGACGTTGTAAATATTGGTATTGGTGGTTCAGATTTAGGTCCCGTAATGGTAACAGAGACATTAAAATCTTATAAAAACCAATTAAACTTACACTTTGTTTCTAACGTTGACGGAACGCACATTGCGGAAGTTTTTAAGAAAATAAATCCAGAAACAACTTTATTTCTAATTGCTTCTAAAACTTTCACGACGCAAGAAACAATGGCTAATGCTCATTCTGCACGTGATTGGTTCTTGGCAAATGGTGGTTCGGCTGAATCGGTAGCAAAACACTTCGTGGCGGTATCTACCAACGAAAAATTAGTAACAGCTTTCGGTATTGATGCCCAAAATATGTTTGGTTTCTGGGACTGGGTTGGTGGTCGTTATTCACTTTGGTCGGCTATTGGTTTGTCTATTATTCTTTCTATTGGTTTTGACAATTTTATTGAATTATTAGAAGGAGCTCATGCAATGGATAAACACTTCCGCACGGCTGATTTCAACGAGAACATTCCTGTCATTTTGGCTCTTTTGGGAATATGGTACAATAATTTTTATGGTGCTGAAACCCAAGCTATTTTACCATACGACCAATATATGCACCGTTTTGCAGCGTATTTCCAACAAGGAGATATGGAGTCGAATGGTAAATATGTAGGGCGTGATGGCAAAGCAGTTGACTACCAAACTGGCCCAGTTATTTGGGGAGAACCTGGTACAAATGGTCAGCACGCATTTTATCAATTGATTCACCAAGGAACAAAATTAATTCCTGCCGATTTTCTTGCCCCTGCGGTTTCGCACAACCCACTTGGCAATCACCATACTCTATTATTGTCTAATTTCTTTGCTCAAACGGAGGCATTGATGAATGGAAAAACGTTGGAAGAAGTAGAAGCTGAATTTGTAAAAGTAGGAAAAACGCAAGCGGAAATTGACGAATTAGCTCCGTTTAAAGTATTCAAGGGAAATCGTCCGACGAACTCAATTTTATTCAAACAATTGACTCCGAGAACTTTAGGAAGTTTAGTAGCCATGTACGAACACAAGATTTTTGTGCAAGGTGTTATTTGGAATATTTTCAGTTTCGACCAGTGGGGCGTTGAATTAGGTAAGCAATTAGCCAATCAAATCTTACCAGAATTATCTGGCAATGAAGAAGTTACCTCACATGATTCTTCAACTAACGGTTTGATTAATGCTTATAAGAATTGGAGATAGCTTACTCGATTTAATAAACTAAAAAGCCTCAATTTTCTGTAAATTGAGGCTTTTTAGTTTAATTAATGCTTCTCCAGTTTACTCAAAATATCCTCAAAACTCAACTTCTCTTGCTCGCCAGAAATCATGTTTTTGAGTGTCAAAATTCCTGTATTCATCTCATCTGAACCGATGATACAAACGAATTGAATTTTCTTTTTATCGGCATAATCCAATTGCTTTTTGATTTTGCTAACATCTGGATAAATCTCTGCATTTACACCTGCTAAACGGGATTTTTGCAATAAAGGAAGTGCGTAATTTAGTTCGTTTTCTCCAAAATGACAAAACAACAACTTTGTGATAACTGATTGATTTTCAGGAAAAATATTCAATTCTTCCATCACATCATAAATTCTATCTACGCCAAAAGAAATTCCAACCCCCGATAATCCTGGAACGCCAAAAGTACCCGTCAAATTATCGTAGCGACCTCCACCAGTAATTGAACCAATCTGAACGTCAAGAGCTTTTACTTCAAAAATTGCTCCTGTGTAATACGAAAGACCACGAGCAAGTGTAATGTCTAACTCAATGTTATTTTCAGAAATGCCAAAAGCTGAAAGGTACGTCCAAACTTGTTTTAATTCGGCAATTCCATTTTGACCTATTTCTGAATTTTGGAATAATTCTTCCAATTTCAAAAACTTCTCCTGATTCGTTCCAGAAATTTCAAAAATAGGGTCAAGTTTTGAAAGGGAATTCGTAGAAAAACCTTTTTCAGCTAATTCTTCTAAGACTTTTTCTTTCCCAATTTTATCTAATTTATCAATCGCAACTGCCAACGTTCCCTCCTCTCCTACTGCACCAATCGCCTCAGAAAGTCCCGTCAAAATTTTACGATTATTGATTTTTAGCATGAAATTGATACCTAATTTCTGCATCACTTCGTGAATCATTAACACAATTTCAGCCTCACAAAGCAATGAATCTGTGCCTACAACGTCAGCATCGCATTGATAAAATTCTCTGTAACGTCCTTTTTGCGGACGGTCGCCACGCCAAACGGGCTGAATTTGATATCGCTTAAAAGGCATTGCTAAGTCGCTTCTATTCATCACTACGTAGCGAGCAAAAGGAACCGTTAAATCGTACTTTAAGCCTTTTTCAGAAATCTTTGTGGTCAATTTTTTGTAACCTTCTTCTAAATCTGGTTGTCCTATTTTCTCCGAAAAATTTCCCGAATTTAGAATTTTGAATAATAATTGGTCGCCTTCTTCTCCGTATTTACCCATCAAAGTTGAAAGGTTTTCCATAGCTGGCGTTTCGATGGGTTGAAAGCCAAATTTTTCAAAAACAGACTTAATTGTTCCAAAAATATAATTTCGTCGAACCATTTTCTCTGGTCCAAAATCTCTTGTACCTCTTACTACGCTTGGTTTACTCATTGATTTATTATCTATTATTATTGAAGCTGTTTAAACTTTTGAAAAATATTCCCAAATAAGTGAGAATTTTGTGGTGCTAAATCATAAAATATCACAAAATGGGAATACTTAGTAAAAATACTATCGAAACGTGGATTTTGCCAC
>JAAFIU010000245.1 GCA_013298805.1 Cytophagales bacterium | reverse complement strand
TAATTGGATTACCTAATTCCTTTACAATAATTCTTGGAATTACATTATCGGGAATTCTAATACCAACTGTTTTCTTACTCTGAGATAAAACTTTTGGCACATGATTATTACCCTCTAAAACAAAAGTGAATGGCCCTGGTAGCACTCGTTTCATCAGCTTAAATGTAGCGGTTGAAACCTTTGCATAATCTGAGATATGGCTTAAATCGTTACAAATGAACGAAAAGTTATTTTTATTCGGTTTAATTCCTTTAATCTGACAAATTCTTTCTACCGCACGAGCATTATGAATGTCACATCCCATTCCGTAAACAGTATCGGTTGGATAAATAATTATTCCACCATTACGCAGGCATGAGACAATCTGCTCAATTTTACGCATATCTGTTCCTTTTTCGTATAATTTTATAAATTCTGCCATTGCTAAAGTATTTATATTTCAAATTGTAAGTATCTACGAAAAGCATTATATCTAAGATACAAAAAATTAGTAGGTATCTTAAAATAAATAAAGATTTCAAGCATTTTAGACTCTAAATTTTCTCCATTAAGTGCTTTCAACATTTTTATTACCTCCTGAGCAACGTCAAAATGTTCTGTAAAAACGCTTTGTCTTAATAAAGATTTCAATCGAATTATCAAGGCAATATTTTCTTCTTCTGTTTCATTTAATGCGAACGCTTTTTGACAAACTTTCAATTTAGAAGGTATCAGAATATTACGTTTCTGAATAAATTTAGTAGAATGCGAGCCATTCAATTTTCTTTGCTGCACTAAAACTTCTGGTACATATCCAAATTCGGAGATTCTTGCCGCACGAACCCAAAAATCAAAGTCTTCATAAGTCAAAGTTTCATCGTACCCTCCCAATTTATCGAATAAGGTTTTTCTGACCATCATTGTTGGAGGGTTTATATACAATTTCATTCCTAACAATTCAGCATAAACTTTTCCGACTGGATATAACGTTGTACGTTTTCTCAAACCATTAAATTTTGATTGAATCAATAGTTTAGAATCTTTATCAAGATATTCGCAATCCGAAAAGACCACACCAATTTTATCGTCAGATTCAAACATTTTCACTTGTTGCGTAATTCTGTCGGGCAACATTACATCATCCGTTGATAAATCTATAATGTATTTTCCTTTAGCAATTTTTAATGCTTGATTAAATGAGCGACAATTCCCAAGGTTTGACTGATTAAAGATTAACTGTACCGTAGAATTATTTTCAGCAAATTTCAAAATTATTTCTCGACTTTTATCTTTACTAAAATCGTCGACCACAATCAACTCAATCTCTATATATCGCTGATTTACAACCGATTGCAATGAATCAAGGACAAATCTTTCATGATTATAGCATAAAGCTATTACCGTAACAAGTGGATTTTCATTATTCACATTTACATTTTTATACAAAAAAAATAAAATTTGGCACAGCGTTTGTAATAACACTAACATATAAGAAAATGAACGGCAACCTTGTCTTCATTGATTTTTATGGGTTAGGGTTATCGGAAAGCCACACTTTAATGAAGGGTGGCTTTTTTTGTTGCCTTTGTTTCCCAACCAAAAATTATTCTGCCATTAATTTCCGTTTTCCTACCGCCTTACTTTCATCAATACTGGCGTTTATTTCAAAACCCAAAATTAAAATAAGGGCAATTAAATATAACCAAACCATCAATGCTATGAAAGTACCAATTGCTCCATATAACCGATTGTAAGAGGCGAAATTGGATAAATAATACGAGAACAAATTGGTAATTAAAATAGTGAGAATAGAAGCTGTTACAGAACCTGCATTGATAAACCTCCAACGCTTGTGAATTGTTGGTGCTATATAATATATAACAGAAATGGTAGTGAAAAAAACCGCAAAAATCACAAAATAGGTTATAAATTGAGCTGCATAAAACGTAATATCACGTGTTAGAAGTCCTTCTTCAAAAAGAAAATCTACGGCAATTCGACCAATAATTAATACTACAATTGCAATAACTAATACGAAAGTCAAAAGAAAATTCAACATCACCGCAATCAATCTTGCTTTTATAAATCCTCTTTGTTCTACCGTTTTGTTAGTCATATTAAAAGCTCGCATTAATGCCATCATGCCACTTGTAGAGGCATACAAAGCAAAAATAAACCCGAAAGAAAGAATTCCTCCACGTGGTTTACTCACAATTTCTGTAATGGTAGTTTGAGCTTCTCTAAAAATTCCTTCGGGCATTACTTCTGCAAATAATGAAATAATGCGTAAGTCGAGATGAGCAACTGGGACATAAGGAATCAAAGAAAACAAGAAAATGATAGTAGGAAAAATTGCCAAAGTGAAATTATACGCAACAGCAGCGGCTCTTACATCGATATCAAATTGCAGAATTTTATTAATTAAAACAACCAAAACTTGATATACCGTTGCTGGCGTATCTTGCAAATGAAGAGTCTGCAAAAACAAGCGAGCATAACGAATGGGTCTGGTATTTTGTAATTTTGGAAGCATAAATAAATTAGGCAAAGAATTGTTTTTAAGGGCAAATTATTTCTTTTCTGCAAAATAACTTTCCAATTTTTCTAACAGTTCTTTCGGAGCAAGCGTTAGTCTATTATTCTCCATTTTCACGAATACTAAGGTCGTTTCTCCTATGTGTACAAGCGTTGCTGAGCTATTATAAATTTCGTAATGAAAAACAACTCTTGCTGCTGGTAAGGTTTTAATCGTTGTTTTGATGGTCAATAAATCATCATAAAGGGCGGGTGCAATATAGCGAGATTTATTTTCATAAACGGGCATCATCACTCCCGAATCTTCCATTGCTTTATAGCTAAACCCTAAGCTTCGCAATGCTTCCACACGACCAATTTCATACAATCGAGCATAATTACCATAGTAAACATACCCCATTTGGTCTGTGTCTGCGTATCTAACTCGATATTGATAATTATGAATGTACATGAGTTATTAGTTATGAATTACGAGTTGTGAATTGTGAATCTTAAGTAATTGAATAAAAATATTCACAATTCACAACTGTTGAAGTCTTATTTCATAATATTTCGCTTATTCAATGCCTCTTGATAAATTCTGGCATTATTCAAATGGTCGGGATAAGTGACCGCAAAATTATGATACCCAGAAAAATCCTCTTTGGCACAGAAATACATATAATCATGCTTTTCGTAATTTAAAACTGCATCGATTGAAGCCAAATCAGGTAAGTTTATTGGGCCAGGCGGTAAACCAATAACTTTATAAGTATTATAAGGAGAATTAATTTGCAACTGAGCCTTTGTAACTCTTTTAATGGTAAAATCTTGATGAGCAAAAATCACCGTTGGGTCAGCACCAAGAGGCATATTAATATGTAAGCGATTCATATATACACCCGCTACTCGTGGTTTTTCATCGGCTTTTTTAGTTTCAGCCTCCACGATAGAAGCCATAATTTGTGCTTTGATTGGGTCTAATCCAATAGCTGTGGCTTTACGTTTACGTTCTTCCGTCCAAAACTTATCATACCAAGTTTTCATTGTTCCCAATAATTTATCAGGTGTTGTATTCCAGAAAACTTCGTAAGTATTTGGCAAAAACATACACATAAAAGTTTCATTGGAGAAACCATATTTTCGTGCAGTTGCGGTATCTTCTAATACTTTTATTAAAGCCGTTGAATCAAATGCGAATTTATTTCCAATTTTATGAATTAAATCCTTTTTCAAACGGATATTATTAAAGGTTAAACGAATGGCATCTTGGTCGCCTGAACGAAGTTTTTTGATAACTTCGTAATTACCCATATTAGCTTTAATGACGTATCTACCTTCTCTCACATTTTCCTTATACTTCAATAATTTGGCTAAAAATTTGAAAGATAATTCATCTTTTACAATTTTATTTCTACTCAAAGAATCCCAAACAGTTTCGAATGTAGCACCTTTGGGAATCAATAAAGCAAAGCCTTTTTTCTCGTCAACCTGATAATTAGGTGTTTTTGTAATTTGCCAAATGTAATACGAAAACATCGTTGCAAATAAAGCAAACGTGATAAATACGTATTTCAGAAGTTTAGTATTTTTTTGCATTTCTATTTTTTTAAGGTTCTAAGGAAAAGCAGTTTTGAATTTATTGCGTCTTAATTAATTAATTAATACTTATAACGCAAAATTACTATTGAAAAATGGATTTAACCCTATAAGTTTTCAATGTTAAAAACATAATAGAGATAATATAAACGAAGAAATTCTATATTTATGAGATAATACATCAATATTTTAAAGTAAAAAATTAATTAAATTGAACATTTCTAATAAAAATTTTTGTTTCGCACCGAAAAAAAGTATTTTTGTAATCCACAATGGGAAGGTATTGCGAGAAAAGACAAAACAATAATGCCACAATAAAATTTATGATAAAGCAACTTCTGGGAAATCTTACGGTCTTAGCGGTTGTCTCCACAACTACATTTGCACAAAAATTAGGCGATGAATCCTACGGTATTGCCTCTTTTTATGCCGACTATTTTTATAGCCGTCCCACTTCTACGGGTGAAATTCTCCAAAGAAACCAATACACTGCTGCTCACATGACATTGCCTTTTGGAACTATGTTGGAAGTCACCAATGTAGCAAACAAACGTTTTGTGATTGTTAGAATCAACGACCGTGGACCTTTTAAACCTGGGCGAATTATTGACCTTACCCAAAATCCAGCAAAATGGCTGAGGATGAATGAAATTGGACTCACAAAGGTTCGGTTAAAAGTGGTTGGCTTTGATGGTGATATAATGCTCGAACCATTTGATTCATTAAGTTTGACAGCGACTCCTCAATTTGAGCCAAGGTTTTATCAAAAAACCAAACTTAAATATAAAAGATATTATCGTCTAAAAAAGAACTGGCAAAAAAGAAAATACCCCCATATCAGATACCGACGCTTACGGGTTAGTTCTTATTTAAGAAAGTTATCAAAGCAACGCAGAAAAGCATCTGCCGAACGGAAAGCACTTCCCAAAACTGACAAATAAGTCATATTTTGAACAGGTTCTATATCAAAAAACATAATCTGGCATAATATTCGTATTTTCGTTGAGGAAATTAAACTGAGCGTGTACAACAGGTACAACCTATTTTAAAATGGATTTAGCGAAAATAAAAGAATATGGCAATATTGAATTCCTTGCCAAACAAATGGTTGAAGGATTCATTACAGGTCTTCACAAATCACCCTTTCATGGTTTTTCTGTTGAATTTGCCGAACATCGTCTTTATAACACAGGCGAAAGTACACGCCATATCGACTGGAAAGTTTTTGCAAAAACCGACCGACTTTACACAAAACGCTACGAAGAAGAAACCAATTTACGTTGTCATTTAATCATCGACACGTCATCTTCGATGTATTATCCAGAGAAAACAAACGGTAAAATCACCTTCTCTACAATGGCGGCGGCAGCTTTGGCTTATATGCTCCAAAAGCAAAAAGATGCCATTAGTTTAACCACTTTTTCTTCGGAAATAGAAATTCAAACGCCAGTAAAATCAACCCCATCTCACGTTCATAAGATTTTTTTAGATTTAGAAAACCTACTTCAAAAACCTGCTACTAACAAAAAAACGGCGGTTGCTGACGTTATTCATCAGATTGCTGAAAAAATTCATAAACGCTCGTTAGTCATTATTTTTAGTGATATGTTTGATAATATCAATGAAGCAGAAAGATTATTTTCATCTATGCAACATTTGAAACATAATCTCCACGAAGTGTTAATTTTTCATGTAACGGACAAAAAAACAGAGTCCGATTTTGAGTTTGAAGACCGACCTTATGAGTTTATTGATTTGGAGACTAATGAGAAAATTAAACTGAATCCGTCGCAGGTAAAATTAGATTATAGAAAAACCTTACAACAGTTTTATCATGAATTAAAACTTCGTTGTGGACAATATAAAATTGATTTTATTGAAGCAGATATTGCAGAAGGTTTTGAACAGATTTTGTCTGCTTATTTGGTAAAAAGAGGAAAGATGAAATAATTTCAATGCTATACTGACATTAAGGATTGGACACGGATTTTATAAGTTGAAAAATGTATTTTACCCGTGTCTAATCTGTAAAATCAGTGTGCTATATATCACTGAAAAATAATCTCCTTTATCGTCCCAATATTCATATTCCCTTTGCCAATAATCTTTTTGTCTTTATCCAAAATATAAATTGTTGGGGTAAATTGAGCGTCAAATTCTTGATACAAATTAATCTTTCCAGTTTTATCAATGACATTCACAAAGGATTCTAAACCGTAATCTTTAATAAACCCCTTCCAAGTTTCAACATTATTACCAAAAATAGGAGCAAATACGGTAATATTTTTCTGCTTGTTTGTCTGAACAAATTTTGCCAATTGAGGACTAAAATTCTTACAATGTCCACAATCTGCTGCATAAATAT
>JAAFIU010000223.1 GCA_013298805.1 Cytophagales bacterium | reverse complement strand
CCACAAGTTGAAGAAGATATTGAAAAATTAGAATGGATGAATAAAAATCAAGTAAAAGCCGCTTTGATAAATTCATATTCTTCTATCAGATACGTTTTAAAAAAATATTACGATAAATAAAGCATCCGAAAAAGACAGCAATGTGAATTATCAGCAATAAATAGTCTATTCATTTTGTAGTTTTATAGTAACTTCGCAGAAATATTAACATTCAAGGAATATTGTAATGAAAAAACAGACAAAAGCTATCAGAATCCAAGCGGAACGTTCTCAAAATCGTGAACATTCTGTGCCTTTATATCTTACCTCAAGTTTCACTTTTGAAGATGCCGAACAAGGGCGTGCCATCTTTGCGGATGAACAAGCTGGAAATATTTATTCACGCTACATGAATCCGAATGTGGACGAATTCGTGGATAAAATGTGTATGCTCGAAAATACCGAAGATGGAATTGCCTTCGCTACGGGAATGGCTGCCAATTTTGCAGCGATGGGCGGTTTGCTTCAATCAGGCGACCACGTTGTGGCTTCAAAAGCCCTTTTTGGTTCTTGTATCCAGATTTTGACAAAAATTCTTCCAAAATGGGGAATCACGTGTACTTTCGTGGATGGTATTGATTTGGCACAATGGGAAGCGGCCATTCAAGAAAATACGAAGTTTTTATTCTGCGAAAGTCCTTCAAATCCAGGTTTGGAATTGATTGATATTGAAGCCATTTGTCAGTTGAAAGCCAAGCATAATTTGATTTTGGCAATTGATAACTGTTTTGCCACACCAATTATTCAAACGCCTGCCGACTGGGGTGCCGACTTAGTTATTCACTCAGCCACAAAATATATCGACGGACAAGGTCGTGTGCTTGGTGGTGTTATTTGCGGTCGTGCTGACTTGATTCAAGAAATCCGTTTCTTTGCTCGCCATACGGGGCCATCAATGTCGCCTTTCAATGCTTGGATTTTATCAAAAAGTATAGAAACCTTACATTTACGTATGGAAAAACATTCTGACAATGCAGCCAAATTAGCCGCAGCTTTAGAGAAAAACCCAGCCTTAAATGCCGTAAAATATCCATTCTTGGCTTCGCATCCACAATATGAATTAGCGAAAAAGCAAATGAAAATGGGCGGTGCCATCCTGACAATTGACGTAAAAGGTGGTTTTGAAGTAGTTAACGAAATGTCAAAACATTTAACAATTGCCTCTATTTCACCAAACTTAGGCGACACCAGAACCATCATTACTCACCCAGCTTCAACAACGCACTCAAAACTTTCAGCCGACCAAAAAGCAGGAGTAGGCATTACGGACGGTTTAGTAAGAATTGCCGTTGGTTTGGAAGCAGTGGAAGATTTAATTGCAGATTTTGAACAGGCTTTGGAGAAGGCGATGGTTGCTTCTTTAGTTGGTTAAGTTGCGACACAGTCGCTGAACCAATTCCCCCCGATTTGCAAATTGGGGGGAGCGAAGGCGATAAAAACTTCATATTTACATCATAAACAACATCAAAATGCTAAAAAAAAGCCACATCTATCTTCTGCTAATTGCAGTTTTATTTTCATGTTCTAAAAAAGATGAAATCGTACCCGTTAAAAGTGCTGAAAAAAGTATAATCTCATTTACACTAAATTCACTTAGCCCTGTTGTGAAAGCTAATATTGATAGTGTAAAATATACAGTTACGGTTAGTGTTCCTATAGGTACTGATATTAGTCGACTTTCACCAACTATTACTATTTCCAAACTGGCAAGTATTTCTCCTTCATCAGGTACAGTACAAGACTTCACTTCCCCAGTTGTTTATACTGTTACTGCCGAAAATGGAACAGTTCAAACTTATACAGTAAAAGTCAATATAGCCAAAAGTTCATCCAAAAGTATTACAAGTTTTAGTTTCAGCAGCCTGCCAAAAGTTGTTGTAACAATAGATAGTACAAAAAAGACAATTACTGCCACACTGCCCGAAGGAACAGACTTGACAAAATTAGCACCCACGATTGTTACTTCAAATAAGGCTACTGTCAATCCTGCTTCAGGGCAAGCACAAGACTTTACCAATCCAGTAACTTATAATGTTAGTGCTGAAGATGGTACTGTTCAGTCTTACATAGTAACCTTGAATACCAGTGTTACCTATAAAAATTCCATTTATTTTGTTTACGGAAAAACTTTATTTGCTTGTAATCTCACTACTGGGAAGATTAATTGGACTTTTAATATAGGATATAATAATGCTGGGAAACCTTCAGCACCTACCGTAAAAGATGGTATTGTCTATGTAGCGGGTAACCCTGATAGTTATGTGGACAATTATTTTTATGCCATTGATGGCAATACGGGAGTTAAAAAATGGGAATTTAAAACAATAAATCTTCTTCGACGTGACCCAATAGTAGCTGGAGGTATTGTTTATTTTTGTGATAATACGTATGAGACGGGAAATATTTACGCAGTTGATATTAAAACAGGTCTAAAAAAATGGTCAATCGAAACATCTCCCCGTTACGCTACTACAAATTCAACAGTCGTTGATGGTGTCCTATACACTACTGCTACAGATTATAGTATCAATGGTTCATCAACCGCTAATACAACAATATATGCTTTGGATGCCTTGACAGGTCAAAAAAAATGGGAATATAATTTCGATACAGATTTAGCATCAAGACCATGTGTCGTAAACGGATTACTATATTTTGGGCTGAATACATACATTTATGCACTGAACACATCGAATGGAAACGTTAAATGGAAAACTAATAAATTCTATGGGAATGGTACTTCACTGTCAGTTATTGATGGCGTCGTATATTCTAATGCTTATAATACTGGAAATACATATCTTTACGCCTTGGACGCTATTACTGGAACTATTAAGTGGAGTACAACAATAGTTGCCAATACAAGCATACGTAAAAGTCCGTTTATTTCAAATGGAATATTATATATAGGAACAGAAGACAACAAAATATTAGCCATGGACGCAAAAACAGGTTCTAAAAAATGGACTTTTACAACTGAGCTTCAATACCTCATATCAAGTCCAATAGTAGCCAATGGAGTAGTCTATACAATAGGGAGTGATAATAATGCATCCAATTTTAAGTTTTATGCTGTTGATGCTTTAAAAGGCAGCTTAATGTACTCATTTTCAATGAACTACATATTAGCAAATAATATTTCAAATAAACCTATATCAGATTTATGTATAGTAGATTCGAATGGGCAAATATATCATTCAAGTGAATCAGGAGAATAATAATAGTATTTTTTGCTAACCCCGATTGCAAATCGGGGTTAGCACGTATTTTCAAGAAAATTAATGTACATAGCCTTACTAATATGCCTCGGTCTGATTCTCGCCAATATTGTTATTGGCGTGTATGGCGAACGAAAAATATCTGCTTTTATGCAAGACCGTCTCGGCCCAATGGAAGTTGGGAAGTACGGTTTGCTACAAATTTTTGCAGACTTACTGAAATTGCTTCAAAAAGAAGACATTGTGCCTACTTTAGCCAATAAAAGGCTATTTCTCATTGCCCCTGCTCTTATTTTTATTGCCATTTTTGCAGGTTTTGCCGTGATGCCTTTGGGTCCAAGTGAGTTTTTACAAGGTTCAAAAGCGGATATTGGCGTGTTTTATTTGCTCTCAATTATTTCAATTGATATTATTGGTGTTTTGATGGCAGGTTGGGCTTCCAACAACAAATATTCGCTCTTCGGAGCAATGCGTTCGGTTGCTCAAATTGTGTCTTACGAAATCCCTTTGGCACTTTCTGTTATGTGTGTAGTCATGATTTCACAGACCTTAAATCTACAAGAAATCAGCTTTCAGCAAGGTGTTTATACCCAAGAAACAACTTATCTTTTTGGTTTAAAATTCTTGAATATTGACATTACCAATGTGGGCGGAATTCTCTCTTGGAACATTGTCAGAATTCCGTTCTTATTTCCAATTTACGTTATTTTCTTCATCGCTTCATTAGCCGAATGTAACAGAGCTCCATTCGATTTACCCGAAGCGGAATCTGAATTAGTCGGAGGTTTTCATACCGAATATTCTGGAATTCGTTGGGCATTAGTTTTCCTTTCCGAATACGGCATGATGCTCTTAGTCAGCTTATTAGGGGCAATTTTATTCTTAGGAAGTTGGAATACTCCTTTCCCAAATATTGGTTTCTTAAAATTAGCTAACTGGACTTCTGGCGAGCCTGATTCTTGGATTGGTGTGATTTGGGGAAT
This sequence comes from Cytophagales bacterium, assembly GCA_013298805.1. Classification (GTDB taxonomy): domain Bacteria; phylum Bacteroidota; class Bacteroidia; order Cytophagales; family Spirosomataceae; genus Arcicella. The sequence continues at coordinate 3,020 of JAAFIU010000223.1, read as the reverse complement.
GTTTTGGCTATTGCTAAAAGCCTATTTAGGTATTTTTGTAATGATGTGGATTCGTTGGACATACCCACGCCTAAGAGTTGACCAATTGATGTATTTAACTTGGAAAGTGCTTACGCCTTTTGCCATTCTGGGTATATTTTTATCGGCAATTTGGAGACTTTTGATGGTGTAATGAATAATAAAAAACTCATCGTCATTCTTGGTCCAACCGCCAGTGGAAAAACCCATTTAGCCGTTCAACTCGCCCATCAATTGAATGGCGAAATTGTCAGTGCCGATTCTCGACAAGTTTATCGTGGAATGGACATTGGAACGGGCAAAGATTTGGACGAATATACGATTGATAATCAAGCCATTCCTTATCATTTAATCGACATTTTGGATGCGGGAGAACAGTATCATATCCATCAATTTCAGCAAGATTTCTTAAAGGCTTACCACGATATTATTGCAAGAGGTAAAACGCCCATTTTGTGCGGTGGCTCTGGAATGTACTTAGAAGCAGTTTTGAAAGGTTACGAGTTTACGGCTATTCCAATTGATGAAAAATTTAGAGAGACGCTAATCTCAAAATCCTACGAAGAATTATTGAGTAATACAGATAATCTTGTCCGTAGAGATGGATTTAAGCCTGATTTATCCACCAAGAAACGTCTCATCAGAGCTTTTGAAATTAGTCGTTTTTTAAGTCAAAATCCTGACTTTGAAATCCCCAAACCTACCATTCCCAAATCAATCATTTTTGGTTTAAATCCAGATACAGATATTCGTAGAGAAAGAATCACCAAACGACTTCATCAACGTTTGGAAAATGGCATGATTGAAGAAGTTAAAACCTTAGTAAACAACGGAATAGCTCCCGAAAAACTTATTTTTTATGGCTTAGAATATAAGTTTATTACCCAATATTTAAGAGGTGAAATGACTTATGAAATAATGGTAGAACGTCTCAATGTAGCCATTCATCAATTTTCAAAACGACAAATGACTTATTTTAGAAAAATGGAGCGTGATGGATTGATTATCAATTGGTTAGACTATAATTTACCGTTTAATAAAATAGTAGAGCAAATTTCCAATCAGGTAGTTGTAAGTAATTGATTTTCAAGTAACTTTAAATTCATCAGTTTCTTATCCAATTTAGATGTTACTTTTTAGCTATTTAACGTCTGAAAATGAAACTCATAAAAAATCCTTACAAAAAATATAAGCCAACATGATTTTTGCCCTCATTGCAATGTTTCTACTGGGTATGGGAGTGTACCTAACATTCAAAGTAACAGTTACTAAAGATAAACGCTTACCTGCCAAAAACGCTTAGTCGTCTGTCTCTAAAACTTCCAAAATATTCATCAATTCATCGAAATCAGCAAACCCTGGTCTGATTTCATGTCCACCCGTTAGAGCAAGTCCAGACAATTGGGTTTGTTCCAGTAAATCATTGGCGTTTGATTCTTTAATTCCAAAACCTAAAATAATTGGGAATTGAAACGACCAAGCATCAATTTGGCTCAAAACAGCATCATCTACCACACCAAAATCATCAGAATTTTCTAATAAAAAATATTCAACGTTTCCTTTTGTTGTTTGAAAAAGTGCTGGCAAATTTGCCGTTGCAAAATCAACTTTCAAGATAATTGGCTTGCCAATTCGTTGGATTTCAGCAACATTTTGCCAATCGCTCACCTGTAAGAAATCGGGTTGATATTTTTCTACTAATTCAATAATAGCAGATACATCTTGAGAATCGGTTTCACCCACAATTTGTACCCCTGCGAGCCAGCCACGCATTTCTTTGAATTTCTCGAAGTCTAATTCATCCATCGAAAAACCTAACATTTCTACGCCCATTCCTGCACAATAACGAGCATCGGAAAGATTATTAAGATTGGAAACTTTTACCGTTGTTTTTAACATAAAATGTAAATCGATTCTCCAGAATCGAAAATTTGTTCATATTTCTAACAAAACTATCATCACAAACCCACAGAACCAAAGTATTTGCAGGAATGTTGTAACTTTGTACCACGATTCTGGAGAATCATAGTACATTATTTACGATTCTGGAGAATCGTGGTACATTCAACCGAAGGGCCTTGAACCCTTGCAGACAAATAAAATGAGTAAACACGGAAGAATTTTAGTCGCCATGAGTGGCGGTATTGACAGTTCAGTGGCGGCGGTAATGCTCCACGAAGAAGGCTACGAAGTCGTTGGAATGACGATGAAAACTTGGGATTACGCCTCCTCGGGCGGTACAAAAAAAGAAACAGGTTGCTGTTCTTTAGATTCCATCAATGATGCCCGTAATGTGGCAGTTCAATTAGGTTTTCCCCATTATATTCTGGACATTAGAAATGAATTTGGTGATGCCGTTATTGACTATTTTACGGGCGAATACATTGAAGGACGCACACCAAATCCATGCGTTATGTGTAATACGCACATCAAATGGGATGCACTTTTGAAACGTGCCGATAAATTAGATTGTGAATTTATTGCCACAGGACATTACGCCAATATCAGAGAAGAAAACAACAGACACATTATTTCAAAAGGATTTGATACTTGGAAAGACCAAAGCTATGTACTTTGGGGGGTTTCGCAGGAAAGTTTGGCTCGCACAAAATTACCATTGGGACATCTCACAAAAACAAGTATTAGAGAAATGGCTTCAGAACGTGGATTCATGGATTTGGTCAACAAAGCCGAAAGTTACGAAATCTGTTTTGTGCCAGATAATGATTATAGAGGTTTTATCAAACGCAGAGTGGAAGGTTTGGAAGAAAGAGTAAAAGGCGGAAATTTCTTAGATACTGACGGTAAAATATTAGGAAAACACGAAGGTTATCCATTTTATACCATCGGACAACGGAAAGGCTTGGGCATTGCTTTGGGCTATCCTGCCTTTGTTACCGAGATTAGAAAAGAGACAAATGAAGTAATAATCGGGCGAGATAAAGACCTTGAAAGAGATGGAATGATGGTTGGACAATTAAATTTATCCAAATATGCGTCTA
>JAAFIU010000072.1 GCA_013298805.1 Cytophagales bacterium | reverse complement strand
AATAAATCGTCTACAAAACAATAAATTGCAATGGTAAAATCTTTCATTGAGAGTAAATTTAGTTGGCAAACCAAATTTAGGTCGATATTGAAAGATTTTGCTTTTTATAATACGCAACTTACATTAAATATAGTATTATGGGCTTTCCTATACATAAACCTATATTATCATCAAGCCCAACACGTGGTTTATTTATTTTTCCTACTTCAATTTTTACAGGCGAACTTTCATAAATACAGCCTCTATCTATTTCAGATGAATAGAGAATAGTTCCTTTAAATCTAACGGTATAATATCCAGAAGTTTTAGCGATAAACCTCTGTTGATTTGCACCTTTTATGACTTTACTATCTAAATACCATTGTAACGAATCAATATAATTTGTAAAGTTTATATTCAGAAATGATGAATCACAAGTCTTGTTAATATTTATAGAATTACTTTTATATTCATAGGAAGTATAAAAAAAATGGTCATTGGAAAGTCCGACTGTTTTTTCATCGTCATCAGCAACAATCAAAACTCTAAAAGTTTGATTATAAAAATCATTAACATTTTTTATAACGATTGGACTTTGCTCTGTAATTAAAGTTGGAGTTTTACTTGTTGGAGATGTATCATTACTACTATGCAAATAGACCCTGAATTTAGTGCCTACTTTAAAATTTCCTTTCTTAGTAAAAGGAATAATAACTTCTTGCCCATAGCACATTTTTACCTTCGATAGGTCTTCAATTAGAATACTTTTACAATTTAAACTTGTATTCAAAGTTACTCTTACCTCTTGAGTAGTAGAACAGCCAAGATATGTGTATCCATTTACTTTGTATATTCCCGAATCTTTGGGGGCAAAATTCTGGATTTTAAAATAGTAATCAAAAACACGTTTGCCTGAAGGTGTATCGAAGCCATATTGAGCATCATTTTCCGTAGAATCCGTCAATTTTGACCTCTTAGGCTCAATAATCAAAGTCCCACCCTCACAAACCGAAATCTCCTTTGGCACCGTAAAAGCCAATGGGTCTTTGATATTTACGTCTGTTGTAAGTGTAGTTTTTCCATCAATAATAACGGTATAAATGCCTCGGTTTTTCCAATTTACGTTTTTGATGCTTGGTTTTTGTAGGGTGGAGGTAAAACCGTTTGGCCCTGTCCATGTGTAGGTAGTTCCGCCTGTGGCGGAGAGTTCCAGTGTCAGATTGGCATTGCCACACAAAGGAGCATTGGAAGAAATGGTTTGCGAAAATGTGGCGTAGCCTAACAACAAAAAGAAAACAATGATTGGGTAGATTTTTTTCATGTTTTGGGGAATTATGATTGAATTACAAAGAAAGGAAATGTATTGGGTTGTGGCAAGGGGTGGGGAGAAAATTGTGTAATACAAAACGGACGTCGTCCTTCAAAAGGACGATGTCCGTAAATTCCTGTAATATAAAACGGAAGTCGTCCTTTAAAAGAACGATGTCCGTAAATTCCTGTAAAGGTTAGTAGTAAATAAAATAGAAATGGAAAAGTATTTCAGGAATTGTAACTATTTTCGTAGTAAATAAACGGAAGTAGTCCTTCAAAAGGACGGCTTCTGTCAAACTCCTTAAAACTATCACAAAATTTAATTCTAATGAAAACCAACATAGATCCACTACAACCAGAGAGTTTTTATCATATTTATAACAGAGGAATCAATGGCGAAAATATTTTTAAGGAAGAACGCAATTATTCCTATTTCTTACAACGCTATGCCCATCATATCGAACCATTTGCTGAAACTTACGCTTATTGTTTACTAAAAAATCACTTTCACATTTTAATTAAAACTCGCTCCGAAGATAATATTAGAGGCTTTTTAGCAGAACAACCAACTCTTCAAAAAGATGGGGTTTTATTATCAAAACATCAGAATAAATCAATTGAATGGATTTATGGAAATGCTTTTGCCAGTTTTTTCAAAAGCTATGCTATTTCAATAAATAAGGCGTATAACCGTACTGGAAGTCTTTTTGAAGAGTCATTTCGTAGAATTTTAGTGGATAATGATGATTATTTTACAGAATTAATCTACTACATCCATCACAATCCACAAAAACATGGATTTGTAAAAGATTTCAAAGAATATCCTCATTCTTCCTATCATTCTCATTTACACACTGCAATGACTAAACTGAAAAGGGACGATGTCATTAATTGGTTTGGAAATAGAAATGAGTTTGAGCGATTCCATTTAGGAAACCAGAATTTAGATAATTTAGACAAGTTTTTAATAGAATTTGATTGATATTGGCAAACAAACGGAAGTCGTCCTTCAAAAGAACGACTTCCGTAAAATCGCATGAATTTATAATTGAATTTGATTGAGTGTATCAAACGGAAGTCGTCCTTCAAAAGGACGACTTCCGTAAAATCGGATAATAAATTTACGATTGAATTTGATTGAGCGTATCAACCTGAAGTCGTCTTTTTAAAGGACGACTTCCGTAAAGTTTATAAAACCTACTAATATATCTTCGGAAAACGCTCAGGATTAAACTCGCCCATCATCGCATAAACGGCATCAAAAACATTTTCTGCGTTTGGTTTCGAGAAGTAATCTCCGTCTGAGCTATAAGCTGGTCGGTGCGGAACAGCCGCTAAACAAACGGGTTTCGAGTCTAAATAACGATAGGCATTTTGTTCGTCCAAAACGTGTTGCATCATATAAGCCGAACCTCCGCCTGGCATATCTTCATCGGCAAAAATCACCCGATTGGTCTTTTTGATAGACTCCACAATTTTATGCGAAACATCAAAAGGCAAAAGTGTCTGAACATCAATAACTTCTACCGAAATATCCATTTCTTCCAACTGACGAGCCGCTTCCATCACAATTCTACACATTGAGCCGTAAGTCACAATCGTTACGTCACGCCCTTCTCTGATAACTTCGGGTACGCCCAAAGGAACACGCATATCGTGGAGGTTATTCGGTAATTTTTCTTTCAAGCGATAGCCATTCAAGCACTCAATCACAATCGCAGGGTCGTCTGAATTCAAAAGCGTATTGTACATTCCTGCCGCTTGGGTCATGTTGCGTGGCACGCATAAATGTATGCCTCTCAAACCGCCCAATAAAACCGACATTGGAGAACCCGAGTGCCATATTCCTTCCAAACGGTGTCCACGAGTACGGACAATTAAAGGGGCTTTTTGACCACCAACAGTACGATATTGCAAACAAGCCAAATCGTCGGAAAGGGTTGCAAAAGGATAAAGGATATAATCTAAATACTGAATTTCAATAATTGGCCGAAGTCCACGCATCGCCGCTCCAATTCCCTGACCCACAATTGTCATTTCACGGATTCCTGTATCGGTTATACGTAATTCACCGTGTTTTTCTTGTAATCCCGCAAGGGTTTGATTTACATCACCAATTTTACCAACATCTTCACCCAAAATAAAAATTCTTGGGTCTGTAGAGAATAAATGGTCGAAGTTTCTATTCAAAATCTCACGCCCATCCACACTCGGAGAATTTCCATCGTATTGTGCCTCAATGGCTTGAACTTTTAGGGGAGATTCGTCGGAAATACTAAATTGATGAGAATCAAAACGCTCAAAATTGAGTTCTGCTGTTTTTGCCAACCATTCACGTAAGCCTTGTTTTGCAGGAGATTCTTCAAAACGTAAAGCTCTCAAAACCTTTCTGACTGCCACTACATTTTCGTGGTGAATTGGGTTAATCGCTTTGCGTAAGTCTTCAGCAATGGCTTTTACCTCTGCTCCGTTATTAGTTTCTGCTGCCGCTTGGTACATCAACGAAAGGGCATCTTCACGTTCTGGCTTTACAGAATCGGCGTAGGCTTGCCACGCTGATTTTTGGCAACGTCGAGCTTCTTTTACTGCTTCTTTATCAATTTCTTGTAGTTCTTCTTCCGTAGAAAAACCTTCAGAAATAATCCATTCTCGGAATTTTAGATTACAGTCAAAATCTATTTCAAATTGTAGTCTTTCGGCTGATTTATAGCGTTCGTGCGAGCCAGAAGCGGAATGCCCTTGTTGTTGAGTAACTTCTTCAACGTGAACTAATGAAGGAATATGAAACTCACGAGCCAGTGTTGCGGCTTTTTGGTAAGTTTCCATTAAACCAACATAATCCCATGCTTTTACGGTAAAAATTTCTAAACCTGCTCCATCTTCATTGCGTTGGTATCCTGCTAACGCTTTTGAAATAGAAGATTTTGTCGTTTGGTATTCAGAAGGAACAGAAATTCCGTAGCCATCGTCCCAAACGGACATCACCAATGGAATTTGTAAAACACCAGCCGCATTGATACATTCTAAGAACATTCCTTCCGACGTAGAAGCATCGCCAATGGTGGAGAAACAAACTTCGTTTCCACCACGAGTGAATTTTTCGGAAACGTCTTGTAAATCAGAAAGATGACGGTAAAGTTTAGAAGCATACGCAACTCCAACTGCACGAGGCATTTGCCCTGCCGTTGAAGAAACCCCACCGATTGAATTATATAATTTAGTTTGGTCGAGCCATTTGCCGTCTTTGTCCAACCAACGAGTAGCGTGGTGGTTGTTCATGGTACGTCCTGCTGTGTGTGGGTCAAACGCAATATCAGGATGTCCGTAGAGTTGGGAGAAATATTGCGTCCAGGTCATGTCACCAACAGCGGCAACAATGGTTTGGTCACGGTAATATCCCGAAATAAAATCGCCTGCTTGCATGGCACGAGCCAGTGCTATTTGGCACATTTCCTTACCATCACCATAAATTCCGAACTTCGCTCGTCCCGCAAAAACCTCTTTTCTGACCAATAAGCTACATTCTCGACTCAAACGAGCAAGGTGGTAATCAGCCAAGACCGACTCTTTGCTGAATGTTAGGGTTTCGGATAGTAGTGTGTTTTCCAAGGCTGGGATAGTTTTTCGATGTTCGGGATTTGAATTTCGAGATTTGAATTTTGACGTTTGGATTTCAAAAATTGAGTACAATATTAGATTTATACAAAAACGAATATGTATTCTTTTATTTCCAAATATCAGGCATCGAAATTCAAACATCGAACTATCAAAAATACAAAAAATTAATTAGTGCAACAAACATTGCTGTCTGACTGTATAGTTTGTTACTATTGTTAATGATTTGTTAAAGATTGGCAAAGATTTTGCAAACCTTTTTGAAGGATTTACTTTTGTTTCGTAGAATTATAGAAAATGGTGAGTAAAGAGTGATGGGTTAAGGATTTAGAAAATATTCTTTGTTTTTAATTTCCTGAAAAGCTTTATCTAAATCTCTAAAAATTCTAAGACATTTTTAAATTATATTGCAATTTGTTTGTGCGAAAATCACAAACATTGTTCGAGTAAATAATAAGGTATCATAAACATTTAACAACAAATCAAAATTTAGACATGAAAAAATTACTTTTCGTTTTCGCATTTTTGTTCGTAGCAACTTTCGCTAATGCTCAAGGAGTTATCAAATTCAAAACTGAATCTCATGATTTCGGTAAAATTGAAGAAGGTGTACAAGCTACTTATACTTTTGAATTTACTAACACAGGTACTGCTCCAGTGGTAATTTCAAACGCACAAGCTTCATGTGGTTGTACTACTCCAGATTGGACAAAAGAGCCAGTAATGCCAGGTAAATCAGGTAAAGTTACTGCATCTTTCAACTCACAAGGTCGTCCAGGTAACTTCTCTAAGACAGTTACAGTTGTTAGTAATTCAGAAACTCCACAAATTGTATTATCAATTAAAGGAGAAGTGACTCCTAAAGTAGCAGCTCCAGCAGTAGCAGAGCCAGCTCCAGCTCCAACCGTTTCTAAAACTGCACCAGTAGTTGCACCAGCACCAGCTCCTGCACCTGCAAAAGCAACTACAAAGAAGAAATCAGGAAAATAATTTCTTATAGCTGACTCAGAGCAATTTAGGTTAGAAAATAGAAAGCCTCACAGATGGATAACATTTGTGAGGCTTTCGTTTTGTTATGGGTTTGTAAACTTCTCGAAAATTTCTAAATTGGTGCTATATTCTTTTGGAATTATGTACTTAATACCGCAAATTATAAATTGTTCGTTTTAACCGAGCGTCGCCTCACCTCACCCTCGCCCCCTCTCCGTTGGAGAGGGGGTATTCAACCCCGATTTTTCTCCCCTCTCTAACGGAGAGGGGTCGGGGGTGAGGTTTTAGATGAAACTCAAAAACAATATTTACATGAAAAATATCATCATTCTTTCATTACTCCTGCTAACTTTTCGGAGTGGTTTTTCTCAGCAGCATATCCAGAAAAAAATCCAAACACAATTAATTATGGTTGAGAATGGTTCGGTTGTGGATTTGGACGAAGGAACTTTCTCGTTTACCAATAGTATTTCGATGGAAGACAAAAAGAACGTCGTCATTCGAGGAAAAGGCATGGATAAAACTATTTTGAGTTTTAAAGGACAAACCGAAGGAGCCGAAGGTTTGCGAGTTTCTAATGCCGAAAATATCACCATTGAAAACATGACGCTCCAAGATTCAAAAGGGGATTTAGTCAAAACCATGAATGTGAAAGGAATCACTTTTAAAAACGTAAAAGTAGAATGGACGGGTAAACCTTCGGAGAAAAATGGCGGATATGGTTTATACCCTGTGCAATGTCAAAATGTTTTGATTGACGGTTGTATCGCCATTGGAGCATCAGACGCAGGTATCTACGTTGGGCAATCCAAAAACATTGAAGTAAAAAACTCCAAAGCCTATCATAACGTGGCGGGTATCGAAATTGAAAACTCTTTGTATGCGAGCGTACACGACTGTGAGGCTTACGAAAATACAGGCGGGCTTTTGGTATTTGATTTACCCGATTTGGTTCAGAAAAAAGGAGGCTTTTGTAAAGTTTTCGATAATTATATCCATGATAATAATTTTCTCAATTTTGCCCCAAAAGGCAATATCGTTGCCAGTGTTCCAGACGGTACGGGAATTTTGCTCTTGGCTTCTAATAACGTGGAAGTTTTTCAGAATAGAATCATCAACAACAAAAGTATTGGCACGGGTATTATTAGTTATTACATGACGGAAAAACCGATTAATGACAAAGAATATTATCCGTATCCGACATCAGTAAATATTCACGATAATGAGTATCAACGGGAAAGTGTTCGCCCGACGGGTCATGGGCGTATGGGTTTGATGTTCCGATTTAAGTTGAAATTTGGCAAAGACGTTCCGCATATTTTTTACGACGGAATTATCGACACAAAAACACTTGATGCACAAGGAAATACCGTTCTCGACAAGAAGATTTGTATCAGAAATAATAAAAATCAGAGTTTTGTAAATATTGATGCTGAACATGATTTCAAAACAATTTCTCGTGATGCTACCAAATACGATTGTTCGTTAGAATCCATTAAATTAGATAGTAATGAAAAGTAAGCTGTTTGTCGTTAGTTGTGTATTATTGGTTTGGGCTTCGTTCTCATTTAATTCGATTCACTTTTCAGAAAATCAGGCAACTGCTCCGAAAATGAATCTTTCGGAATATGGTTTTTTTGTGGGAAAAATTGAAGATCAAAAACCCGCCGAAGGTATTATTCCCTATTCACTAAATACACCTTTGTTCTCGGACTATGCCGAAAAACTTCGTTTCGTGAAAATCCCTTCAGGGCAAACCGTAAATTATAATGCGACAGAAGTGTTAGATTTCCCCGTTGGTACGACGATTATCAAAACGTTTTATTATCCTCATGATTTTAGAGATGCAAGTAAAGGTCGGCGATTGATGGAAACACGTTTGTTAATCCACGAAGAAAGCGGTTGGAAGGCTTTAGAATACGTTTGGAATGATGAACAAACCGATGCCATTTTGGAAGTTGCGGGCGATACCAAAGAAATCAGCTATGTGTATTTGGATGGAAAGAAGCGAACGCAACAATATTCAGTGCCAAATCTGAATCAATGCAAAGGTTGCCATAACAGAGAGGAAAAAATGACACCCATTGGCCCATCAGTCAGACAATTGAATGGAGAGTTTGCGTATCAAAATGGCTCAGAGAACCAATTAATCCATTGGCAGAAAACGGGAATATTAAAAGATATGCCCGAGTTAAAAGATTGTCCCAAATTAGCCGTTTGGAATAAACCCGAAACGGGCAGTTTAGAAGAACGTTCAAGAGCTTGGTTAGACATTAATTGTGCTCACTGTCACAACCCGAAAGGACCCGCTATGACTTCGGGCTTGAATTTGAGTATTCACGAAAATAATCTTACGGCTTTGGGATTCGACAAAACGCCCGTTGCGGCAGGACGTGGTTCGGGAAATCGGGATTATGACATCGTGCGAGGAAATCCCGATAAATCAATCCTCATTTACCGAATGGAATCCACCGACCCAGGAATAATGATGCCCGAAGTTGGGCGAAAAACAACCCATAAAGAAGGCGTGGCGTTGGTTAGAGACTGGATTAAGTCTTTATAGAACATTGAAAACCGAAAGAAAATATAAATTCTTTCGGTTTTTTTTCGTCCAACTAAATCCAATTACAATTGTTTACCGTAAATCTGTTTGAAAGTTTATTAAAGATGTAAACAAATAATCAACAAAATAAAAACATCACAAACAAATGAAAAAAGTAACATTAGTATTCGGATTAATATTAGGCGTAGCTTCATTCGCAACGCAAGCACAAACAGTAACAGTAGGTTCTGAAGCTATGTATCCAACAAAAAATATTGTTGAAAATGCAGTTAATTCAAAGGCACATACAACACTTGTTGCGGCTGTAAAAGCAGCAGATTTAGTAGCTACACTTCAAACAAAAGGGCCTTTTACCGTTTTTGCACCAGTAAATGACGCTTTTGAAAATTTACCAGCAGGAACAGTTGAAACATTATTAAAGCCTGAGAACAAAGCAACCTTAGTGAAAGTTTTAACGTATCACGTAGTAGCAGGAAAATATGACTTTGATGCTATCTCTAAAGCAATCAAAGCAGGTGGTGGAAAGGCAACATTTAAAACAGTTAGCGGTGGAACTTTAACAGCCATTATGAATGGTTCTCACAACATTGTATTGAAAGACGAGAACGGCGGAATGGCTAATATTTCTACCTATGACGTATATCAATCAAATGGTGTTATCCACGTATTAGACGCAGTAGTATTGCCTAAAATGTAAGGTATGAAGAGGATTTAGATATGATAAATCTCATCCTAAAGGAATCCCCTTCACGCCTAATAGACAGGTGTGGTTTAATAATGGGTAATACACAAAGGGCTTCCCATTTTGAGGGAGTCCTTTGTTTCTAAAATTACCCTTTATCCTAAACGCTTAAGGTTTTAAACAATTTGTTACAAAGAGTGTTCAATACTTAGTTTTTAAGTATTGAACGAATTGCAAGAGGCGTTTCTTCAACAATGAATCTTCAATGTCAGAAACTCTCAAATATTCCCATTATCTTTATTAAGCCATCAAAAAAATCAGAATGTGGTAGGTATTAAAACACTTCATTCATTGATAAAATACACTCATGTCTAAACGTAAAACGATTATAGCTGAAGACGCTCTGGTTGCCTTGCTGCAAAGTAAAGACCAACGAGGGTTCTCCATCTTGTATGATAATTATTCATCGGCATTGTATGGCGTTATTTTGAAAATAGTCCGTTCAGAAGATATAGCCGCCGATGTCATGCAAGATTCTTTCGTGAAGATTTGGAAAAATATTGAGGGGTACAATCGCTCGAAAGGAACACTATTTACGTGGATTCTGAACATAGCACGAAATACCGCCATTGACCGAATCCGCTCGCAAGAATTTCAAAATTCTCAACGAAATCAAGACATTGATTCAAACATAAATTTCATCGACAATCAAGAAAGTAGTCAGTTTGATGTTGATGCCATTGGTTTGAAAAAAGTAGTCGAACATCTTCGTCCTGAACACCAGCAAATGATAGAATTACTCTATTTTAAAGGTTACACACAGGCAGAAGTTGCGGATGAGTTTGGAATTCCTTTGGGAACAGTGAAAACTCGTGTGAAAGCTGCCATCGTGCAGTTAAGACAATATTTTGTAGAATTTGGACTTGTTTTGCTATTGGCAATTTTAGATAAATGGATATGAACATTAAGGAATATATAGAATCAGGCATTTTAGAAAGCTACGTGTTAGGTGTAGCTACTGCTGGGGAGTCAGCAGAAGTGGAACGCCTAATACTGGAATACCCTGTAATTCAGCAAGAATTAGATGCTATCAGAAACTCCCTCGAAACCTATGCTTTACAATACGAAAAAGAACCTCCAGCGTTTTTGAAAAACAAAATTATGGAATCTCTTTTTAGTGAACAAGAAGGAGTTTATAATACCCAAACAGGAAGTATTCCCCAACCAGTTACCGAGACAACTGAATCTCGTGAAGTAATTAGTCTCAATCAAAATACACAATCGTCAGCTCCGCAGAGGTCAATATTCAAAATGGCAGCTTCGTGGGTATTATTAGCCCTAAGTATCTCAGCAAATATATGGTTCTTTAAGAATTGGAAAAATTCGGAAGAGAAAGTATTAGCCCTTGAAAGTCAAAATCAAGTTCTCGCCAAAGAAGGACAGACCTTGAAAGCAAGCTATCAAGAAGAAGTGGCAATTTTACAAAACCCTGACGTTAAAATTATCCAGCTTTCTGGGCAACCCGTTGCTCCACAAGCAAAAGCATTAATATATTTTGATAAAACAAAGCAGGAGGTTTATTTATCTGCGTTGTCATTACCCGAAGTACCCCAAGGAAAACAATACCAACTTTGGGCAATTGTTGACGGAAAACCTGTTGATGCAGGAATGATTGATAGTAAAGGTAATATCTTAAAAATGAAATCATTCTCAAATGCAGTAGTCTTTGCTATTTCATTGGAAGATACAGGAGGAAGCACCACCGAGGCTGGTCCGAAAGGTGCAGTTTACGTAATGGGTGCAGTGTAAGATTTGGTTCAATTACCCATTCTTAAACAAAAATACCTTGATGGTTAATCGAACTGTCAAGGTATTTTTTACGTTTATAATTGTAGTGGTAAAACTAATTTTTCATTCCTATTTGCCTAATCCCTAATAACCACTATATTTACCAAGAATCAAAAAGACGTAAGATGAACAAATATCAGGTAAGTGTTTTTTTTAGTATTGATGAGGATTTTATGAGTCTCGTTCCCAAACATCGTGGCGTAATTAATGAGCTGATTTTGAAGGGAATAATTGATTCTTACGCTATTTCGGCGGAGGCTGGTCGTGGTTGGATAACCATGAATGCCAAAGACAAACCCGATATTCACAAGCAACTCGAACGCTCGCCTTTATACAAATACTTTGAGTTAGAAATCGACCAATTGATGGTTTATGATTCACAAATGTATCGTTTCCCGAAAATGGTTTTGAATTAGTTACTGGTAATTGGTTATCGGTTACTGGTAATTAGTTATTGGTCGATTGGTTATTAGAAATTAGTTATTGGTTAAGCAGAAAACGTTCAAATCAATCGACCAATCCTCAGTACCCAATTAACCAATCATTTCCAAAATATCAGCTTCCTTAATCGGTGGATTTGCTCCTTTGTGTGATGCCACCAAAGCACCTAAAGCACAAGCATACGTAAGAGCGTAATCAATTGGTTTTCCTGCCAAATAATTAGTAAGAAAACCCGCCAAGAATGAATCTCCGCTGCCAATGGTATCCATTACCGTAACCTTGAAGCCTTCTGATTTGAAAAAACCTTGTTCTGCCAAAACCATTGCTCCGTCTCCTCCTTGTGTTACGATGAGAGTTTGTAAATGGAATTTATCCTTCAATTGCGAAAGCTTTTGCTCGTCACTTCCTTCCGTAAATCCGTACCATGCCGTAATGATTGCTAATTCATCCTCATTCATTTTAACGATGTCAGCTTTGTGTAAAAACGTTTCGACGAGTTCTTGTGTATAATGTGGAGGGCGTAAATTAACGTCGTAAATTTTTAGCGGAGCAACTTCTAACAAAGCTAATAAAGTGTTCTTCGTATGCGTATCTCGGCAAGCTAATGTTCCAAAAATTAAACCTTTTGAGCTTTTTACTAAGTCGATTGTTTCGGGAGAAATACTGATGAAATCCCAAGCTACTGGATGAACAATTTCGTAAGTGGCTTCGTGTTTTTCGGATAAAAAAACGTTTACTTTTCCTGTTGGATGTATTTCATCAGTTTGGAGGAAATCAAGCGTGCAGTTTTTTTCTTTCAAAAATGCCTTGATTTCATCGCCCAATTCATCATTCCCAACCCGACTAATGACCACTGACGGAATGCCTAAATTTTGTAAATGGGTGGCAACGTTCATTGGAGCTCCTCCAGGAAGTTTTCCAGAGGGTAGCAAGTCCCAAAGAACTTCTCCGAAGCAGCAAATATAGTTTTGAGTTAATGACATTATAATATTTGGTTAAATTCTAATCTTTCTCCGTCTGGACCAACAATATTGAAATATTTGCAACCATTTTTCCAAAAAGCAAGGAAAACGGGTTCAGCTTCAAGAATGGTAAAGTTTGCTTTTTTCAAGGTTTCAAAGGTTTCGTCGATATTTTCAACATCAAAAGCAACGTGGTCGATGTGTCCGTTGCCCCTTTGTCTAATTTCTGTTAATTCGGCTTCGGGCATTTGATAAATTTCCATGATAACATCACCACTTTTCATCATTTTGACTTTACCTTCAGCGTTATTATGAATAAAAGTAGAACTCATAATATCTTCAAAACCAAGACTTTGATAGAATGCTTCGGAGCGTTCAATATTTGTCACAGGAATACCAATGTGCTGTATTTTATTAATTTTTATATTCATTTGATTTGACTTCTTAATAAGAGTTTTCTCTAAAAAATAGCGTTACGCTTTACTTCCTCTGAAACCATAGAAAGCTACCACGCCAAAGCAAATAACAGGGACAATTTGGGCAAATTTAATGCCGTGTAAATCAGAAACTAAACCCATAATTGCCGTTAAAACTGCTCCTCCAATAATTGCCATAACCAATAAAGATGCTCCTAATTTTGACCCTTCACCGAGTCCGTCAAGACCTAAGGTAAAAATAGTTGGGAACATAATTGACATGAAAAAACTGGTAGCCACCAAAGCCCATATTCCTACGTATTGGGTTGAAACGATTGAAATGCCTACTAAAATAATACAAGCAATGGCATAAAAACCCATTAAACGATTCGACTGAAAATATTTCAATAAAGCAGTTCCCACAAAACGCCCAATCATAAAAACAATCAATGAATAGGTTAAATAACTGGCAGCTTCTTTTTCTGACATTCCTATTACGGCATTTTGAGAATAGCGAATCAAGTAACTCCAAACGCCTACTTGAGCGCCAACATAAAAGAATTGTGTGATTACGGCAAGTCTAAAATGTTTGATTCCGAAAAGGGTTTTCAACGAGACTTTTTCAGTAGAAACTGCCTCTTCTGCAACGGTCGGGAATTTGGTAAACCAGATAAAAGCCATAAAAACAATCACAATTATCCCGATAATTAAATACGGAATTTGAACGGCTGATGCTTCGCTGGCGTAATAATTTTCGAGTTCGGTTGGGCTGATTTTTGATAATTGTTCTTTGGAATATTCAACGCCCGAAAAGATAAATTGCTGTCCGATTAAAATACCCACAATTGAGCCAATCGGATTAAAAGACTGGGCAAGATTTAATCTGAAAGCGGCCGTTTTGGGCGACCCCAAAGCCGCAACATAAGGATTGGCAGCGGTTTCTAAAAACGCTAAACCGCTGGCAATCACGAATAATGCAAAGAGAAAGAAACCGTAAGAACGAGATTCTGCCGCTGGATAAAATAATAAAGCCCCCGTTGCATATAAAGAAAGCCCTAATAGAATACCTGCTTTATACCCTTTTTTTCGCATAAAAATGGCAGCAGGCATTGCCAATACAAAATAACCAAAATAGAAAGCTGACTGCACCAATCCCGATTGAAAATCACTCAATTCAAAGGCTTTTTTGAACTGTTTGATAAGAATATCATTCAAATTATTGGCTGCTCCCCATAAGAAAAACAGGCAGGTAATGAGGATGAGGGGAATAAGGTATTGGCCTTTATTCTCATTGCTTGACGGTTCATCAAGAGAATTTGCTTGTGGGGAAAAACCCATTTGTGCCATGTTGGGATGTTTTTGGTTATTTTGTGTTAAATTTAATTGAAATTTATCGACTTCCAAAAATGGCCGAACCCACCCGTACAAGCGTTGAGCCTTCTTCGGCAGCAATCATAAAATCACCTGACATTCCCATTGATATTTCACTGAGTTGAAGGTTTTCGGTTGCAGGGTACTGCGTTTTTAGTGTTTCAAAGAACGTTTTTAAATTTCTAAATTCTAACCTGATTTGCTCTTGGTCGTCGGTATTGGTTGCCATGCCCATCAATCCAACGATACGAATATTTTTCATGGCTTTAAACTCTTCAGAATCCAAAATCTCACGAGCTTCATCTTCTGATAATCCAAATTTTGTTTCTTCTTCGGCAATATAAATTTGCAGTAAACAATCAATTACTCGGTTGTATTTTGATGCTTGTTTGTCTATTTCTTGCAATAATTTCAAAGAATCTACCGAGTGAATCATCGCCACAAATTCAGCCATGTATTTCACCTTGTTAGATTGTAAATGTCCAATTAAATGCCATTCAATATCTTTGGGTAAAACTTCCCATTTCTGCACCATTTCTTGAACTTTATTCTCCCCGAAAACCTTACAGTTGGCATCATAAGCGGCTTGCAAGTCTTCCAAAGGTTTAGTTTTGGTAACGGCAATCAATCGAGCAGAAGTGCCTGTCAACTCAGCCTTGATTTTATCTATATTTTCTGCTATATCCATTATTTATTTTGTCATTTTTGATAATAATTACAAGACTTTATCTGAAATTATAATTACCAATAACGCATAAGACTTAGGGCAATGTCACAAATTTTTGCGTTATCAGTTGCAATAACTTAGATTTGTAAAATTAAACATTGTTCGTGGATTATTTCTTTAAATAAAAGCCGATAAAAAGCGTTTTAATTGACACGACCCATATAAATATAAAAAATCTAAAATGGAGTACAATCCGAATAGACAAAGACAAAGTTTGAATAAACTGAAAATTGCCGTGGCAGTCTTAGGACTGTTATCATTGGCATTGGGTTTTTTATACGTTCGTGAACGTCAGAGTAATCATAAAGTAGAGGAGATTACCACTTTACAAGCAAAAGAATTATTACAGGCAAATACAAAATTAGATTCAATTGAAAATCAGTTGAACAGTAAAATTATAGAAATCAGGAAGCTCGGTGGCAATGTAGATGAATTGATGCGAGCTAAAGAACAATTGCAGGCTGATAAAATTGCACTACAAAAAATGGAAGGGTTTTCGGTGAAAAAATACCAATCGAAAATCAAAGAATATATGATTTTGTTAGGTCAAAAAGATATTGAGTTAGTTAAATTACGAAAAGAAAATGGCATTCTGGTTGCCCAAAATGACTCATTAAGTAAAGAGACTCAAAACTTATTGGAAGGAATCTCTTACGCCCAAAGAGCATTGAGCGACTCGGCAATGAACTTTACCATTAAGCAAAAAGAGTTAGCCGACCGTGCTAAAGAAGTAGAAGCTCGTAACCGTGAACTAAACGAAAAGGTGTCACAAGCCGCTGCTTTACGTGCTGAAAGTATTAATATTTATGCGATTTCAACCAAAGGAAAGGAAAGTGACGGAGGCGTTTATCGTTCAAAAAGAGTTGATAAAGTAAGAATCACGTTCTATTTGCAGGAAAACCAAGTAACAACTCGTGAAGCAAAAACGATTTTCCTAAGAATTATTGACCCATCAGGAGCAACCATAGCAGATATGGCAACGGGTTCGGGAACATTTAATTATAAGAATCGAGAAATGACATTTACTGCCAAGCAAAAGATTATCTATGATAACTCGCATCAATCGGTAGAATTTGTTTATAGTCGTGGGTTATCTTACAAGGAAGGAAAACACATCATAGAACTTTACGCCGAAGGTTACAGAATAGGTGAAGGAGTATTTGAGGTTAAGTAGGTATTGGTTACTGGTGGTTGATTAGTTACTGGAAATTGGTTGCTGTTTTTTAAAAGATATTGTGTATATGAGCTTCAACAGAAGTCGTCGTTTTGAAAGACTACTCCCGTAAAGCAACACTTTCAAATATACCCAAGAAAACAAGATGAATTTGAATAAAACAGAAACAGACAATTCCTTTTGTAATTGTCTGTTTGATAATGTGTTATAAATTTTTCTTATTTATTTTTATTGAAAATTTCATTACAAATTATCAATGTCTTGCTCTTATTTTTATAGTAACAAATGCTGAGATTTTGCATGGGAAATTTAATTTACTGGACTACTTTTAGTTTTTGAACTTTTTAATATTGAAGCTATTTAAACTTTTAAGAAGATTCCCAAAATAGGCTGACCTTTGTTGTGCTAAAATAACAAAACTAACTACAATTGGAGTCATCAATAAAGATACAATAAAGAACTATATTTTGCCACACTTAACAATTTGAGATCGTGGGTTTGAAACGACAGTATCTCTAACTGAACTGAAATAGTTGAAGCCATTTTTATCGCTTAAAGACAGGCTGTCAGTGGCGAGAATTACCAAAACTAAACAGTTTTTTCTAAGACATTATTAAGTTGGCAATCGGTATTTTATTATGAAGCTGTTTAAACTTTCCGTTTCTGAGGTGAAAGTATTGTATTTTTGAACTGATTTTTTCAAAATTTGCGAAGCATAGCATCGCTATGTTGAGTAAATTTTGGAACAAGCTATTCTAAAAGACTTAGTTTAATCCGAAAGGGAAAGTTTAAACAGCTTCTATTTTAACAAATGGTCTAAACAAGGCTGTTGGCAAACGATTTGGATTGAAATATTAAGCATTCTCGGTCATTTTCCTACGCAAAATTGCTAAAAAAATGAAGTTTAAATAGCTTCAGTTTTACAGTAGTCTCTGAAATAATTTTATGTACAAATTACTAATCACTATCATCTTTATATCGCTAATTTCAAATTGTTATGCTCAAGAATATGCTCATTTTACTTCTTGGAATAGATTTGCTCTTCAAAAAAAACTCAATGACCATTGGGAACTCATG
>JAAFIU010000016.1 GCA_013298805.1 Cytophagales bacterium | reverse complement strand
CAAACTATCCTTTTTCAAAAAAATTAAAAGGAAGTAAAGTCAGAATTGAAGACTTTGCTCATGCTTACGATTTTAATGTGGAAGATATAAAAAAGGTTATTCAGAAGTAATATCCTCAATCATGTAAAAACGCTCACCAATGGTGGGCGTTTATTGTTTCACTTAATTCAATTCATATAATCCGTATTGTTCATATTGTCCAGTCTATTAAATGGTTTTACTCTAATCTTGTGATAAGTTTTACATAGTTATACAGCGTAATACTGTGTAAGACATCAACTAAATCACAATTATTTTATGAATAACATCAATTTGAGTGCAAACATCAACGTCAGGACAACCTTAGACGTAAAGAAAAAACTGATGGACGAGTCTGATAAGCGGGAAATGACTATGTCAGAGTACGTTCTTTTTATTTTAGAATCGAATTGGAATAAATTGGAGGCCCCACCAGAAGATAATAATGAGGTTCTACAATTACACCAAGAATTGGCAGAGGTTAGAAGAACTTTACAGGAGACTCAACTAAAAGTTATTGAGCTAAAAGATGAAAACACTCAATTAACTGAACGACTTCGTGAAGAGCCTAAAACACTCTGGCAAGAAGCCACCGAAACAACCCACAAACTTAGCGAACAACATATTCAACATCAGATAGATATTGCTTTAAATGGCTATCGACAAAAGGTAAGAGAACAATCAGTATCTGATGAACGTCAGCAAATTAAAAACTTGGCTGATAGGCTTCAACTCTACGAAACGCCTTTGTTAAAAGGAATCTTTACAACGCTCAGTCAAAATAATCGCAGCATCAGAGATTTGCCTGATATTGTTTCGGTTTTAACTCAACATTATTATCAAGAAGTAATCGTACCTAATCAACTCCAACCAACTTATTATCATGTATAACAACCTATATTCAAAAGACCCTTTTGGAGTCTTTAATAAAACAAATTCTAATTCGGATAATACCCATTTTCCAAATCAATATAATTCTAATTACCATCCGTTTCCAAAGAACTCTGAATCTACCTCCATCTGGAAGATAATTGGTGTGTGCCTGTTGATGTTTGGTTTTGGAGCAATAATCTATTTCAAAGATATTTTAGTGGGTGGTTTCAAAAAAATGGTGGCAACTGTAAACGGTAAACTCAATTCAGATTTGAAAGAAGAAGAAGAGGTTAAAGATAAAAACAAAACTGAGCCAAAACTATTGATGGCATCTCAGGAGCGAAAGGTTGAGCGTATCCTCCATATCAAAGACAAAGCTACTTGGGACTTCCAATATATCAACAAAAAGAAGGAGGAACGAAAAGCTATTTATACCGAAGGAATTGGTTGGACAATCTATGAATAACCCTATAATACTCCATTTTACACTGTATTACTGGGTATTACAAGGTATAACGGAGTGAAACGAGCCAATTCTGTATAACAGAGTTGGCTTTTGTTTCGGGTATCTAACATATATTTTACTTTCACTTATTGGCAAAATTCATCCATGCTCACCGACCAAGACTTGATTTTTTAGAACACCAAATCCCAATTTTGGCGTTGACGGTTACCATATAAGCCTACTGGCAAACGTTATCTTTTGGCGATAAATTAAAGAGAGCTGAGAATGGTTTTTATCATTTGATGGAAGTATGAGGATGGTGAAATAGATTGCTAAAGCTGTAAAAGTTACTGAGAGATTGTTTAAAAATTTAAAGTAATATGTAATCGTGTACAAAGCGTTTGTAACGCTGAATAATTAGTAAAACAAAAAAGCTAAAACTGTATAACAGATTTAGCTTTTAAGCCTCTATTTGTCCAATAATTTGACAGGATTTATCTATATTTGGGTTTATCTTCCAAAAATCAAGATTTATCTAAATGTCAACCAAGTTTTTCACCAATAGTAGCGAACGTAATCTTTTTAATAAATTCAAAGGTATATTTGAGCAAATGAAGGATTTGTATGCCTTTCATGCAGTTGTAGGTTATTTTCGCTCTTCTGGTTATTTTGCCCTTCAACCTTATCTAAAGAATCTGCCAAGTGTTAAAATATTAGTAGGTATAAATGTCGACTCTCTCTTTGCTGAAGCTCAGCGAAAAGGTATGCTGTTTTTTGGAGATGAGAATAGAACCAAGAATGAGTTTCTTAAATGGTTCATTCAAGATATTAAAGAAGCTAAGTATTCTGCCGAAGTGGAAAATGGGGTGCTTCAATTTATCAACGATTTAATTGATGGTAAAATCGAAGTTCGTGCATCGAGTAGTCAAACAATTCACGCTAAGTTTTATTTATTGTTACCCGAAAATCATTCAGAACACTCAGATGGATGGGTTATTATGGGTTCATCCAATTTGACCGATGCTGGGTTGGGAACAAAACAAAGTCCCAATTATGAATTAAATATTGCTTTGAAAGATTACGATGATGTAAAGTTTACCAAAGATGAATTTGAAGAACTTTGGAAGAAATCAACGCCGATTTTACCTGCTGATATTCAGTTGTTTAAACAAAAGACACACATTGGACAAACTTTTACTCCATTTGAATTATATGTAAAATTTTTGATAGAATATTTTGGAAAGAATATCGACTATGACCCTGATACAGTTGGAGATTTACCTCAGAATTTTAAAAAATTAAGTTATCAAGTAGAAGCTGTCAATCAAGGCTTTCAAATGCTATTAGAACATAATGGTTTTTTCTTGGCCGATGTTGTTGGTTTAGGCAAAACACTTATAGCTACGATGATTGCCAAACGGTTTTTAATAGCTAATGGCTCAGTCAACACTAAAATTTTAGTGATATATCCTCCTGCCCTCGAGAAAAACTGGATTAATACATTCAAGCAATTTAAAATAGATAAACACACTAAGTTTATCACAAATGGTCGTTTAGATAAAATATTAGAAGAAAAAGACCCAAAGTATTGGGCTAAGGAAGAGTATGATTTGATTTTGGTGGATGAAGCTCACAGGTATCGTAATCATACATCTCAGATGTTCAGTCAATTGCAACGTATTTGTAAAGCTTCAAGAAATGGAGAAGGATTAATTGCCGATAATCGTAAAAAGATTGTTTTGATTTCAGCAACGCCACTTAATAATCGTCCGCAAGATTTGTATTATTTATTGCAGCTATTTCAAGATGCTCGACGTAGTACATTACCTGAAACTAATTTACAAACTTTCTTTGGGCCAATTATCAGAGAATATAGGGAAATTATTGCCAGTGAAGACCCTAATATGGATAGAATTAGGGAGTTATACGCTCAGATACGCACCCGAGTAATCGAGCCTGTTACGGTGAGAAGGACTCGAAAAAATTTACTTAATTTTCCAAGCTATCAAAAAGATTTGCAGGAGCAGGGCATTATGTTCCCTGAAATTGCGGCTCCTAAAGCGAAACTTTACCAGTTAAATGGAAAGCTAAATGTCTTGTTCAAAAAAACGGTTGATTTTTTGACGGAAGATATTCATTACTATCGCTATCAAGCTATTCGTTTCTTAACAAGAGAGAAACAAGATGAGTGTGGTTACACGCAAGCAGAGTTGGTATCGAGGTCTTTGGCGGGTATCATGAAAACGCTAATGATTAAGCGTTTGGAGAGTAGTTTTTACGCTTTTAAAATATCACTCAGTAATCTCAAAACTTCTACTGAACGAATGATTGAAATGTTTGAGAATGAGAAAATACTAATAGCACCAGACTTACGTATTAATGATTTGCAAGAAAAAGGTACAAGTGTTGAGGATATTGAATTATTGATTGATGCGTTATCTCAAAAAAATCCCCGTAATAATATTTTCACTCCAGATGAATTTATTAAGCAACCTATTAGTAATATAGATCCTACTTTAATCAGTTTAATAGATGGTTTAAAGAGTGATTATACGTTACTTTCTGAATTAGTAGCGTTATGGGACAATGTAACTTACGACCCTAAATTGGCTGCTTTTCAGGAGAACCTTAAAGACGAATTTCTTAGAAAAGACATTAACCCCACAGGTAAATTAGTGGTCTTTACAGAAAGTACAGATACGGCTGATTATCTAACTAAAAACCTTCAAGCAAGTATTGATACGCCTATTCTGTGCGTATCGTCTGACAATCGTAGTAAAATATTTGAAACTATTCTTGATAATTTTGATGCCAACCAAGACCCTGCTAAACAGAAAGATGATTATCGAATCATTATTACTACGGATGTTTTGGCGGAAGGTGTTAACCTACATCGAGCAAACGTTATTGTTAACTACGATACTCCTTGGAACGCTACTCGTTTGATGCAACGCATTGGACGTGTAAACCGCATTGGTAGTGTAGCGGGTACTATTTTCAATTACAATTATTACCCTTCGCAACAAGGAGACGAAGAGATAAAACTATACAATAAGGCTTTAATTAAATTGCAAGGTTTTCACTCAACATTTGGAGAAGACGCTCAAATTTTTACGCATGAAGAATTGGTTGAGCAGTTTAAATTATTTGAAGAAGGATTGCCCGACGACGAAGACCAACGTTTAAAGTATCTTAAATTTATACGTGAGTATAAAGACTTAAATCCCAAAGAGTTCAAACGTATTGAGAAACTGCCACTAAAAGCTCGTACTGGTCGAACTGGTAATAATGAAATTCAAAACTCAACGGTTGTATTCCTGAAATCTGCTTACAAGTTAGAGTTTTATAAAGTTGATAAACAACATAAGGTATCTGCACTTACTTTCTTGGAGGCGGCCAAATATTTTGAAGCTAATACCACAGAAGTTCCCTTGCCTTTACCAGAGACTCACTATACGCAAGTACAAGTTACACTTGAAGCTTTTGAACGTGACTTCTTTGGAGCAAATGCTGAAAAAGTGAGTAGTAATGATAAAGCCGATGCCATCACTGCACAAGCCCGTAAGTTTTTAAGAGATTATCGAGCAACATATACCAAAAACCGAGAAGTGAAGACTTCATGTGATAAACTCATTGATTTGATAGAAAAAGGTACTCATACTCCGTTACCAAACGAGGTTCGTCAACTGAACAGAAAAATCAACAAGAAAGAGATTACACTGGCTCAAGGAGATAATTTGATTTTGTTATTGGCAAAAAAATACGATGTCACCAATCAGTCAGATGAGGAAGAGTTTGGGGTAATCAATGATACTCTACCCGTTATTATTGAACCTGATATTGTAATCTCTGAAACTTTTATCTAACATGAGTATTTCAAGCACTTATTTAAACTTTATTGACGAAGTAAAGCAACAAATTATTCGGAGTCGTTTCGTTGCCGCTCGCTTAGTCAATCGTGAGCAATTGATGCTCTATTTGGTGATTGGCAAGGGGCTTTCTGAAAAAGTTGCTTCCGAAAAATGGGGAGCAAAGGTCATAGAACAAATAGCTATCGACCTGCAAAAAGAATTGCCAGGTTTACGTGGATTTTCTTTCACAAATCTCAAAAACATGAAGCAATTTGCCGAAGAATATTCTTCTGCTCGATTTTTGCCGTTTTCAACGGCAGGAATGCAAACCACTGACGGTCAAGAATTTGAAATTAGCCAGATGCCATCTGGCCAATTAGAGGAACTTACACCAGAGCTATTTTTCGGCGTTGGTTTTTCGCATCATACTTTGTTGATGAATAAATGTAAAGTATGGGATGAACGATTATTTTATCTTCAGAAATCTGTTGAAAACCATTGGACGCATGAAATGCTCGAATGGCAAATCAAAGCTAATTTATACCAAAAGCAAGGCAAAACGATTCAGAATAACTTTGAAAAAACACTTCCCATCGCTTTGCAACAAAGTTCTACGTTGGCATTTAAAGATGAATACTTACTTGACTATATCAATGTAGAAACTAACGATGAAAGAGTAGTAGAAAAAGGCATCGTGAATAGCATTAAAGAATTTATCATGAAAATGGGTAAAGGCTTTTCTTTCATAGGGAATCAACATCGGCTCGTTGTGGATGAAGATGAGTTCTTCATCGACTTGCTATTTTACAACCGAATTTTGAAATGTTTAGTGGCTTTTGAACTCAAAAAGGGCAAATTCCGTCCGCAAGATGCAGGACAACTCAACTTTTACCTAAATGTGCTGAACGATACCGAACGGCTACCCGACGAAAACCCTGCTATTGGTGTAGTGCTTTGCAAAGAAAAAAGCGATA
The DNA here is from genome assembly GCA_013298805.1 of Cytophagales bacterium. Taxonomy (GTDB): domain Bacteria; phylum Bacteroidota; class Bacteroidia; order Cytophagales; family Spirosomataceae; genus Arcicella. Next base: position 29,898 of record JAAFIU010000016.1, on the reverse strand, counting down.
AAACCGTCGAATATGCCTTTCAACAAATCTCAAACCCAATGGGTGTGGCGGTTTATCAGTTGTCTGAACAAATGCCCGAACACCTAAAAAATGTACTACCTAATCCTGAAGCCTTGAAAAACTTACTAACATGACCAAACAACAACTACAAACTATTCTATCAAGCTCGTATAACCAAGAATCTTGGAAGCAGATACTTATTGAGGTATTTGGTGTGAAAAATATGCCTATTCGTAATACACCAATGCCTTTAACCGAAAATGATTTAGCGATAGATGCCCTTGAAATAGGAAATTTTGAAACATCAGATGAAAGAACGGTTGGACTTTTTGAAGTCAATTTGAAGCAGAATGTGAAAATTGAGTCTAATAAAGTTGGGGTTAAAAAAATATTAGAAAGCATCTACAAGTATGATGTTGATGCTGTCCTTGTGGTATTTGTTGATTATTCTAAACAGAAATGGAGATTTTCGTTTATTTCGGATGTAAATGAAATGAATGAAGAAACCCAAGAAATTGAACGCAAAACTACCGAAGAGAAGAAATCAAGAAAAAGATATACCTACGTACTTGGGAAAAATGAACTGACTCGTACTGCAACTGAGCGTTTTTGGTTTTTGAATGATAAGCCGCTAACATTGAATGATTTATACGAAGCGTTCAACGTTGATAAACTCAATAAAGAGTTTTTTAAAGGCTATAAAGACAATTATGAAAGATTTTGGCTGTACATCAAGAATCAACCAGCGTATTATGATATTCTGAAAGATGGAGAACAAACGGATATAAACAAAATAGAAAAACCTATCCGTGACTTTGCGAAAAAATTGTTAGGTCGTATTGTTTTTTTATACTTTTTACAGAAAAAGGGTTGGATGGGCGTGCCTGCGAATCAGTCTGATTGGAAAGGTGGAGATGCTGAATTTATTAAAAAATTATTCCAAAATACTGCTGACAAATCAACCTTCTATTCGGATTGTTTGGTTGAGTTATTTTTCAATACGCTTAACTCAGCACGAGAAAATGATTTGTTTGGATTTACAGGCACAAAAGTTCCTTATTTAAACGGGGGGCTTTTTGATAATGATGCTCCACAGACCAACTATTTCAACTTTCCCGAAAGCTATTTCTCTGAACTGTTTGATTTTTTTGAACAATATAATTTTACGATTGACGAAAATAGCCCCGATGATGCAGAAGTAGGAATTGACCCCGAAATGTTAGGGCATATTTTTGAAAACCTTCTTGAAGAAAATAAAGATAAAGGTGCTTTCTATACGCCTAAAGAGGTGGTACAGTTTATGTGCCAAGAAGCTCTGGAACAGTACCTTAAACCCCATTTTCCCGAAGAAGCATCAATTGAAGATTTTATAAGAAAAAAGGATATTTCTGATTTCTTGAAGAGAAAAGAAAATGCCCAGAAATTAGATAAACTCCTGAGTAAAGTACGTATCTGCGACCCTGCCATTGGCTCAGGGGCATTTCCCATTGGTATCTTGCAGGAAATATTTGAAGCTAAACGCTTTATTTTCCCTTTTTTGAACGCCAATAGATTTGATGCTGCTGAGGTAAAATTGAGCATTATAGAAAAGTCTATCTATGGTATTGACTTGGATAAAGGAGCGGTTGATATTGCTCGTTTGAGGTTTTGGTTGGCTTTAGTGGTTGACGAAGAAACGCCTCGTCCATTGCCTAATCTTGACTATAAAATCATGCAAGGAAATAGCCTTTTTGATACGTTTGAAGGGGTTGATTTGAGTAAAATTGGTACGGACGACGACGATGACGTAGTATTGGAGGAAAAGCACCAGTTGGATATGTTTGGTGGGCCAAAGCAAACGCTATTGGTTTTTGATGCTGCTTCAAGAAATGATTTAACTTCTTTGATACATAATTATTTCGACCCGCTGAAAAATAATACTTCAAAAGCGGAAATAAAGAAAAAGATTGATAATAAAATTAATAAGAAAATACATACTGCCTTTGAACGAGAAAAATTAGACTATCGGGTTAAGATTGAAAAACAAGAAAAGCTTTGGACAGAGCAAGGCGTTGCGGGTAGAATCAGCGAGAAGTCAAAGGAAATGAAGCGATACAGAACGTGGATAGAGCAATACGAAAAATTTGACGAAAGAGAACAGCGTGTATTAGAACTTCAAAAGAAACCAAACGAAAAACCGTATTTTCTTTGGCGGTTATTCTTTAAAGAAGTTTTTGATGAGGGTGGCTTTGATATTGTCATTGGCAATCCGCCTTATTTCTCAATCAGTAAACAACCTCAACTAAAAGCTCTATCAACTCAGTATGAAACCTTTGAATCAACAGGGGATATTTACGCACTTTTCTATGAGCGTGGACATCAATTATTACGCTCAGGTGGCGTGTTGGTGTATATTACGGGTAGCTCTTGGTTACGCTCAAATTATGGACAATCATTAAGAAAGTTTTTTAGAGAAGAAACTGACCCACTCAAATTAATTGACCTTTCTGACTGCCAAATATTTGAGTCTGCCACCGTACTTACTACCATTATGGCGTATCGTAAACACAAAAATACCAATGCGTTACGTGCTTTACGCCTGACTCGTCGTACACAGTATGCCGTTAAACATCTCAATCATTATTTTGGTAATAATCATATTGTTCTTCAAAGCCAGCCAGATGATGCTTGGGTGATTTTGGAACGTACTCGCTATGACCTCAAACAACAAATAGAAGCAAAAGGTGTAAGGTTAAAAAACTGGGATGTTAATATTAACAGAGGAGTTCTAACAGGTTTTAATGAAGCCTTTATTATTGACACCGTTAAAAAGAACGAACTCATTGAGAAGGATATTCGCAATAAGGAAATAATCAAACCAATATTGAGAGGTAGAGATGTGGGACGCTATGGTTTTGAGTTTTGTGATTTATGGCTGATTGGGACGTTTCCTGTTTTGGGTTTAGATATTGATGAGTTTGTAGAGATAAAGAATCATTTGTTAAGTTTTGGAAAACATCGACTTGAGCAAAGTGGAGAACAAGGCAGTAGAAAAAAGACAAGTAGTGCATGGTTTGAGACTCAAGACAATATAGCTTACTGGAAAGACTTTGAAAAACCCAAAATCATTTATCCCAACATGGTAAAAGACATATCTTTTTCGTATGATGATAAAGGTTTTTATGCAAATGATAAATGTTTTATCATGACTGGCGAAAAATTAAAATACTTGTTAGGTGTATTTAATTCTAAATTATTTAGGTACATTTTTGAAGAAAATTTTCCTGAGTTACAAGGAAATTCGAGGGAAATAAAAGCCTTTGTAATGAATGAAATACCCATTAAAGTTCCTGATGCTATTGAAGAAAAGAAAATATCAAGAGTAGCGGATTATTTGCTGTATTTATACAACTCCGAGCATGAACGAGTAAACCCTTATGCGGACAACAAACAAGTAGCTGGTTTCTTTGAAGATGTAATGAATCATTTGGTTTGTGAGCTATATTTTGCAGAGGAGATGCAAGAAGCCAACGTAGGGATGATTTATGAATTGAGTGTAAAATCCATTGAAAACCTTGACAGTGAAGAACAAGGTGAAATTATTGGAGAAGTATTTAAGACTTTACAAACGCCAGGAAGTCCAGTCCGAAAAAGCATGGCAATGGTAAACATAAAACTACCCAACACCGTTGGTAAAATTCTAAGCAACATAATCTAACAAAATGAAACCGATACAAGCACTACACATTAACTATTTTAAGTTCTTTACCGATAACGAGCCAATTAAAATTAATGGCAATCATGTATTGCTTTATGGCGAAAATGGCAGCGGTAAAAGCTCAATTTATTGGGCTTTATATACGCTTTTGGAGGCGGTGGGTAAAGATGCAAGTCGGTTGGATTGTTATTTTACACAAGGAAATACAAGTAGTCTGTTAAATTTAAATACACCAGATGCCAATGCCTCTTTTGTGAAAATTACACTTCAAGATAGCAGTGAATATAAAATAACACTTGGTGATTATACGATTAAGAATCTACCTAATACACAAGCTACACTTCTTGGTTCTGATTTTATTAATTATCGCTTTATGTTTAAAATAGCCGATTTTAAACACGGGGATGAAATGGATTTATTCAATTTGTTTGAGAAAGAACTGTTCCCATATTTGAAGGTTATCAAATCAATTAGGCTAATCCACCAAGCTAAAGAATCTTTTGATTGTAAGGAGATTTGGGAAGATTTAAAAAAGGGAGAAAGACGGATACCTAAAGATGCCCAAACTGCAATTAACCCTCTGCATCTTGAACAAGAATATGTAACAAATCTCAGAAGGTTTGTTGAGGAATTGTCAGGAATTATTGCACGTATCAATCTTGAAGGCAATACACTTCTCAATGAGCAATTAGACTATAAATCATTGCGATTTGAATTACAGTGTGAACAGGAGTTTAAGAAGTATGGAGGTGATGGAGAATTGTCGGGAAAAGAAAGCGATAATCCTATTGGGTTGCCTAAAATTCGCTTGAAGATTCCCGATTATGACGGTCATACAATTGCCAGACCTCAATCATTTTTGAATGAAGCAAAATGGACAGCCATTGGGATTGCGATTCGATTTGCAATTGTAGATATAAGAAAAGATTATGTGGATAATGCAGATTTTCAATTATTAGTTTTAGATGATTTATTGGTTAGTTTGGACATGAGTAATCGCCGTAAGGTTTTAGATTTATTGCTTAACAAGTATGCACGAGATTTTCAATTAATTGTGTTTACGCATGATAGAGCATTTTACGAAAAAACAAAAAGACAAATAATTACAGCAGGGCAAGAAGGCGAGTGGCAACATTTTGAAATGTATGAAGATGACAGAACTACCCCAACGAAGCCATTCATCAAAAAAACTGAAAGTTATATCGAAAATGCCATCAAACATTTTCATGAATTTGAGTTTCCAGCAGCAGCTAATTCGCTTCGTAAAGCCTGTGAAGATTTATTAGACGAACTTTTACCCTTACAACATAAGCTGACTACCGAGGGTGAAAAAATCTGGCAATTGAATAATTTAATAGACAAAGCAGAGACATATTACAAAACCTTCCCTATAAATTATCAACCAATTTTAGAGATAAGAGAGTATGTAAAAATTTTGATGAACCCTCTTTCGCATAGCGATTTAGAATCGCCTGTATATAGACAAGAATTGAAGGATATTTTTGTTCAATTTGATAAGTTGAGTCAATACAAAAACTTGCAAACCAAGAAAATATTGGATATTGGGGAGAAACTTTATTTCAATTTGAGAGACAATAAAACCAATGAGAATTTATCATTTGAGGTAGAATTACAGGAAGAGCTAAGCTATCATTTCATAGAAAATTATACAAGAAGTCTTGGCTTCGCCAATTTTCGATGCTTTTGGTCAAAAAATGGTCAAAAAGAACAAAAACCAATTGATGGGAAAGATTTAGCAGAGTATTTGAGAAAAGTAGGTAATAATACAAAAAATCCAAATCTTGATGTTTGGGAGACTTTATCAAAAAAAGATGGTATTAAATTAATTGATTTAATCTGATAAAGTATAGTAGTAAGCCTTTGCGAGGACTTTCATAGGAAATTTTAATAGAATATATACCACACTTAACAATTTATTTCAACTATGAAATCACACAACATCATCTACAAAAACAACAAATTTTACGACCAGCATACAAGACAAAGAGTATTTCCCAAAGATGGAGAATTATTTCTAATTGCAGGAGATAATATTTCTTTTGGAGACCATGACCCACTTAATATCCCACATAAAGAAAAGGATATTCTTAATAGTGCTAACAAGTTAGCAGAAGTAAAGAAAATTAAGAATTTAAAAACGTATAAATTAGCCTTAAAACAAGGTTCAAATATCTTTTTTGATATTTCTATTAATAAAACGAAGAGTGTTAACGAACAACTCAATTATAGATTCAGAATAAGAATTCTTGAAGATTTATATCTCTATAAATGTAAATCTTGGGAAGAAAAAAAGGAAGCTATGTTTTATGATTGCCGTTGCGTAGTAGTTGAACCAGTCCATGATAATGTTCATTTTTTTGAGCAAGTGTTCGCTACTTCTCTTAATGAAGCTTATAGTAATACTTTCCAGTTTTATTTTCCTAATCAAGGCACGCCAAGTGGTAGTGTGTATAAAAAAATGAATAATGGCTTTCAAACTTTGGAAGATTTGAGAAAACACTTGAATGGTACTAAATGGGAACTTGCGAATAAAGATGAGTTACAAATTTTACTTTCTCAAATAGTAAAAGTAGGTAGTCTCTGATATGATAATTAAAGCCTTTATATAACTTAAACTATTTAAAATTTCACCTCACTACTATCTTACGGTTAATAAAAATCAAAAATAGAATGAGTCCACAACCTACAAATTATGAGCTTGAAAGCATTTTTTCAAATTGAAGATATCGAGTTTTTTAGTAAAAGAATTAAGAATAACCAAGCCTATCGGAATAACGAAATACAAGACTTAGGGGACTCTCAGCGTATTATAGAGGGTATTTATAATAAAACTACCAAGTGGGGAGAAGGAGTAAAAAAACGGTATCAAAAGTTGTTTCATTTTGAGCCAGATAATCGTTGGCAGATTAGCGGTAATTTTAAAAAGTATTCTTGGGGACGTTTGTACCTAAATCAGCACGGTAATCAAGAGATTTACTATACAATTGGGGTTGATTCCGAGTTGAAGGCATTGCTGATTAAAATTGATTTTGATAGAGTTAAGAGTAAAGTCTTGACAAAATATTGGTTAAACTACTTTGATAATTTACTGAAAGCCAACAATGTTGAGAGGAGAATTATAGAAATTGATGAATTAAAAGGGAAAGATGAAAGATGGTTAATTGATGAAACTTGTCGATATATTAACGCCACACTTCATGTTTACAAAGAACTCCATAGAGTATTATTTCATAAAATTTTGGAACAATCAGATTCAACGATGGAAATTGTAGAAAGTGAGCAACCTCTCAACCAAATCTTATACGGCCCTCCAGGAACAGGGAAAACATATTCAACCATAGAATTAGCTTATAGAGCTATCAAAGGTGATGCCGCTTTTGAAAAAGATGGTTATGACGTTGCCAAGCAATGGTTCAAAAACGAGTTGGCAAAAAGTGAAGACCGTCAGCTTGATTTTATTACATTCCACCAAAATTATAGCTATGAAGATTTTGTAATGGGTATTAAGCCAGACCTCAACGAAGGTGATGGTTTGAGTTTCAATAGACATGAAGGTATATTTTTCAAAATATGCCAAAGAGCGTTGAAAAATTATGAGGATAGTCAAAAGCCTATTGAAGTTATCGAACAAGAAAAAGGTTTAGAAGAATTATTCGATAGTTTCAAGAATTCTGTTGCTGAAGCCTTGGAAGACAATGGATTATACTCAATTTCAGATGCAGTCAATATTATTGAAGTAAGAGATGATGCTTTTGTTTATCTTGGGCATAATTGGAGTCATAATACAAAAGGTATTCAAATGAAATTCAGGGATATTATTTTGTTGTATAAGGACGAAAATGCTAAAGACCGAAAATCAGCTCTGCTCAATCCTGAAATATCAGGATTAGCGAAACAGCATATGTCTTGGTATTTCACGATGGTCAAGAAGTTTAGAAGTTTTGTAGATTCCCAAAAGCTACCTTCAACAATTACATCAAAGAAAATCTCTCTTCAAAACTACGTAATCATCATTGATGAAATCAACCGAGCTAATATTTCACGAGTATTTGGTGAATTAATTACTTTAATTGAAGAAGACAAACGTTGGGGTAATGACCACGCAATGGAAGTAAGGTTGCCAGACGGACATACCAAGTTTACCGTTCCCAAGAATCTTTATATCATCGGTACAATGAACACCGCCGATAAATCAATTGCTTTATTGGATATTGCCTTGAGAAGACGGTTTGAATTTACGGCTTTATATCCTGATTCATTGAAAGTTAGCTCAAAGTATAAAGCTTTCTTTGAAGCTTTGAATGAACAAATTATTGCTAAAAAAGGAATAGATTTTACCATTGGACATTCTTATTTTATGGCTAAAGATGGTGAGGAGTTGGACTTCGTTAAAACCATGAATAAGAAGGTTATTCCATTGTTGAGCGAATATTTTTACAACGCTAAGGATAATAAGATTGTCGTTGATTTGGTAGAAAAGGCGATTGCCAAAGCTGGTTTTGCTCATACTATTGTTTCAAGTGCTTATCAACTGCTCATTCAATGATACAATCAATTTATGAATTTGATAAAGAGGTAAGTACGGGATTTTCTGATGATAAAATCAAGCGTTTTAAAACCTATCTCGATGAAGTTTGGCAAAGTAGAAAACAGTATGGTTTAGAGGAAGATGAGCGGGATTCTTTCTATGGTTCAGACAAGAAAAAACAACGTTTCCTGACTTTTGATGGGGATAAAATAAAAGCTAATAATTACGTCGGTTTTATTCAGTTTGAAGGGCTGACGGTTAATATTTATCCTAAGATTTGCCAAGATATGCCCCAAGAGCAAGTTATTTCAAAGGTGCTTTATTGGTTAAGTTACGGGAAGAAAATCAATTTACCATTTGCTGAATTACCGCTCGACCGTCAACCATTTGATACTTGGTTAGAGGCTTTTATTTTTCTGTTTGCACATCATACGGAAGAATTATTGACCAATCAACCGTATCAATCTTACCAAGAAATAACTGAAGAAACGAGTTATTTGAGAGGTTCGTTAGCCATTCCACAGTATGTGCAAAATAATTTGCTAACAGGCAGACACCAGTTTTTTTATTGTACCTACGAACCATTTTTATACGATAATCAGTTTAATCGAATTGTAAAGTTTGTTTCTCGAATGCTTTTAACGTTCACAAATAACGAAAAAAGCAAAGAAAAACTAAATAGTTTGTTGTTTTTGTTGGACGATGTGGCGGACGAATATTGCCAAGAAAACCATTGCGACTTAGTGAAACTTAACCCGCTTTATCAAGATTTGGCTATTGTATTAGAAATGAGCCGAATGTTTTTGTCGTCTTCGAGTATTAGTCAGTCAGATGCTAATAAAAACAATTTCTGCCTTTTACTGCCGATGGAGGTAGTTTTTGAGGAATTTATTTTTGGAATAATTGAAACCTATTTTATAGATAGAAAGCCCAATGCCCAGGGAACAGGTTTTCTGACACAAGAAAGAGTATTTCAAATAAAGAATGATATAATTCTGCAAAACCCTACCTTGGTGATTGATACTAAGTATAAAATCCGAGATAAGAAAGACAGCAAAAAGGGAATTTCTCAAACCGATATGTATCAAATGCTGGCTTATTCAATCAGGCGAGAAATTGACCAAGTCTTGCTGATTTATCCTAAAAAAAATGGAAAAGAGAACAGCGAGATGGATATTTTTACGATTGCCGATAGATTTGCCAGTGATAAGGTAATAACGATTAGAGCGGCGGATATTGATATTTGTTGTGAAGAGGGTGAAATAATTAGGCAGATTGATGAGGTTCTAAATTCTAATAATAGTTAGCGTATAATGGATAATACCATCAATTTCAAACTCATAAAACCTGACAAATCACTCGCTGATTATGTTTATTGCTTTACATTATTACAAAATCTGACAGATAACAATGAAGCAGTGGTTATTCCCAATGGAAAAATTGATTTGATGTTTTCAAAAACTGAGGATAATCAGTTTCGCATTTCGTTATTGGGTTTAGAAACTAAGCCTAAATGTGCCAAACAAGAGGTTACTAATTTCTTTTCGGTAAGTTTCAATCCACTGGCCGTAGAATATATATTGAAACTTTCGGTGGCTGACATTTTAAATAGCGGGAAAATATTAGATAAGAACTTTTGGAACTTAAATATTGATGATTTAAACGATTTTGATACATTCTGTTATAAAGTTTCTGAAAAAATCCATTCACTTATCCCAAAAGAAATTGATGAGCGAAAACGCAAATTGTTTGATTTGATTTTTGCGGCAAATGGCGAAATTTCCATCAGAGAACTTTCAGAACAAATCATTTGGAGTGAACGCCAAATCAATCGTTATTTCAATCAATATTTTGGACTTTCACTAAAAGCGTATTGCAATATTCTTCGTTTTCAGGCCTCGCTTCCGCACATCAAAGAAGGCAAACTCCTGCCGCAACTTAATTTTACCGACCAATCGCATTTCATTAAGGAAATAAAAAAGCTTTCAGGTGTCTCTCCGAAAGAATTATTCAAAAATGAGAATGACCGTTTTTTACAATTATTAGTGTACAATGAGCAATAATTTTGTAGCATAAAATTTAAAATTATGTTATTACAAAATAAAAAAATCGCAATTGTAGGAGGTGGCCCAGGCGGGTTAACACTGGCCAGACTTTTACAACTCAAGGGAGTTGATGTAAAAGTGTATGAACGAGATATTGATAAAAATGCTCGTGTGCAGGGTTCTCCACTTGATTTACACCAAGAGTCTGGCTTGGCGGCTTTGCAGAAAGCTCAATTATTCGACGAGTTTAATAAGAATTTTCTCGTTGGTGCTGATAAAATGGTCATTGTCAATGAACGTGCAGAAATACTCTTCAGCGACCATGAAAATAAACCCGATGAAAATTTTGGGCATGAACATTTTCGCCCCGAAATAGACCGTGGAGTATTAAGAAAAATCCTGTTAGAATCTTTACAAACGGATATAATTGCTTGGAATTGCCATTTTGTTTCGATGGAAAAACAAGATGAAGGCTGGCTTTTGCATTTCAAGAATGGCACAAATGCTTATGCAGACGTTGTGATTGCAGCTGATGGGGCAAACTCAAAAATTCGCCCATATCTTACAGATATTAAACCTTTTTATTCAGGAATAACGATGCTTGAAGGAAACGTTTATGAAGCCGAAAAATCTGTACCCAACATTTCTGCCTTGCTCCGTGGTGGAAAAATAATGGCTTTCGGAAATAAAAAAGACATATTGATGGGTCAAAGAGCAAATGGCGAAATTGGTTTTTATATAAGTTTCAAAACAGATGAGCATTGGTCGGCAAAAAGTGGTTTAGACTTCACTGATAAAGCACAATTGTTGGCTTGGTTCAAAAAGGAATATGCTGAATGGAGCAGTATTTGGCACGAATTATTTGAAAATACTGCTATCCCTTTTGTTCCCCGTCCCATCTATTGTATGCCCTTAAATCAGTCATGGGAGGCCATGCCTAATTTGACAATGCTTGGTGATGCTGCACACGTAATGCCTCCATTTGCAGGCGAAGGGGTAAATATGGCAATGCTTGATGCGTTGGAATTGAGTGAACACTTAACGTCTGATGAACACAATTCTTTGAAAGAAGCCCTCTCTTTTTATGAAACAAATATGCGAAAAAGAGCCACCCTGATGGCGAAGGAATCGCTTGAAAATGGAGAACGTATGCACTCAGAAAACGCTTTAAACACGATGCTGAAATTCTTTAGCGAACACTAAAACCGAATATGTTTTGTGTCGGTTACACAACTTTAAGTCACGCCACACCATTTTTTGCCAAATGACAAATCTCGCAAAAATAAATTTAGCTAACTTGCCAAAATGAAAGAATTGATAGAATACATTTTGCAGTTTGGTAGTTTAAATCAACAGCAAATAGACTTAATTTCGAGGAAAGCGACTGAGTTAGAACTCCGTAAAGACGAATATTTTTCTGAAGCAGGGAAAATTGCTCGACAAGTGGGCTTTGTAATAGAAGGTATTACACGAGTTTGTTATTACAATAACAAGGGCGAAGAAATTACCAAATATTTCATTGAAGAACAGAATCTTGTCGTGGATATTGAAAGTTTCAATGATGAGATTTGTTCAACCGCCTATGTGCAGGCAGTTACGGATTGTAAACTGATTGTTTTTTCAAAAAAAGATTGGCAAGAATTACTAAATACCATCGTTGGTTGGGATACGATTGTCCATAAAATTATTTCAAAGGCATTAATGCAAAAAGTGGCCAGACGAAGTCCATTAGTTACAGAAGATGCTACTGAACGCTATTTGAAGTTTCTGGAAATATATCCTACTGTTGCCAATCGAGTTCCACTTTCTTACATAGCTTCTTATTTAGGTATTACTCAATCTTCTTTGAGCAGAATCAGAAAAAATATTCGCTAAATCGTTTTTTGTCAAATGACAAATGATTTCAATTTTAAACGGTGCAACTTGCATCACAAATTTAAAATAAATAAAAAATGAAGTCAGTATTGATTACAGGAGCCAACAGAAGCATTGGTTTAGAAACAGTAAAACAACTTTCAACGAAAGGACTATTTGTCTATTTAGGAACTCGTGACCTTGAAAAAGGCGAAGCAGTAGTAAAAGAATTAAACGAAAATGGATTTCAAAATATCAAGGCTATTAAAATTGATGTTACCGATTCCGAGTCAATTTTAGCGGCCAAAAATATTATAGAAACGGAACAAGGCAAATTGGATATTTTGATAAACAATGCTGGAATTTTGGGAACAAACCCACAACCAGCATCCGATACATCCATTGAGGATATTCAAAAAGTATTTGATACCAATTTCTTTGGCGTAATCCAAGTTACACAAGCGTTTTTACCATTGTTAAAAAAATCAGACAGTCCAAGAATCAGTAATATTACTTCGGGGCTTGGTTCTTTGACATTACATAGCGACCCTACTTGGAAATATTATTCCGTTAAAACGGCAAGTTATGGCACTTCAAAGGCTGCTTTGAATGCCTATACCATTGTATTAGCTTATGAACTGAAAGATTTACCTTTCAAAGTAAATGCAATTGACCCAGGTTATACCGCCACAGATTTCAACCACCATAGTGGCCCTGGAACGGTAGAAAGTGCCGCAAGTTTTATAATCAAACATACATTAACTGATGATAATGCACCAACAGGACAATACTATAGTAATGATATAGAAGACGAGTCAGGAATTAGCCCTTGGTAAAATATCGAGGTAGGTAAAAGCCAAACTATTAAAGTGATATTTAATTAATCTCTTGTAAAAGACCGTTTTGAAGGTTTTAAATTAAAATTATCATCCGAATGAAGCTATTGAGAAGAAAATGTTTTTACTTTTTCTTCTCAATAGCTTTTAAACAACTAATTTCTCCTACTTAATCAGAAACTACACCGATAAACATCCCGTAAACTTCCACATTTCCATGATATTTTCGTTCATGACGAAATTAAAAATTACTGACAATTAAGACTATGCCAAAGGAAAAACTATATTTATAACTTATGAAATGGTTTTCCATTCAAGGCTTGAATAAGCGTGAATAAGGCCAATAAACCGTATAATGCACTTACAAATAGAATGGCTTTCGTATTTTTTAACAGATAATTAGCAATTAATGGAAGTACTTGTAAAGCGTGCATTCCAATAAAATGTGCAATTCTAAGGTCGCCATATTTTTTGCTCCAGTTTAAAAAAGGAATTCCAGTATTCCCATCTTCGCCGCCAACACTGTGAGCCATTCGTCCACCCATTAAACCTCCTTCTAACGAAAAAATGACGAAAATAATTATGCCAAAACGAATGCCCCATAAGTAGGCAATTGGGAGGTTTGGAAAGTCATTTATAAAAAATAAGATTCCAACATAAGCAGTGTAAAAGGTCACGATTGCGGCGGCTAAACCCATTAATTGATAAAGAGTCGCATAAAGTGGTGTGCTTAAATTAAAATGTGACGCTTGCCCTCTTCCAGCCTGTAAAGCAATATACAGGATTTCAAAACCAAATAAAATTATGATTGTCCAATTGAACAAAGTGATGTTGAATGAGGGCAAATAATAACAATACCACGCCATTGTGATGGCGTATAGCCCGATTGATAAGGCAAATTTGAAGGGTTTGTACCAAATATTTACACCTAATAATTGAACCGAGGATATTCTTGATAATAGCAAGAATATGACCGCTAAAATGAAGCAAACTAACCCAAAGAAAAATAACTGTTCGTTTCTATACTTTATCAACTCAAAAAAATAAATCATCGTATTGTTTTTTAGTTAAAAGACTGTCGAAATTCTAAAGCAGAAAGGTTGATTTTTGTTTTGAACAACTACTGAATGATTGCGAATGTTCAAAGCCTAATTTGTAGGCGATTTCGCTCACGGATAAATCGGTACTGACCAGTTTCTCTTTCGCTTTTTGGATTAATTTTTCGTGAATATGTTGTTGCGTATTCAAGCCCCTTAACGTTTTAAGTAATCCTCTTAATTCTACATTGGCACTTTAAAAAACGGAAGTATATTCTTCCATTTTATTCTATCGAAACCCATCAATTAGCAATTAGATATTATCAGAGTAACTATCTAATTACATTCAAATACTATTTTTCAATTTTATACTTTTGTGTGTACGATTTGAGGGTTTTTGTTTTGAAATTTCCCCGAAATATCACAATACCAACTCCTCAACTGGCAAATAACAACTAACCACCGTTAATCCATCACTCGTAATTTCCATGCTCCCGCCGTGTATTTCTACAAATTCTCGACATAAAACCAACCCTAAGCCCGAGCCTTTTTCTTTGGCTGTGCCACGGGTTGAAGTGATAATTTTTTGAGTAGCAATCTTTTGAATTTGCTCTTCGGTCATGCCTACCCCTTCATCTATTACGCTAATCACAAAACCTTTATCTTTCTGCTTTACTTGAATCTTGATAACACCGTTTTTGTAGCTGAATTTAATGGCATTCCCGAGCAAATTTCTAACAATAAAATCTACCATTTCGGCATCCACTACAATGTCTTTTAACTTATAAATCGTGGTTTCAATTTTGATATTTTTTAATTCAATATCCAATGAATGCAATTCTATTGCGCTTTCTATAATTGTCTTAATATCAATTAATTGCGGATTAAATACAACTTGATTGATTTGCGAGCGTGACCACAAAAGCAAATTGCTTAGCAATTGATTTAAGTTACTCAGAGATTGCCTTGCTTTCTGGGTAAGTGTCATTCGTTCCAGTTCCGTGAGTCGGTCATGGTGATTGATTAAGAGGTTCAAAAATGAGTCTAATGAAACCAATGGATTCCGCAAATCGTGTGAAATAATGGATAACAATTTGTCTTTCAAATGATTCAATGCTCTTAAATCTGCTGTTTGTTCAGCCACTTTTTGTTGCAAAAGTTGACTTTGTTCTTCCAATAATTGTTTGCGTTCACGTTCTTTATCCAACTCCATTTGCGTCACTTTAACTTGTGCTTGATTCAAACGACTCGATAATCCCAAAGAGAATAAAACTACTTGAGCAATCACGCCATATTGTACCGCATAACGAGTTAAATAATTATCCGAAATCCAATTTAATTCTCTGATAATAAACAAGATACCTCCCAAAACTAAAATCAAATTTGCCAATGAAAAATACCTTGCAGGACTATAACCTTTTCGCCAAACTAATACGCCACACAAAAACATCGTGGACAAAACCATTGTTCCCATAAAGCCAATCAGGTCAACCAAAAGGTCGAGAAAATCAATATTTCCCCAATAGCAAACCAAGGCAAGCAAGCATATAAAAAGACAAAAAATACTGAGAATATTGAGACCTTTATTGATTAATGGAAAGGTTTTATCAAGATGTAAATAGGATTTGGTGAAATAAATTCGAGCTAAATTGGTCATTGGCACAATGAAGGAAAAAGCGTAAGTATCCCATTTTGGAGAATTTTCCCAAAGTAATTCAATGCCAAATCCGTAGTAAAAAAAGAAGTAGAAACCGATGCCCAAAATAGAAATAACGTAGTATAAATAACTAATATCACGGACGGAAAGGTAAATGACAAAATTGTACAACGCCATGATTACGATAATACCAATAAACAACGCTTGAAGCCAAAAACGCTTTTTATCTTGTTGCTCAAATTCTTCTAAAGTGCTGATTTTTAAATCAATAACATTTGGCGTATAAATACTAAGTGTCCCTTTTAGTCGCAAATAAAAAGTGGATGTTTTGTTTTTTTTCAAGATAATTTTAAAAGCCAAAATCGAACGTGGGTATGAACGTTCGTTGAGGGGTAATAAACTTCCCGCTATCATTTCTTTAGGAAAATTTAGCGTATTTACACCGAAAAGTTTAGCCGAACCCCATTTACTCACCGAATACAAAATATACGTTTGGTCAAAGTCTTCTGCATTTTGTAAGTCAAATTTTAGCCAATACGTCTTCGTTTTATCCAATAAAGACTGGTCATATTTTTTGAAAACCATTTCAGTATTCAAACTTGAATCTGGACTGGTAGCAATAAGAAAATTTATATTTTTTTGAGCAAAAGAAGAGCCATAACTTATTGATAATAAGGTTATTATTGTCAATAATCTGTTAAAACATCGTAATTGGACTTTTTTCATTGAGGATGATTTTGCGTAAATTTAGCATTTCAACACAAACTACCATGCAATCTGTAAGAATTCTTATTGCCGAAGACGATTGGATTATTGCCAAAGAGGTTTCGCTCACACTTCAAGACTTAGGTTTTGAGGTTATTGGCACGTTTGATACAGGCGAAGAATTATTGCAAAAATTGCCCACGCTCAAACCTGATTTGGTGTTATTGGACATTGATTTGGCGGGAACAATGACGGGTATTGACATTGCCGAAAAACTAAAACCAGAAGGAATTCCTTTCATTTTCTTGACGGCAATGGCGGATATAAAAACCATCGAAAAAGCCAAACAAACTGCTCCTTACGCTTATTTAGTAAAACCCGTCAGATCCGAAAATTTACTTTCTACGATTGAGGTTAGTTTGTATAACTTTTACAGACAAAAGACTGATAATCTGCCTGTTATCCCTGCTCAAAACAATACGTTTTCAATCAATGATAGTATTTTTGTAAAGTCAAAAAAGCGATTAGAAAAGATAAAAATTTCAGACATTTTATGGATTGAAGCCGAAGATATTTACGCCATTATTATTACCAAAACGGGTAAATTCATTCTCAGTCAGCCCCTCAAAAATATTGAAGAACGCCTTCCTTCCGAATACTTCATGCGGGTGCATCGCTCGTATATTGTGCAGTTAGAAAAAATTCAAGCCATTGAAGAAAATGACCTCATTATAGAAGGCAAGCACATTGCCATCGGAAAAACCTTCAAAGAAAAATTGATGGGGCGTTTAGCATTTTTGTAATTTCCTTTCACCTTTGTAATTTCCTTTCACCCCAATATTACCTATCATTCACCCCTACTTTTTGCCCCTTTCACCTTATTTGTCAAATTTGCTAAGTTTAAAAATTGCAGTTTTCCAATGTTTTTTATGAAATATTCAATCTTGAAATTATAAAACGGAGGAAAAAATGGCAATGTGGGTGAGCCTTTTGGCGTACATGAGTGTAATAGTTTTCATTGTGATTCGAGGAGCTTTGAAAACCAAAAATATGGCTGACTATGCCGTTGGTAGTCTTGCGTTTTCACCGTGGGCAGTCGGACTTTCGTTGGCTGCGGGCATGACGAGTGCTGCCACTTTTATTATCAATCCAGGTTTTGTGGCTTATTATGGCATTAGTGGCGTACTTTCAATGTCGGTTTTTATGCCCATTGGTGCTTTACTTTCGCTGATTGTGGTGTCAAAAGGATTTCGCAAAATTGGTTCGGATGTAAAAGCGACTACTTTAGCACAGTGGATTGGAATTCGTTATGAAAGTAAAGGTTATGCCCTCTTTTTTGGTTTTTTATCGCTTTTGCTCATCACTTTCATCGTCTTGATTTGCGTAGGAATGACCCAAGTTTTATGTATAGCTTTGAATACAGAAACCCTACCAACCCTCATTTGCAGTGTCACCTTTATTTTTGGCTATATGATGTTTGGCGGAGCAAATTCAATGGTTTATACCAATGTGATTCAGGCGTTCATTAAGGTTTTTGTAGGAATCGTTTTATTGCTTTCGGGTTATGAACATTTTGCGGGTGGCTTTGATGGATTTTTACAAAAACTTTCTACCATAGATTCTTCATTAGCAAGTGCTTACAACCCTAACAGCCCTCTTTTTCGTGATTTTTTTGAAGTTGTTATTTGCCAACTTATTGTAGGTGTTGCCATCGTTTGTCAACCGCACATCATCACACGGTCTTTATTTTTGAAAAATGAAAAAGATGTCAATCGTTACCTTATCGTGAGTTGTTTGGTCTTGATGTTTTTCTTTTCGGTAGTTTTTGTGGGACTTTACGCTCGGCTCGATTTCCCAGATTTGATGCACAATGGACAAAAAATTAGTGTTGATAAAATGATGTCCACCTACGTTACTACGCACTTTTCTCCTACCATGAGTATTTTGATGGTGATTGGAATATTTTCTGCGGGAATTGCCACGCTGGAAGGACTCATTCAATCTATTTCGGCAACCCTTACTTCTGACCTTATCAAGCCTTTAGCGGGTGATTTTTTACTAAAAACAGATACCAATCCCAAAGGACTTTTTACGGAATTTATTCTCCATAAATTAGTCATCGTCGTACTGGCAATTGTGGCTATTTTCATCTCTTACAACCAATTAATAAAGCCCGATTTAAGCGTGGGAATTTTAGCTCAAACGGGTGTTTACGGTTATTTTTCTGCCGCATTCGTTCCTGTTTTATTCGGAACATTTTTGAAAGATATGCCCAAAATTGTTCCTGTTGTTTCGTCCATTGTGGCACTGATTACACATTATGGTATTTATTTTGGTCGCCTCACGCCTTATATGCACGATGGTACCCGAAACCCTGGTATTTCGACCGCCATCGCAATTGTCGTTTCAGTATTGGTAGGTAGTGTTTTATATTTGACCGTAAAAAAACCATTGTCTTATGCGAGCTAATATTTTAACAACGATTTTACTCCTGTTTTGCTTTTTCACGAAAGCACAAAACTGTGAATTATCTTATACAAATGAGGTTAAGAAGATTGTTATAAACGACTCATTAACAATTGCTTACAAAGAACAAGGTAGAGGCAAAAAAACGTTTTTAATGATTCATGGATTGGGTGGAAACTTGACACATTGGAGCAATAATTTTATCAAAAATGAACATTGCATTGCCCTTGATTTACCAAGTTATGGACTTTCTACTATGAGGAATTTTCAAGCTAAAACCGATTTACTTGATTTTTACGCTGAAACAATTTTGGCATTTATTCAGAAGAAAAAATTACAAAATGTGGTATTAGTCGGGCATTCGATGGGGGGACAAATTGCGATAATTACGGCTTTAAAAAATCCTAAATTTATCAAAAAACTTGTGTTAGTTTCTCCCGCAGGTTTTGAAACTTTTGAGGACAATGAAGCAAAAGCATTATTGAGTTTTTCAAAACCTGAAACCTTCAAAAATCAAAATGAAGCGATGGTAAGAATCGGTTTTAAACGAAATTTTTATGAAATGCCAACTTCTACCGAAACGCTCATTCAAGACCGATTGATGATTGGCAAATGCGAAAACTTTAACCCTTATTTTCAAGCAGTAGCGGGCGGTGTGAAAGGAATGGTGGAACACCCAGTTCGGAAGGAACTTAATAAAATAACGATTCCGACTTTGGTAGTTTTTGGCGAAAATGACGAATTAATTCCGAATAAATTTTTACATAAATCACTAACAACCAGTAAAGTAGCCAATATAGGCAAAGACATTCCAAATGTACAAACTGTCCTCATTCCGAAAGCGGGGCATTTGGTAATGTACGAACAATCTCAAATTTTCAATCAACTTGTAAAACGTTTTTAAATCAATAAAAGATGAAACAATTATTACTAACCATCATAGGTATCTTTTTGAGCATTGCAGCCTTTGCTCAAAATGGAAAAATTACAGGTAAAATAAAGGATAGCGAGTCAGGAAATACCCTTTTGGGAGCAACTGTAAGGGTAAAAGGCAAAAATATCGGCACCACTTCTGGTTCTGATGGCTCATTTAGTTTGGCGAATGTTCCCGCTGGAAAACAAACGATTATCGCTACTTTCGTGGGTTATGGCTCCATGAGCAAAGACGTAAATGTGTCCGAAGGCGAAACAACAAATGTTGATTTTTCGTTGGAAGTTTCTACTATTTTGGGAGATGAAATCGTTGTTTCAGCGACTCGTCGACCAGAAAAACTGACGCAAGCACCTGCTTCAATTAGCGTAATTACCGCCAAAGATTTAGACCAATTAGCGTCTTTCAACGTGGGAGAATTAGCTTCAAAAATTCAAGGCGTTGAGTTTGTACGCACAGGTGTAAATGGCGTAGGCATAAATGCACGTGGTTTTAATAATGCTTTTAATGCCAAAGTGTTAGCCATGACTGACGGACGGAATTCAATGATGGCGGGCGGAAGTGGCTTGGCAGCGGGAATTATGAACACCATTATCAAAGAAGATGTGGAAAGAGTTGAAGTCGTTTTAGGGCCAAATTCGGCACTTTACGGGCCAAATGCACACAATGGTGTGGTAAATACCATCAGCAAAGACCCTCGTCGTTATCAAGGAACCACCTTCGCCATTGATGCAGGTAACCAAAGCGTATTGTCTTTCAGACTTCGCCACGCCATGAAATTATCGGATAAGTTTGCCTTCAAAGTTACCGCCGAACACACGCAAGGCGAAGATTTCACTTTCAATGATAGCGTTTATGTGGGCAATGGCAGTTATTACGGAGCTGTTCGGGCGGTACCCGAAATTGTGAAAACATTTCAATTCAAACACCAACGTGGTGAAGCGGCTTTGTATTACAGCGTTACGCCAAAAAGTGATATAATTGTTTCTTACGGTGCAAGTGTGAACAGTTTTTTAGCGGTAAATAATGTAGGGCGTAACCAAATTGACGGTTGGAAATTCTCGTATTTACAAGGTCGTTATGTGTCGCCAAGATTATTCGCTCAATTGTATTATACGTGGACAAACGTAGGAGATTCTTACGGAATAGCCTCTTATACTCGTGATTATACCAACCGAGTGAACAGCACCATTCCTGCGTCAACGCCTGGTTTAGGGCCAATAGTCGGGAAACTTACGCCCGACGAAGCTCAAACGTTTGCTTTGCGTTACGGAAATAAATTCAAAGAAGCATCTGGTCGTTTGAACAGTGAAATTCAGTACAATAATGCTTGGGATAATATTGGATTGAACATGGTCGCCTCTCTATCGTATCAGAAAGATAGCCCAAATACTTACGGTACTTCATTGGCAGATAGTAATGTTCCAGGAACGGAAGGTTCTTTGATTTCGGTGGAACAAGTGGGTGGAGCGGTTCAATTGGAAAAAACGTTGCCCGCTCAGTTCAAAATTGTGGGAGCAGCTCGGGTGGATAATCACAGTGTTTTCGGGAATTTATTCGCTCCAAAAATTGCCATCGTAAAAACAGTAAAAGATGGTAGTTTCCGCTTGACTTACGGACGTGCTAATGCCGCTCCAATTATTCTTTTCCAATCGGCAAACGTATTTGGCATTGTGTTCGGAAATGGCAATGGTGTAAATTATATTCCAAACGGAGCAAATCCTGCTGACCCTGCGGCGGTAAAAGTAACCGATAAATTGAAAGTTGAACAAATTGGAACTTGGGAAGTGGGTTATAAAGGCACGATTAGCAAGAAATTATACATCGACGTAAACGGTTATTATGGACGTACCGAGAACTTTTTGAGTCCAGCAATCACCGTGGGCGGTCGTGCATTGAGCGTTGGAAATATCAGTATTCCTACCCAAAATTTATTACTTCCAGGTACAGTTACCAATAACGCTTTGGCGGGTGCTGCGTTCAGTACATATTTCAATTATGGACAAGTGGATGCTTGGGGTGTTGATTTGGGTATCAATTATTACTTCACAAAAGATATTTCTTTGGGTGTTAAATATTCGTATTTCAATTCTGATATTACCGATGATAACATTAAAAATGATGCAAACCGTGATGGCTATGTTTCGACTGAAGAGAAGAGTTTGAACACACCTAAAAATCGGGTGGCAGCTACGTTGAGTTTCCAAAACTTATTGGATAAAAAGCTCTATGTAAATCTTTCAATGCGTGCAGTAGAGAGTTTTGATTTCTATTCTGGAAGTCAGATTGGTACAGAAGCGGGAGCAGGAAAACGTGGCGTGGTAACAGCAACTTTAGCGAACGGTTCAAAGGTAAATTACTTGAAAAACTTCGATTACGGCCCATTGGGAGGATTCACAACATTTGATGTAAGTGCTGGATATATGCTTACCAAAACTTTCACCGTTGGTGCTGCCATGAGTAATATTTTTAATACAAAACAACGTGAATTTGTGGGTTCTCCATTAATCGGGCGTTTGTTTTCAGTGGAGTTAAAAGCTCATGTTCCTTATAAAAAATAGCTCATTAGACGAATGGTTTGAATGATAAATTTTCATTCAAACCATTCGTAAACCGTCATTCAAAAAATGCTCAATATCAGTCAGTTATTAACCAGAAACGCTCGTTATCGTCCAAATCATTTGGCTTTTGTTTTTAACGAAAAACGACTCACTTATTCCGAGTTTAACGCTTCGGTTAATCAACTTTGTCACGCTTTTTTAGCCATCGGAATTACCAAAGGCAGTAAAGTTTCAACCTTATTACCCAACAGTTTTGAACTTTACGAAACCTATTGGGCTTGTGCCAAAATTGGAGCCGTTTGCGTACCCAACAGCCCCATGCTTCGTGGCTCGGGATTGGTTAATTTATTGAATGATTCGGATACCGATTTGGTCATTTCAAACCAAAGTTTGATGCCCTACATTGACGAAATTAGGACTGAATTGAACTGCAAAAACTTTTGGCTAATTGATTCAGAATCTGATAATTATGCCAATTATCATCAGCAAAAAGAATCTAAAGACAAAACAGAACCACCAAGAATTGAAATCCATCCCGAAGACCCGTACAACATTATGTACAGCAGTGGCACAACGGGCTTACCAAAGGGCATTGTCATCAGTCATCAAGTGCGAGCTTTGTACGGTTCGCTGTTTGCCAATTATTTCAGAATGACTCCTGAAAGCATCGTCATGCACTCAGGTTCAATCGTTTTCAATGGTTCATTTTTGACCTTAATTCCTGTGATGTTTGTGGGTGGAACGTATATTCTTCTCGACCATTTTGACCCTCACGCCGTTACTGAAGTTATTAAAAATGAACAAGTTACGCATACAATTCTTGTTCCGTCTCAAATTGTTTCTTGTTTAAATCTGGAAGAATTCAAACAAGAAAATTTAAAATCATTAGAATATATTTTATCGGTTGGAGCGCCTCTCTTACTCGAACACAAAGAAGAATTAGACCGTCGAACACCCAACGTTTTTTATGAATTATACGGACTAACGGAAGGTTTTATGACGATTTTGGATAAAACTGAATTTCGTAAAAAAGCAGGTTCAGTTGGGGCAACTCCGCAATTAATGGAAATCAAAATTGTGGATGATTTTGGTAACGAATTACCCGATGGGCAGATTGGAGAAATTGTTGGAAAAAGTCCACTATTGATGACAGAATATTATAAAAACCCAAGCAAAACAGCCGAAGCTATTCAAGACGGCTGGCTCATGACGGGTGATGTGGGTTATTTGGATGAAGACGGCTATTTATTCTTGACAGGACGAAAAAAAGATTTAATTATTTCGGGCGGTGTAAATGTTTATCCCGTTGATATTGAAGAAGTTATCGCTCGCCACCCTGCCATTCAAGATGTATCCGTTTTTGGGGTAAATCACGATGAATGGGGCGAAACGCCGATTGCGGCCGTCATTCTAAAAAATGGATTTAGCATAGAAACGCACGAGATTAAAAAGTTTGCCAATGATAATTTAGAGGCACGTTATCAGAAAGTAACTGATGTGTTTTTTGTGGCAGATTTTCCGAAAAATGTAGCAGGAAAAATCTTAAAAAGAGAATTGAAAGAAAATTACTTAGGAATGGGTCAATAATAAGTTGTAATGGTTTGTATGAATTATTTTATTGATAGTTTGAGGGGATTTTGAGAGGAATAGCAGAGCTATTGACCGAAAAATACCGTCGAAATATCAGTAAAAGAAACTTAGAAACCGTTATAACTTATTGTTTACACGTTCCTTAAATGGTTGATTTGAACAACTTACCCAACCCTATTAAACTCACAGAAGGAGGCAAAAATTGATTTACACTTCATCTTTTTTGTACAATTTTTCCTCCTTCTTATTGCTTAAATTCTGAAAAATAAAACCTTTTGAAATTCTGCTTTATCGCTTGCTTACATCTGTATATCATCATAAAATCAGCATATCCAAAACATTTCTCAAACTAAATTTTTTAATGATGAAAAAGCTAAAAGTCCTTCTCTCATCCGCCATTTTATTGGCAGTATTTTCGTGCGAAAATATCACCACTGAGGTATTCCCAACGGTTCAAAATTCAATAAAAGCCGCTAAAATAAGTGCCATTAATCCTGCTACTTCGCAATTGACAAGCCACTTTCAAACGTGGTTAAACAACAACGGTTACGGTTCTTACAACTTTCCACAAGGAGCAGGGTTTAGTTACGGCGGCAAAACATCCGACACGGATACTCCTGTAAATCAACCTGTTATATTTATTCATGGAAATTCAGACAAAGCGGTTGGCACCAGTGTTGGACAAACAGGGTGGACAGAATCTATTAATTATTTCACCGCAAATGGCTATAAAAGTTCAGAAGTTTACGCCATCACTTGGGGGCCTTCCAACGCACTTTTATCAGGACAACAATACCACAGCAAAGAATATTTAACCCGAATCCGAAAATTTATTGAAGCCGTAAAAGCTTACACAGGTGCTACCAAAGTAGATATTGTGGGTCATTCGATGGGCGTAACCTTAGCCAGAAAAGCAATTAAAGGCGGTGCCGCAAGCGATTTATTAGCGGGTGGAAATTACAATTTAGGCACGCCAATTACTTACGTAGATACTTTTGTGGGTATTGCAGGTGCAAATCAGGGACTCACTTCTTGTTATTCTTCGGGAGGTTCTACGCCAACTTGTGCTAATACAAATGGGTTTTATCCAGGTTATTTAGTCGGATTTTTCGGGCCTTATGGCGTATCATCATTCTTAATCGAACTCAATTCAAATACCGCATCGGAAGGGACTTATAAATACAGCATTTGGTCGTCAGTGGATGAAATCGTACAATTTGGCTGTATCGTTTACGGTACAAATACGTGCAGAATTCCCAACCAAACGGGCGAAAAAAGCTTTTCAAGTATTCCTTACGGTCATTTTGGCTTAAAAGATTTAACACCAGCCACTCAATTAAATATGGTTAAGAATCATAATCCGATTTGAATCGGTATTAGAATTTAGACTTTTTAAAGTATTAAAAATATGAATAGTAAAACCATACAAACCAACCATATTAACCTCCATTATTTAGATTCTGAATCCGCAGGGAAAACCGTCATTTTAATGCACGGACTTACCGCCAATGCTCATGCTTTTGACGGGTTAATGAAAGAAGGATTAGGCAAAAAATATCGCATTATCTCCGTCGATTTACGGGGAAGGGGGCAAAGTGACAAACCCAAAGAAGGCTATACGATGAAAGACCACGCCCAAGATATTTTGGGATTAATGGACGTTTTGGGTTTAGAAAAATGTATCATCGGTGGGCATTCCTTTGGAGCTTTATTGACTTTTTACATGGCTTTTCATCATGCAGAACGCATCGAAAAAATGCTTCTACTGGATGCGGCGGCACGTTTACATCCACAAACAAAAGAAATGTTAATTCCCGCTTTGAGCAGGATTGGACAGACTTATCCTTCTTTTGACGCTTATCTTGAAAAGGTAAAATTGGGTGCATACATGACTTATTGGGAGGACACGATGTTGAGTTATTATCAAGCTGATGTGCAGACTAATGAGGACGGAACCGTTACCCAACGTTCCACGCCCGAAAACATGACCGAAGCCATTCTAAAAGGTTCGTTCGGTGAGCCGTGGTTGGATTATATAAAAGCCGTTGCACAACCCGCTATTCTACTAAACGGTACCATGAATTACGCTTTAAATGCTCCGCTTTTACCCAAAGAATTTGCCTTAGAAACCGTTGAATTAATGAAAAATTGCCAATATCAGGAAGTTTGGGGCAATCATCAAACCATGCTTTACGGGCAAGGAGCAAAGGATATAGTGAAGGGGATTGAAGATTTTTTGGGTTGATAATCAGATCTCTTAATCCAGTTACAGTTTACAAATTAATTAAGAAAATGAAATGTTTCATGTACTATGATACTTATTTTCAAGACTCTACGAAAAGAGCCATTATGAACGCAATACTCATCCAATAATTTTCTTCCTATGCCCAGCACCCCAATCACTCAAAGCTCTTAAAACATCCTTCAATGTTTCGCTGTATGGCGATGCTTCATACACAATACTCACAGGTGTGGTAGCATATACATTTCTAACTACCAACTCATTTTGCTCTAAATGTTTCAGTTCTTGAGCCAATATTTTGGGAGAAATGCCTTCCACATCTTTCATAATTTCATTAAAACGCTTTGGTGCATTCACCAAACTCAATACAATGGGTAATTTCCATTTCCCATTTAATACGTACAAAGCATCTATTACATTCTTTAAATTGCTTGTACATTCTGCTTTTGTCACTTCTGTTGCCATGATGCAAAAATAATAGCTTTCCTGAAGGTAATCGCTTTCCTTTGGGAAACTACTATCTTTTCGATACTTACAATTTTTACCTTTGAGCCATTAAATTTTAACAAATACACAAAATGAGTTCAAAGAAAATATTACAGCTTAATTCCAGTATCATGGGTGAGCAATCGTACAGCAGAAAATTGGGTAACGCTATTGTAGAAAAAATTCAAGAAAAATATCCCGAAAGCACAGTTGAGCATTTGGATTTGGTGGAAAGTAACATTCCCCATCTTAGTCCTGAAACACTTCATGCGATGTTTACTCCCGCAGAGCATCAAACAGATGAAACCAAACAAAGACTTGAATTATCTGACAAATTGGTGAAACAATTATTTGATGCCGACATTATTGTAATTGGTGCAGCACTAATCAACCGCACGATTCACAGTTCATTAAAAGCTTGGATAGACCATATTACTCGTCGTGGTACTACATTTGGTTATAGTGCAGAAGGTTTACCAATAGGATTTGTAAAAGACAAAAAAGTATATGTTGCCATGAGTTCGGGTGGTATTTATACTGATGAGCAAGGCAAATTACATGATTTTGTAGCACCTTATTTACAATCTTTTTTAGGCTTTTTAGGAATGTCAGACCTTAGTGTATTTAGAGCAGAAGGGCTTCATGTACCTGTGGTGAAAGATACTGCATTACAAAAAGGGATTGATAGTATTGTCATTGATTAATACCTTAAAACCCATTTTGAACACAAACAACTCCATTTTGAACACAGCCAAACTTTTTGAACTTCTGACCTTTGTGCTTCACAAATAAACAAAGCGATGAATAATAAATTAGAAAACAAAGTGGTAGTAGTAACGGGTGCATCTAAAGGAATTGGTGCTGGAATTGCCAAACAAATGGGTGCATCTGGGGCAAAAGTAGTGGTAAATTATGCTTCAAGTAAAGAAAGTGCTGATGCGGTGGTTGCCGAAATAATCAGTTCGGGCGGCAATGCCGTTGCAGTTCAAGGGGATATGTCAAAGCAGGAGGATGTCAAACGTCTTTTTGAAGAAACCGTCAATTTTTTTGGTGGTTTAGATGTTCTGGTAAATAATGCAGGTGTTTACGGATTTTCCTTATTAGAATCATTCACGGAGGATTCGTACCGACACATTTTCGACCTGAATGTCTTAGGAGTATTGCTCACATCTCAAGAAGCCGTCAAACTGTTTGGTGCAAGTGGAGGTAGTATCATTAATATTAGTTCATTTGCGGGAACAAGACCAGAACCATATTCAGTTGTTTATGCGGCATCTAAGGGAGCAGTTGATTCAATTACGTATGCTCTTTCTCAGGAATTAGGTGCAAAAAATATTCGAGTTAATTCTATTCGCCCAGGTGGTGTTTTTACGGATGGAGTAGCAAAATTAGGAATTTCAGAAGAATCCGAGGCCATTCAATCAATTGTAAATAGAAGTTCATTAGGGCGTATGGCTACCCCAAATGATATTGGCAATATGGCCGTATTTTTTGCTTCTGATGAATCAAGAATTATTACTGGACAAACCGTTGAAGTGTCGGGTGGTTTTAAGTAAATTACAATCAAAAGTAATGATACCAAGTTAATAGAGAAGTTTTACCGCTTCTCTATTTTCATGTATAATTTCATAAAATGGAAAAGAGCCAAAGAAATATTCAAACCATCAATTCAGTTTCGGAATTACATCGTTTGATGTCATTACCTAAACCTCTACATCCGCTAATTACGTTTATCGACCATTCTCAAGTTACTTCAGTTCGTGACAAAGAAAAGCCAAATCTGCTGCTCAATTTCTACAATATTTCCATCAAAAGAAGTTTTCAAGGACAGTTAAAATACGGTAAAAATCACTACGATTTTGACGAAGGTACGATGTCATTCATTGCACCAAATCAAGTAATTGGTATTGATAATGAGGACAACAGAAATAAAGATGGTTGGTCGTTGCTATTTCATCCTGATTTAATTAGAGAATATCAGTTAGGGAAAATTATTAAAAACTACGGATTTTTTTCATATTCAGTCAATGAAGCTCTGCATCTTTCGGACGAAGAAGAAAAGACCGTTGAAGCGATTGTTCAGAATATTCAAAAAGAGATAAACGCAAGGTTAGACAATTTTAGTCAGGACGTTATTGTATCAAATCTTGAACTACTTTTGAGCTATTGTAACCGTTTTTATAGTCGCCAGTTTATCACCAGAAAGATGGCCACTAATGACCTCTTAACCAATTTTGAACGTATTTTAGACAACTATTTTGCCAATAACGCAGACATGACACTGCCAACGGTCGAAAAACTTGCCAGTGAATTAAATGTATCATCTTCTTATTTAAGCGATATGCTCAGAAGTTTGACGGGACAAAATACTCAACAACACATTCATAATAAATTGATTGAAAGAGCAAAAGAGATTCTTATAACAACCGATTTAACCGTAAGCGAAATTGCTTATCAATTAGGGTTTGAATACTCGCAATCATTCAGCAAGCTATTTAAAAGTAAGACTAATTTAACACCTATTGAATACCGACATAGTTATAATTAGAGATTGATATTAATGTTTCGTAGGTACAATAAAAAGTGAAATGTCCAGTTTTTTAATTAAAAAACTGGACATTTTGGTATATTTGTGAAAATTATAGGATATGAAAACAAGTAATTTTATAAATTTAGAAATAAGTAGGCTGCCACAAAGCACTATTTTTACTTACAAAGATTTCATCAAAGAAGGAAATTCAAAAGAAGCCACAATTAAGGCTTTGAATAGAAAAGTAGCCTCTGGCGAAATTGCCAAGATTGCTAAGGGAAAATTCTATGTTCCACAACAATCAATATTTGGTGTTTTGAAGCCCAACGAAGAAGAAATGATTAAGGATTTGTTGGAAGAAAATGGTGAAATTGTGGGCTATCTCACGGGATTGTCAATGTATAATCGTTTGGGATTAACGACTCAAGTTAGTGCGGTTACAGTTATTGGTAAAAATGAAGTTAGACCTGCCTTTAAACGAGGTTATTTAAGAATCCATTTCATAAAACAGAAGAATAAAATCACGAAAGATAATGTTCAACTACTCCAAATTCTTGATGCAATTCGCTATGTAAAAGAGATTCCTGATGCAGATATTGATTTTTTATGTAATCGCTTTTTATCTATTTTGAAAAATATTCCCAAAGATTTTCAGAGTAAAATGGTTGAGTTAGCAATATTGTATCCACCCGTAACCAGAGCCTTGTTGGGG
>JAAFIU010000031.1 GCA_013298805.1 Cytophagales bacterium | reverse complement strand
TTTCTTGCTAATAACGTTCCAGATAAGCCCGAAGCAGAAGAAAGGTATTTGATTTGGGCTTTGAGTTTGGTTAAATTGGGCAGAATTATTGCCTTTGTAAAATTGCCCGTACCAATAATGGCTAATACATTTTGAGAAGATTGAAAGGAATGTTTTTGTAAAGAAATACAGGATTGTAGAATGTCGATATTTTCGGAATATTTCAAGATGGAAGCAATAGATTTTGATTTTCCAATATTTCCATAAATTTGTTTATAATCTTGAAAATCAATAACTTCCGATACAAGCGATTTTACATTCAAACGTCCCGTTGCAATGGCTTTTAAAATGGCTTCAAAATTTCGTTTCTCCGTCCAACGCACAAAACCTATGGGATAATCCTGTCCATTTTTTTCGTAACTATCATCGTAACGCCCCGCCCCATACGAGCATGAAACTTGAAATGATAGTTCTTTTTCGTAAAAATCAGTTCGTTGAAGATTTAAGCCAACCACACCCACCAATACAATACGCCCACGCTTGCGAGACATTTGGGCTGCTTGTGAAATAATCTCATCAGAAGACGTTGAGGCGGTGATAATAACGGCATCAACGCCAATATTTTGGGTGATTTCTTGGGCAATTTTTACAGGATTTATTGCCTCAAAAATCGTAAATGCTTTAATCCCTTTGGCGGTTGCGATGGCTGTTTTTGCTTCGTCAATATCAAAAGCAAGCACCTCACAACCATTGGCTTGCAATAATTCGGCGGTGAGTTGCCCAATTAATCCTAAACCAATAACGGCAACGGTTTCGCCAAAAGTTGGGTTTATTAAACGGATTCCTTGCAAAGCAATTGCCCCAATCACCGTAAAAGTTGCTTCTTGGTCTGAAACATTATCAGGAATTTTTGCGACCAAATTTTTGGGAATACAAACTACTTCGGCATGATGACCATTGGATGCCACTCTATCTCCGATTTTGAACTCACTTACCCCTTCGCCAATGGCTATAATTTCACCAACATGGCAATATCCCAAGGGTAAAGGCTCTGACAATTTTCTGAAAACAGCCTCAACGGTTGGACGAAAACCGTC
Source organism: Cytophagales bacterium (assembly GCA_013298805.1). Lineage (GTDB taxonomy): Bacteria > Bacteroidota > Bacteroidia > Cytophagales > Spirosomataceae > Arcicella. The sequence continues at coordinate 25,308 of JAAFIU010000031.1, read as the reverse complement.
GGTTTTTACTTTCTCGAAGACCTGTTTTACCTTTTCGGGTTGTTGGCGTGCCTTTTCGAGAAAATTAGCCTTTCCAAACTCCACGAGCATTCTTTCAGTTCCTAACGAAACTAAACTTTGATGTGTTTTGATTAATACACAGCCTTTTTTTACTTGTGGAATAGGCACTTCTTCCAAACTTGTTTCTCCAGTTCTCAGGTTTTGAATGAGTTGTTTCATCAGACTAAATTTGATAGTAGTTTCTTCTTAGTTTATACACCCCAACAAACATTGTATGCGTGTATTTTGGATGTAATCCTATATGATTTAAAGTTTTGGTGAGCAAATTGGTATTGGGATAGTATTGTAATTCCAGTAAATCAAAACCATATTCAGTTAATTTTCTCGAAAAATCATTGGCTTTCATGACTTGTTTTAAATGAGGATAATAGGTGGGTTTTCCTGTAAATCGGAAGATGTATTTTTCAATTTTTCGATACCAACAATCATCATTTGGCATAGATACCATAAGTATTCCTGCGGGATTTAGTGTTGTCGAAAACTGTTTGATAATGGTCTCATAATCAGAAGTATATTCCAAAACACTTGAACAAATTATGGCATCTTGTTTAGTATATTGGACTTGATTTTTGAAGGGTAAATAATCATGGATAAATGAAATTTGGGCATAATTATTTCGACAAATTTTAATCATTTCCTCAGAGCCATCAACCCCAATTACGACACAATTTTTAGAGGCTAAATAGTAGCTAAATATGCCCGAACCACAGCCAGCATCCAATACGCTCATATTGGAATGAATATATTGGTCAATAAGTTTTGTCCAGACTTTATAACGCTCTTGAAACTGAGGAGATAAATTGTACTTTTCATGGAATTGAGTGGCAGTTTCTGAATGAAATTCAATAGCTGTTTTATCTTCTGCCTGACTTTCTATTTCATAGATGAGGTTTTGTAAATGTTTCTCCTTCGTAAAATTTTCTTGAAAATTACGGAGGGCATTCTGTGAAATTTTGTTGAATTTTTCGGGGTTTTCAAGCAAGATTTTTACCTGTTCAACAATAGAATTTGGTTGATTATATGCTACAAAAATACCCGAATTATTGGGCTGAATCATGGCCGAAATACCTCTATAATCGGTAGTCAAAACCACACAAGCATAAGCCATTGCCTCAATAATTGAAATGGGTTGTCCTTCGTTTTTATATTGAGTGGGGAGAATAAAAAAATGGGCATTTTGGAGTAATTCTTTTTTGGCTTCTTCATCAACAACTCCGTGGTATTTTACGTGATTCGCCAAATGATATTTTGTGGTAAATTCAAAAAAATGCTGTTGGGCATCTTTGGCATTTTCAAAACGGATGGCATCGTTGTATTGGATAAACTCACCACAAAAATCGGCTTGAATATTTTGTCCAAATTGATTTACCAATATTTCAACGGCTTCCAAAACACTCCAATAACCTTTTGATTCGATGAGGTTTGATAAGAATAAAATCTTTATCGGGCTGATTTTATCAAGGGGTAATTCTTTGTTTATCAGTGTTTCATGAACTAAACTCCACGGCAACCCATTAGATACAACTTTGATTTTTGATTGTAAACTTGGAGCAAAATCGAGCATTGCTTTTAGCTTTTCGGAGAGAACAATAATAGCGTTAGAAGATATTAACATTCTAACAATCAATAATTTAGTTATTTGATTTTGTGTATGATAGAAGTTGTCATAGTTGCCTCCATGAATGTGCAAGACGATTTTACTACCCAAAATTCTGACCAAAAATACAATTGGAAAATCCCGAATAAAGCCCTCAATTGATTGGGAAATGGTATGATAAACGACGTATTTTTTACGAATAATTTTAAATATCAGCTTGGCTAAAAGTCCAAGATAAACCCATATTTTACCCAAAAAACCAATGAGATTTCCGTGTCTATTTCCACTTAATGTTAAAACATCGCAATTCATTTCATTGCTAAGTAGCTGAAAGGCAATGGTTTGTCCGTTAATTGGAGGAGGCGTTATGCCAATCAATAGAATGTTTTTTTTAGTCATAAAGCCAAGGTGCTGTAGGTTTTGTATTATTTGGATTTAAGGAATGAGCAAGGCAATTGGTTAAATAATTAGCGATGACAGGAATGCTTATCGTTGCTCCCGTAATTTCAGTTTGTTGTTTCATCACTGATTTTTCTTCGGGAGATAATTCTACGAAATCAACTAATTTATGGGTGAGTGCATCCACATTATTTGCCTCGAAAATTAACCCATTTTGTCCATCTCTAATTAATTCTTTTGCTCCACATTGGTCAGAAACCACAACAGGAATGCCATGCTGTAAAGCTTCATTGACAACAATTCCCCAGCCATCAAAAACCGAAGGAAGTATCAATAAATGAGCTTTTACAATGTAGTCCTGCACTTTCTTAGACTGAACGGCACCCATAAAAGTGACAAATTTCTGTAATTTTTCAGCCTCTACAAAGCCTTTTAAAGACTGCTCTAAATCTCCCGTTCCGATAATTGAGAGGTGAATGGATGGATGCGTTTTGGTGAGTTTTTCGATGGATTTTAATAACGTGAATATGCCTTTTCGTTCAATCAATTGTCCAACAAAAATGAATGAAATGATGGGTTGATTGGGAGATGTCTTGATATTTTTTTCAATATTGGTAAAATAACCAAATCGGTATATTTTTTCGTTTTTTACGCCCAAGTTTTTAAAATAATTCACAGCAAAAATTGAAACTGCTAAAAAGCCTTTTGCTCTGTAAATCAATAATTTAGAAATAGGTTTGATGCAAAAATTGAGCAAAAATAGGGTGAACGAATTTCGTTTCTTGTTAGGAATTGGTGCTTCAGAATAAATTAAAAAATTAGCTCCAAACAGGTTTAATAATATGATGACCAAGAAAAAAACTTTCTCTGCCCAAATGCCATTAATAATATGGATAGCTTTCCGATTTTGAAAAATGTAGGGAATGATTTGCCAAATTTTCAAGTCTATTCCAATGGTTTTTGAATGGTAATTTTGAGCGTTTTCAAAACTCCAGCCTTGTGCTTTTCGAGCATCATTATGGCTATGTGCATACACAACTTCAAACTTTTCGTATTGACAAGCAAGGGTCTTGAATAAATCATTTTGATAATGACTCGGTATATTCATCCAGATATGTAAAGGTTGCTTTTTAATGGTTTTCGTTTTTAAGTGTTGTAAATCAAGGGTTTATTGTGTTTTTGTCATAAATAAAACCTCGTGTTCCTTTGAGCCGACTAAAAATATAGACAAAAAAACCAGGCATATTATAGACCGATAAAAACATAAAAATGGCATTTAGCCCATCACGATAAACCTGTATGATAATAGCCATAAAGTACAAATACAGGTATAAATTGATAGATTTTGGATGAGTATGAAGTATTTTATAATACCATCGTGCAGCATATTTGGCAAATAAAAAAGGAATCAGTACGATGCCTATATAGCCAAAATTAGCGTAAGATTCACCGTAGAGAGTAGCAATTGCACCTAATTCACGTAAATTTCGAGTTGGGGTCGAAATATCGGTCATCCATTGCATCAAAGAGGGTTTTGCCTCCCAAAACGGTCGGGGAATGGGTGCTAATAACAAGGTAAAATAGGTTGAACCGTAATAAAAATGAGAGTGTTGGTCTATTAAAGTTAGAATTGAGGCATACATATCCAAAAATGAAAAATCGGCATTTGCTCCAATGCCCAAACTCTCACGATATTCCAATGAAAATGCTATTAAGTCGCTTAAATTTGCCCCTTGTTGAATGAGTTTTCCGACGTATTTCATCGGTAAGAATATGATTACGCCTACCAAAATTAGAACCGTAAAACGCCATGAAATCCACTTTTTCTTTTGGCGATATAAGTACAGAAAAAGGAGAAATATACAAGGTGTTAAAATACGATAACGGTGCTGCCCTTGAAAGGCAAGAATAAAAATACAAATGCCAATAATGGCTAATAACGAATATCGAAAGCCATATTGAAAAATGAGTATCAAACAGCTTAAAATCAACCAATTCTGAGTGTTTGCTACGTAGGATGACTCGCCCCAAACGCCAAAATCTATTTGAGCTTTGCCTAATATTGGAATATAAAGCTGTGAAAAAATACCCCAAATACCAATAGGAATAGTGATACAAATAGCGATTTTCAAAATGGTTTCATCAATTAAAATAATTGATTGAGGAGAGGTAGTCGTAATGCTCTTTTGTAGATTCGCCTCTGAAAGCCAAGCAATGGTCATGGCAATAAAACCAATGTCTGCCAATAAAGTAGCCCTGACAATTTCATGATTTTCGATGGCAGAAAAATAATCATTTTGTTCGCCCAAAAATACGCTTGCACCACTAAGTAAAAATACCAGACGAGCAGAAAAGGCAAAACCATGAAAGGCTAAATATGTTGGAGCAGGATGATAAACCGATAATTTAGCGAATCGGAATAATAAATAAGAACAACCCAAAAGCACGGATATATCAATGCTTAGAGCAAAAAATAAACTCTCGTTCATTGTGTAGTAGATTTTATAATTTAGATTATAGCAAGACTCAAACTAATCTTCAATAAAGATTCTTTAGGTGTTTGAGTTGAGTGTTTTATATATTTTTAAAATTTTTGAGGCGTAGTTATTCTCTTTGTCATTGGCAATAAAATTATCAATATTAGCCTTTAATAATTGCCGATATTCTTCATTTTGGAGTTTTAAAATGGCTTGTATAAGAGATTCGGCACTCTTTACCTTACAAATTTCCCCTACTTGAAAGGTGCGAATATCATCCTTACTGCCAACATTTTCGGTAACAATAACAGGTATTTTCTGAGACAGGGCTTCGGACACTGCCAAAGAATAGGCATCCGTTAGGCTCGGCATCACAAAAACATGATATTGAGGAAGCAATGCTAACACTTTTGCATTGGGTAGTTTTCCTAAAAAACGCACATTTGACAAATAGCTATATTGTTGAAAAACAGCTATTTGCGATGGTTCAACGTCTCCGATTATATCTAAGTGAAACTCATTGGAAGGTAACTGCTTCATGGCTTCTAAAAGATAAGAGCAGCCTTTTTCAAGAGAGATTTTTCCCGTAAAAATGATTTTTAAGGGCTTGTTTGAATACCTGATTTCTTGTTTAATAGGATGGGTAATCATATATTTTAAAATGCCATAACTTGCTGTAAAAACTGTTGTTTGGGGTAAATATTGCCGATAAATATTAGCCATATATTCAGAAGGAACAACGATATTTTCGACATTTTCAAGGGAAGCAATATCTCGTTCTCGACCTTTTGAAAAATGCGATTTTTTGAATGAAATTCCGAAATTATCGTATTCTGGTTCAAGCAGTTCACGAGCATAATCTGGATGAACAGCATATACATCGGCAAGATATTTTACTTGTGGGTTTGACTTCTTAAAGTCTTGAATGGCTTTATAACAGTAAACAGCCCAATAATGAATGATGTCTAAATCAGGACTTTGTTTACGGAGAATTTGTTGAAAAAAATGGTCGGATATTTTATTTTCTGTTTTGTAATAATCAAATGGAAGGCGTTTTTGTAAGAAATTCAACAGTCTGTGCAGCAAAGTAAACTGATAAGAAATATCAACGTTCGAGTCCACCGTTTTTACATAAGGTTTCCATTTGCTCAATAACGAATCTTTTTTGAATACTCCAAAAGTATGAAATTGTATATCAAGGTCAGGCTCTTGACTCAAATAATTATATAAATTAATAGAATGGTCAGGACGAGCTAACAGTAAATTTTTCATTTTATCCGTAGAATAATGTTTTTAAAAATCTAAGATAATAATTTATTTCTTTTTTAGAAGGAAATAAAAGATTTTTGTAAGAAATTTCTTTTTTATCAGCAAAAATAATAAGCCCGATAAATTGGCTAAAATACGCTGAGGAAATAGCCATTGATACGCCAATTAACCCATTCGTTTTTATTAAGAAATAGCTAAGAACCAAAGAAAGAATCATTCCAATGAATTCTACAATACTGATAATTTCTGGAAATCCCATGCCTTGAATTCCCCCACCCAAAACAGTTTTAGCATTAATGAAAAGACTGCCAATAATCAGAATTTGACAAAGTGCTATTGATTCTGAGTATTCATTGCCGAAGACAAGGGGAATTAAAATAGAGATGCTCAAAGCGAATATAAAGTGAAATAATAAACTGAAAATCCAGTATGATTTAAAAAAGAGAACGGTGCTTTCCATTTGTTTCGAGAACGTATTTTCTCCTGCCACAGTGGGAACAATAATCGTTCTGACAGCATTAGCAATAACGCCAGTAAAACCTGCGGTACTTACGGCTATGGTATAAATGCCCAAGTCGTGACTATTGAGCAATGCCCCAATCAAAAACTGGTCAATTCTGGAATTTGCTAATTGAGAAACATCTCCAAACCAAACTCTCATGCCATAATTCAGCATTTTTCGACTAAGTGCATGGTCAAAATAGAATAAGAAACGTTGAAGAATGAATCGGTAAAGAAACCAAAGGGCAATAAGGAGATAACAAGATTGAATAAATAATTGTAAATATACAAGGTTGGTGATAGAAAGAATGCCCCAAATTTTCAAGGTAACGATACCTACACAATACCCTATTGGTACAATACATTTTAGGATATTGGTAGTCTTGAAATAGGATGCACCTTGTAGCATATAAGTTGCATACATTCCAAAAAGTCCCAAGGGAATAGTCATCAAGTATAGATGCCCCAATTGAATGGCGTTTTCTGCATATTTGGGTAGGTAAAAATCAATAATTCCCCAGCCTAATAATAAGCCAATAATACTTTGGGCAATAGCCATGATGATGAGGCTATTCCAAATATGGTGTTTATTAATATCGGCTTGGGCAGAAAAATAAACGGTTGCCGATGAAAGCCCCAAATTGACAAAATACTGTAAAGTAGATGGAATGAGAATAATGGCGGCAAATACTCCTCGCTGACTTGGACCTAACCAACGAGCCAAAATAATAGAGCCAACCAATCCGAGTATAGTAATCAGAAGGTTGGCTCCAATATTTTGTATGATATTTTTCAATTAGCCAAAAAAGCCTAACTCTTTATAATTTCTTGCTAATACAAAAATGACACTTAAAATTAAGCCCAAGAAAGCAAATCCTAAAACCATTACAGAACGCTTTGGTTCGCTCTTTTTTACTGGAATTTGAGCAGGTTCAAGCACTTTGAAAATGGGTGTTTCACGGTGAACTTTGATTTTAGCTTCTTCTAATTGTTTGGCAAGTTCTGAATAAAGATTATACGATAAATCTACTTCATATTGCATTTTTTTGCCTTCGTCTTTGGCAATATTCAAGAATAAACCTTTGTTGCGGTCTTGATAACTTGAATATGAGTACAAGGCATTATCGTATCGTCTTTTTGCTTCGTTTGAGCGTTCTTCTAAGAATTTAATGTCTTTAAGCGTTTTCTCGGTACGATATTTTACCACATATTCGGTCAAATAATCCTGAGAATAACGAACAATTGTAGCCGCAATTACGGGGTCTTGCATTTTTGCAGAAATATTGATTACCCCTGTTTTTTTATCTAAAGTAGCCCCAACACGCTTTTGTAAATCTTTAATGAGTTCATCTTGTTTTTTATCAAGGTGTATGGTTTCAAATGGGATATTTTTAGGGTTTATCACTGGCATATCTTTGTCCTTTTCATTCGATTCCCCAAAGATTTTTGTTGTTAACTCTTGTTTTCTATTTTCTTCTAAAAAAGCAGACATCGTCATTGAGCGTTTGTATTTAGCCACAAATACTTTCATATTCAGCACATCCATTAAGAAAGGTGTGCTTTGAAGAATATTAGGGTATAAATCTGGACGTACAGCTTCTGTGGAGCTTAAACTTCCCAAATCAACTCCTGCTAAACCCGCCAAAGATTTGAATTTACTAAGTCCGCCAGCAGCATCTTTTGATTCTAATTCTGGCAGAATTTGCACTTGCGAGGCGTACTCATTTGGAATGTTTATGGCGATAAATATTCCGAGTAATGCAGATATGATGGTAACAATTAAAATTGTCCATTTTTTCCTTGAAATGACCTTGAACATTTTACTAATATCAATGGTCATTTCAGCGTCATTATTTTGTAATTGATTCGTTTCCAATGTATTAATAATTATTTTAAGGCATTAATAATATTGATAGCGATTAAAGAAATAGAAGATACCGCTCCTAAAATGGCTACTTTCTCTGCAGTTGTTAATTTATTGTTATTATCATCGGCAACAGCGGGAACGATAATCTCAGAACCTTGTTCAACCTTTGGATAAGTCGTAAAAAACAAGAAAGACTTTGTTCTATCAGAAAAACCATTGGCGTATTTTACATAAACTCGTCGTTTGGACGCTTTTTCTGTAAACCCGCCTGCTTGTGAAATATAATCTTTAGTTCTTAAATTTGGGCGAAAGGCAACCGCAACGGGGTTCAATAATTCACCTGTAAGTTTCACAGTTTCTAATTCTCTCGGAATAAAAAGACGGTCACCTTTCAATAATAGTAAGTTTTCTTTTGCATTAGGGTTTTTCAAAATAACGGACAAATCAATGGCAATTTTGGTGGTATCTCTACTAAAACTTGCTCCCTTAGGAAATGCACTGTTTTTCAAGCCTCCTGCCAAGTTAATTAACTCAGTTATTCTTTGTGCTTTATCTTTAATGGTAAATGCCCCTGGAAATTTTACTTCACCTTCAATAACGACCGTTTTTTGGTCTTCATATCTTGGTGATTTACGCACATAAATTCTATCAAAAGGCTGAATGAGTGTTTGTGCGTCTGAAATACTAATTTTTAGGTTTTTATCTACTTCAAATGTCTTTATAATAACATTCTGATTGGCTTCTAAGCCCAATGTATCATCCTTTACTCTTCGAGCTAACTCAATTTTTGCATTGCTTGCTCCATCTGTAAAACCATTGGCTAACATAACAACATCGGCAATTGTAAGCCCATCTACGTAGTCAAATTTTCCTACTTTATTAACTTCTCCTGTAATATAGATAAGTCTTTTTTCTCTTAAATTTTTGATACTTTTAATGATAACAATATCTTCTCTTTTCAAGGGAATATCATCAATTTCACCTTTCATTAACTTATCTAAATCAAATGCAATTATAAGGGGGTCATTATCACCTTTCTGACGGTTTATCGTTGCACGATTCATAAAGGCATCTTCTTTGAGTCCTTCTGCTTTTTTAATAAGTTCTTTTACGGTACTTAGCCCTGACTCTAAAGCATATTCGCCACCTCTAAAAACAGCTCCTTGAATCTGCACTCTATTTTCAAAACGCTCTAAAATCTCTCCAATGGTATATTTATCTCCTCTTTGTGGAATAAAGGAGGAAACTTCGTCCTGAGTAATATTAAGTAATTTCAGCTCTTTCGCTGTATTTCTTCTCAGTCCAATGGTGTAGGTATAGGCTTTGTCGGTAAAACCTCCTGCAAAACGTAAAACATCTTTTAAGGTTTCGGTCTTTTCAACTTCAAAAATCATTGGACGTTTAACTTCTCCTGCGACCTCCACACGGGTTTCATAGTCGGCAATTCTTATTACATCTTGGTCTTGAAGACGAATATTATCTTTTTGGTCAGCCCGTAAAAGGAAATCATATAAATCTAAGATTCTTACAACTTTATTATCTCTAATAACTCTAATATTTCGGAAAGAACCATTTTCCGAAGGTCCCCCAGCAGCATATAGTGCATTAAATACGGTTGCTAAAGAAGAAACAGTATATGAACCTGGTTTTACGACTTCACCCGTGATGGTTACTTTAATGCTTCTTATATTACCCAAAGTAATCTGTGCTGAAACGCCACTTCCTGGCATATTAATACCTTGATAAAGCTGACGGAGCCTTCCAACTATTCGTTCAGAAGCGGATTCAATGGTTAGTCCATTGACATAAATAGGACTTAGGTTGAGGATTCTGATTGTTCCTTCTGGGCTAACTTTCACTTTATAATTATCTAAGGCATTTCCGAAAATATCAATATTTAATTCATCGTCAGGACCTAATTGATAATTTCTGGGGGTCGCCATTCTTAAATCTGGTTCAAAAGATAAACTTCCAGAAGCAAACATTGCCATACCGAAAATTTTTGGCTTAATGATTTTCTTTGTCGAATCTGTTTTTGAACTGTCGGTTAAGGTGCTATCTTTAGAATAAGCCTTCGTTTTAGTGGCTCTGCGAGCAATACTAATGTCGGACTCATTCGTAACTTTTCCTTTATTTACCAAAATAGTGTTAAGTCGTTCACGCATTTTGGCAACATCAGCAGGAGAATATCCTTGCATGATTGCGGCTTTTTCTATTTGAGTTTCACTCATTCCGCTATCTTTTGCTTTTTGTAAAAAAGCAGAGACTTGTTCATCTGTTAAGTCTTCAACTTTAGTCTTTTGTGCAAAAGAATTTATTGTGATAAATGACAATAATAGGAGGAGTGTTAATGTTGGAAAAGATAAGAATATCTTAGAAGTATTTTTTTGGAAACGAGTCATTTTCAGGGTTAATTTTCTGAATGATTAAGTTTATTAAAATTATATGCAAAAGTAGGTATAAATCTTGGTTTTATACAATATTGAGTTATCAAACGGTTATAGGCGTTGCATTAGTTTAACAACCATTTTATCTTTCCAAGCCTTGAAAGTTCCTGCCATAATTTGTTCTCTTGCTTGTCCAACTAACCATAGATAAAAAGTTAAGTTATGAACACTACAAATCATTGCTCCGAGCATTTCGTCAGCTTTGAGGAGGTGCCTTACATAAGCTTTTGTATAGAAATTGCTAACGTAACAGTCTAATCCAGAGTCAATTAATGAAAAGTCGTCTTTCCATTTTTCATTTTTCATATTAATTGTCCCTTCTGTGGTGAATAGCATTCCGTTTCGAGCATTACGGGTTGGCATCACACAGTCAAACATATCAATACCTAAGGCAATTCCTTCCAAAATATTTGCAGGCGTACCTACACCCATCAAATAACGAGGTTTATCTTTCGGTAAAATATCTGTTACCATATCTGTCATTTCATACATTATTTCGGCAGGTTCCCCAACGGATAAACCTCCGATAGCATTGCCTTCTCTCTCAAAACTGGCGATTACTTCGGCAGATTTTACTCGTAAATCTTTATAAACACTCCCTTGTACGATAGGGAAAAGTGTTTGACTATAACCGTATTTGGGTTCGGTTTTGTCAAAATGGTCGCAACAACGTTTTAGCCAACGGTGGGTCATTTCCATTGATTCACGAGCGTAACCATATTCGCAAGGGTAAGGCGTACATTCGTCAAACGCCATCATTATATCCGCCCCAATTATTCGCTGAATATCCATCACACCTTCGGGAGTAAAAAAGTGGGTAGATCCATCAATATGAGATTTGAAAGTAACACCTTCTTCTTTAATCTTTCGTCCAGTGCCCGCCAATGAATAAACTTGATAACCTCCTGAATCGGTTAAGATTGGTCTATCCCAACCATTGAATTTATGTAAGCCGCCTGCTTTTTCAATAATATCTAAACCTGGACGAAGGTATAAATGGTAGGTATTCCCTAAAATAATCTGGGCGTTAATATCTTCTTTAAGTTCTCTTTGATGAACAGCCTTTACTGAACCTGCCGTACCAACAGGCATAAAAATAGGCGTTTGAATTTGTCCGTGGTCGGTAGTGATGACTCCTGCTCTTGCTTTTGAATTAGGGTCGGTAGTTTGTATATCGAAAGTCATGTTTCAGATTTGAGTTATGAATTATGAGCTATGAGTGATGAGTTTTGCAAAAATAATGTCTATTACTTCAAGAAAATATATTTCTTACCAGTTCAATACTCATCGTTCGTCACTCATAACTTATCACTAAAAGTTCATTGTTTTCCCCACAAAATTACAACATATTCATAAAAACTACCCTCTAATCTCCAATCTCTAATCAGTAAACAGCTATCTTTGCACTCCGATTTTACTAACTCATTGATATTGACGGCTTTGATACCATTTTTATTCAGCATATTTATTATATCTGTTGCATTTCAGTTATATTTTATACTTTTTGTTTTTGCTAAAGTTATTCGGCATGATTCTCCAGTAATTTCAATTGGAAAAGCCCAAGGAGTATCCGTAATAGTTTGTGCTTGGAACGAATTAGCTAACCTTAAAGAATTATTGCCCCTTTTAAATGCTCAAGAATATCCAACTTTTGAGGTAATTATTGTTGATGACCGCTCGTGGGATAAAACATTTGATTATTTATTGACCGAATGTGCTGAATTTCAAAAAATTAGGTTTATTAGAATAGTACAAACCCCAGAACATTTATCATCGAAAAAATATGCTTTAACCTTAGGCATAAAATCAGCTAAGTACGAAACTATTCTTTTGACAGATGCCGATTGTCGTCCGCAAAGTAACCATTGGATAGCGGGAATGGCAGAATGTTTGTCGCCAGATAAAGAAATTGTATTGGGTTTTTCCCCCTATTTTAAAGAGACTGGATTCCTTAATAAATTAATAAGATACGAGACCTTTATTACGGCCATTCAGTATTTTTCATTTGCCATAACTGGCGTACCTTACATGGGAGTTGGAAGAAATTTGATGTATAGAAAATCCTTATTTCTTCAAAATAAAGGTTTTGCCAAACACACCAATATTTTGGGAGGGGACGACGATTTATTTATGAATGATGTTGCTAATGAAAAGAATACAGCCGTATGCTTAAATCCCGATACCTTTATGTATTCCTTTCCAAAAATTACTTGGGGAGCATGGTATCGCCAAAAGAGGAGACATCTATCCGTTGGGAAATATTATCAATTCAGAAATAAAGCATTGTTGGGAGGTTTGGCATCTACGCAAATTTTATCGTGGCTTTCTTTTTTAATATTAGCACCTTTGCTGATACATAACCCTCTTGTATTCTGGATATTATGCGTTTTTCTGCTCAGATTAATTAGTCAGTGGGTAGTTTTTTCAAAAGCAAATAAAACATTTGATAATACCCTTGATGTATTCGCTTTTCCTTTTTGGGATGGTATCTTTGCATTATATTTTCTGGTAATGGGTATCAATAACGCAATCCCAAGAAGACAAAAAATGAGATGGAAGTAGGGTGACTGAGTGATTTTGTGACTGAGTGAATTTTATTTAACCACACAGCCACAAAATCGCTCCATCACCCTACTTCCACCACCAAATCACTCAATTAAAGATGAACGATTCAAAAATTATAGAAAAATATTTTCCGCAGCTTTCTGATAAACAGAAGCAACAGTTTGCCCAATTAGGCGAGTTATATGCTACTTGGAACGCCCAAATTAATGTTATTTCAAGAACAGATATTGACAATCTCTACGAAAAACATATTCTACATTCCTTAGCAATTGCTAAAATTGTCGATTTCAAAGATTTTACCGAAATTTTAGATGTTGGAACGGGCGGTGGCTTTCCTGGGATTCCTTTAGCAATATTATTCCCTAATTGTCAATTTCATTTGATTGATAGCATCGGAAAGAAAATAAAAGTAGTGAATGAAGTGGCTCAAGCTTTAGGTTTAGAAAACGTGAAAGCAGAACAAATAAGAGCAGAGCAAGTTGAGGGCGAATATGATTTTATCGTGAGCAGAGCAGTAACTCGCTTATTACCATTTTACGGTTGGGTAAAAGGCAAAATCAATATTAATAATTACAACAAGCTCCAAAATGGGATTTTGTACCTAAAAGGCGGAGACTTAAAAGAAGAAATAAAAGAGTTTGGAAAAAAAACGAAAGTTTATGAACTATCAAATTTCTACGAAGAAGAGTTTTTTGAAACAAAAATGGTCGTTCATGTACCCATGAAGTGATTTTTTTTGAAACCTAAAAAACTGATAATCAAATGATTTGGAAATACTTTTATTTTTTTTCAAAAAATCACTTGCAGTATATGTGATAAAGTAGTAATTTTGCATCACGATTAACAACAATCCTTCTTAGCTCAGCTGGTTAGAGCACATGACTGTTAATCATGGGGTCCCTGGTTCGAGCCCAGGAGAGGGAGCAACATAATAGTATCAACAAGTATCAAAATGACTTAAAACTTTGAAAATCAACGTTTTAAGTCATTTTTTTTGATAGTCAATCATATCTATTTCGTGCTGATTCCTGTTGATTCGTGCGACTTGCTTTACCAATATTTTTACTCATTTTTGCAGCTTAATTTAAACAAAAAGCAATTATGAGCAAATTACCAACATTGAAACCTGTTATCAATAGGAATAACAGAAAGAACAAATCAGGGCTGTATAGTATTCACATTCGAGTTACGTTAGGACGTGATACTGGTTATGTAAGTCTTAACAGTGAACCCCGAATAGCTATAAACGATTGGAACAAAAAGCAAACGTACAAAAACTATGTAAAGAACACTCACCCATTATCATTTGAAATTAATCAGGAGATTGAGAGCGTGATGAGTAAGATTCATAAGATTGTTCAACGACATTATGAAACAAGTTTAACTTTGGGGGGGCTTTTGAAAGAATTAAAAAAAAATGGAGATTCTAATTACTTTAATGATTATGTCAGTGAGTATATAAAAAATCCAGCTAAAAAGTTAGATGTTGTAACCTTAGAAAAGTACAAAGCGTTTCTACTTCATCTTAATAACTTTCGTCAAAAAATTAAATTTAGTGATTTAGATTCAAAATTGGCATATGATTTTCAAAGGTACTTACAGAGTGAAAAGGAAATCAAAGGAGTCAAAGAAAAAGGATTACAAGGAGCAACCATTAAGTCTTATTTTGATAAATTTAAAGTTATCATAAAACAAGCCAGAGTGGATAAGTTCCTAACCTTGGAAAAAACCTTCTCACTTTTTGATTATTTGGATTACAAAGTTGAAAAGCCAATTAGAACTTTTCTTGAAAAAGAAGACATTGATAAGTTGATAGCATTGAAATTTACTGAAAAAGAAGTGGAAATGGAGCGTGATAGAGATTTATTCTTATTTCAAATTCATACAGGATATTATTACAATGATTTACAGATTTTGAAAAAGAGAGACATTACTTTTCAACCTAATGAAGGAAATATGATTGTTTCAGAAAGATATAAAAATAAACAAATTGCCATTGTTCCAATTTTCCTCTTCCCAATAAATGACAGAATTATTGAAAAGTATCGAAACATAAAAGAAGGCGAAGAAATTTTATTTGATTACACGAATTTTATTACTGGACAGAAGTACAACGATAAACTCAAAAAGATAGCTAAGAGGGCTGGAATTCCAGAAGAAATAGCATTAAAAATATCGAATAAAGTTGCAAGACATACTTTTTTTCAACTTCTGATTCGAAGTGGGGTAAGCCCAGCAATTGCAGCAAAAATAGCAGGTCATATAGATGAAAAAAGTACAAAAAGCTATTATGCTGTTGATTTGATTGAGGTTATAGAAGGTGTGAAAGGTATAAATCACTCATTATCAAGAAGTTAATTTTTAGAACGAATTATTTAAATAAAGATTTTATAGAAACTGTTTTATGACGATTTTAAGCACTTTCAAGAAAAAAGAGAAGATGAGTATGAAATACTTTCTAAGGAAGGATTACGTCTCTAATTCTCCAAGTAAACTTGAAAATGAAAGTCAATTATTGCAATTGTATATTGAATTTATTTTTAGAACAAGAGCAAATAAATGTAAAAGCCTTTGGAAAGAGTTTATTCAAAAAGACAGTTTACTTTTTGAAAACCTCTCGAATGAATCCACTAACGAATTGCAAGGATATGGCTTTTATGGTCTGAATGCCAAAGTTTTCACAGATGAATTTCAGAGAAGTATCAATAGTAAGGTTTTTTTAATGCCAAAAGAAAATGAAGAGTTATTAAATGCTTTGCTCTACGAAAAATATCATGCAGAAGCATTATTTGAACTTATTAGACAACAGGACGAAGACAGTTTTAATATGTCTAAGTTTGGCTCTGAATATAAAAATAGCATAATATTTTCTTTTCCTCTTTTTGAAGAAGCACTAAATCTGCAACTTATTGATAAGTTCTATGAACTTTATCCAAGTTTTCCTAAGATTCTGTCAGTAGATACTAAGTTGGATGTTTTGAGTCTGGGAATAATCAAAATAATAAATGATTTAGGAAGTAAGCATGATGATTTCCATATTAAATCTTTTTTAGATTATTGCCTTTTTTCCAACAAGGTAATTAATGTTATACAGGAATATGTTTGTTTCTCCGATAAGTTATCTTGTGCTAATGGAATAACGCTTCCTGTATGGATAGTCAAAAATCATTCAAAACATCTTATTGATTATTTAGAAAAAATGCTTTATGATTGCTCAAATGAGTCTAAAATTTGGTTAATTGAATTAGTTAAACATATTGATAATCAGATGATTGAGAGAAAAAATGTAATTTTAAGAGGGTTTAGATAATTTTTTTATACAAAAAACTCACCTTTGGTGAGTTTTTTGTATATCTTTGCATCAACAAACAGTAATAAACAAGAATCAACATGAATCAAACTCCCAACATTCCCGTGGTAATGATACCATTAGAGCAGTTCAACGGTATCATTGAAACGTTTTTCAAAAAATTCATGGAAGAAATAACAAGGATTATAGAATCTCGTAGCAACGCAGACGATAAGAATTCGTACATCACTTCCGAGGAATTCATGGCTGCTACTAAAATATGCCGTACCAGATTTGATGATTTACGAAAAAATAATCAGATTAAATCCCTTAAGAAAAGTCGTAAAATTTATATACCTTTTAGTGAAATAAATAGGTATTTTAATGACCCAAGCATAAAATAAAAAAACGTCAAGATGTTCGAGCATCTTGACGTTCTAATTCTTTTTGCAAATTCCTAAGTAAGCAAATATAAAATCTGGTGCAAATATAACCAGATTTACGGATTTCCTATTGCCTTACCTAAAAAATCTGGTAGATGTCAAATAATCAGTTCAACTTCTATGAGGGTGGTATATCCTCCTTGAAACCAACGTCTTCATTAACGATTGAGGATGTTTGTAATCTCATAAAGTCCGATAAATATAAGCTTGATGTATTAGCCATACGTAGCTCGGATGATAAAGCAATCGTTAATGCTCAGAAAAAAAGGCTTGACTACATTACCTTCTCAGGCGTTTTTGAACAAAGAAAAGCAGAGGGATTAATTTCTCACAGCGGTCTGATTTGTTTAGACTATGATGATATAGAAAACCTTGAAAAATTCAAGAAAAACGTATATACCAAAGAGTTAAAAGATTCTTTCGTAAAATTGGCATTTATCAGTCCTTCTGGTAAGGGTATAAAGTTGATTATTGGTATCAATACAACAGATAATAAAGTAGCGTGGAATGCTCTAAACGCTTATTTCAAGAAGATTACAGGCATTGAGGCAGATAAGTCTGGGACAGATGTTTGTAGAGCTTGTTTCGTCAGTTACGACCCTAATGTTTACTATAATCCTGATGCTAAAATATTTGAAATAAAGGAAGAAAAGTCGAAAAATTTTAAAACCTACAAAGAGGGAAAAGAAGTAAATAATTCAGAACTTTTAAGGGCAAAAAAGGTAGTTGAAAGGATTTTAAAGGCTCAAAGCGACATTACTGGTGACTATCAAACTTGGCTGAATTTAGGTTTTGCTTTGGCTATATTCAAGGAAGAGGGAAGAGAATTATTCCATAGTGTAAGCCAATTTCATCCAGAATATAATCCCAAAAAAACTGACTTGCAGTTTGATAACTGCCTTAAATCCAACCGATTTGAAAATCCTGCATTCTTTTTCAGTCGTGCAAAAGAGTGTGGACTGACGGTTACTAAAAGTATTTTTGCACAAGCTAATAATGTTTTGCAAAAAAACGATGATACCCTTTCAAATGGAAGCGTTGTCTATGATTTGCAAGATTATCAAATATCCATCTTAACAGGTAAATCAAAGCAGATTGTTGCGGAAGGATTCTTACTTTTTATTCAGTATCAGACAACAGATGAGAATGATAGCCACACATGGATTTTAGAGGTTAGATTGCCTGATGGAGTGCCTATTTATTTAGAAGTAAGCCATGATGAGTTCTTCGAGCCGAAGAGCTTGGAGAAGCTCTTTGGAGCAAAAAGACTGTCCATGAGCATAAACTATCAACAACTCCAAAAACTGAGGACATTTTTATTTACTTGTACGGAGTTCGCCAATGCAACTAAGGTACTCCGCTATGGCTTACACCTTGAGAGCGAATTATATTTTTTTGCCAATTGTGCCATTTCAAAAGAAGGTCAAACATTACGTCCAGATAAATTTGGTATCATCAAGTACCAAGATAAGCATTTTTCAATGCCCCAAGTAAATCGTGGGCAAGACTCTCCGTTTACTTTTATTGATAACACGCTTACGTTCAATACATGGTACAAATGTTTTGCCACTGCCCAGCGTGAAGAAATGACGTTTCTATCGGCATCATTTTTATTATTCTCATTGTTCCGTGATATTGGAATCAAAGAAAATGGATTCTCTCCCATGCTGTATATCTACGGGATTGCAGGGACGGCTAAGAGTACGCTCTTCAACCACATGAATTATGTTTTTGGGTCTGATGGAAAATCAATGGGAATTAACTTGAAGGGTAAAAATACAGAAGCGGCTTTTGTCGCTAAAATAGAACAGCGATTCAACGGTTATCAATTTGGCGATGAGTATATCCCAAATCATCCTTTAACCTCCTTATTCCAAGCCAGTTATGACAATAAAGCCTATTCTAAGATGAATATGTCTTCTAAAAACTACTTAGATACTACTGATTTAGTGCCTAAGTGTACAATAGGCTTTGCAAGTAACTTTTTACCAGCACTACCCAATGATGAGCCTTTCTTCAGTAGGTTAATAGTGCTGGTTAATAATAATCGGAATCGCTCCGAAGAGCAAAAACGAGCCTATCGAGAATTATTGATAATGCAAGAGCAAGGGATAACCAATATCATTCGTGAAATATGGCAATATCGAGATTTGATAAAAAGAAATTTTAAGAAAACTTATCATTTGCTAAAAACGGGTTTAGAAAATCATTTTTCTAAACAGAAAATTGGCAACCCACGATATTTCTACAATGTAGCTCAGATTCTTACTGTACCGTTCATTTTATCGCTGAATGAAAAAATTACGATGTGTGAATCAGTAGGAGAAAAAGCATTATTAGAGGAGTTTATTCAAAGAAGTGTGAGTTCTATTTTGACATCTGAGAGATTGGTTCAAGAGAAATCCTCCTTACAGGAATTCTTTGATATTATCCAAGAAATGTTCGACAGGGGACAAATCATCGAAGGAGTACATTACAAATTTGAACATAAGGAAATCTGTATGAACCTTCAACGATTGTATCAAAAATATGCGGTTGAATTTAAACGACAAAATCGTTTTGAAATACTACCTCCAAGTATTCAAGTTTTACAGGACGAGATTTTAACACTGGTAGGAATTGATACACAAAATGATGAGACAAGAAATTTATTCTTCAAAAAGCAAAGATTTACCCATGAAGAAGAACGGAATAAAACAGATTATGCACGTAATTCCTTCAAAATCAATTATTTACTAATTCAAGAGTCTTTCGGTATAGACTTTGCCGTAAAAAGAAACACCTCTTGAAAAATTGAAAAATAGTGCCACAATGCCACAAGAAGAGAAATACTTATATAACTCTCTATTAATTAAGGACTTAGCTATATAAATTCTGTGGCAAATCTGTGGCAAAAGTGTGGCATTGTGGCATTTGTGGCAGTAGTGCCACAGATTTGCCACAAAATAATAAATGTAAAATATTGAATGTCAATAAGTTACAAGCCGTGTGGCACTTTTTGTGCTGTGGCACGCCACACAAGGGTAAAAACAAAAATCAAATGTATTTTATAATCAAATCAACTCATAGAGAAACCCCGATTTGGGAAGGCAAGTCCTTCTGTGAAAACACATATAAGGCAAAAATTTATTTTTCTTTTTCAGAGGCAGTTGCTTCCTTATCAAGCTACTGGTTTAATAGCTATGTCGAAAATAGAGATAATAGAGAGGTAAAAATTATTCCATTGTCTGAGGCAAGAAAAGATAAACTTCTCAAAGAAAATAAGATTCGTTTTTAATATTTTGTCCTTGGCTTTTAAAAGTCTTGAAAGGAATTTGTATCAAAATTTTGTCACTAAAACATTTGAAAAATGAACATAGATTTTTTGATAGAAATGTATCGCAAGAAAGACAAGAAACGCAAACGTGCCTTGTGGGAGCTTTTTGATAACACAATCAAATTACCAGCTTCTTTGACGTTCATTGCCGATACCATCAACAAAGAAATACAGGTTGATAATCTCGTATCTGAATCTGACATAAAGTATTGTAGATTCTATTTTATGGATAAAGTAAAATCCAATATTGCAGCGAAAGATAAGCCTAAGATTTCTAATAGTCCAAAATCAAATACATCACACAGTGATATTGATTGGACTGACCCAGATGAAATAAATAATTCTAATAACTCAAAATCAAAATTCTCAAAATAATGAAACAATTACATTTTATAGTGCAAAGTAAAGGTGGCGTAGGAAAAAGTATGCTCACGTATTTATTAGGGCTTTCAAAAGAAAATGATGTCCAGTCCTTGTTTGTGGACGTGGACAGCTCCACGCAAACATCTACCCGACAACTCAAATTTTTGGGCGAGAATCGAACTGAAACACTCTCACTCTTGAACTCAAAAGAGGTGTTAGTACGTGATAATTTGGTGACATATCTTGAAAGCCTTGTTGATGTTCCATTCCATAATATCTACTTTGACTTTGGAGCTCCCGAATCGGAGCAACTTCCAGCCTTAATTGAGCGTGATTTGCCTATAAAAGAATTTATGGATGAATTGGGTTTTAAAGCTAACTTTTATGTCGTAATCGGTGGCGGTGGTGCTTATAAATCTTCAATAGACTATATGAAGAAAATCTTAAAACCCTTGAATGGTGATTTTGATGTAACGATTTTCAAGAGCATTACTACGTTCGGAAATAACTTTCAAAACTTAGCTGATGAATTGGCGGAGAATTGTAAAAAGATGGGATTGCCACTGAGGCAATTTGGAGACTTTGACCCAAGTTCAAATTTGGGAAGCCAAATCTTGGACGGAGTAAGAAAAGGATATTCTTTAAGTGATAGTGATTATCAAACAGGAGCGAGACTGAAATTGAAGAAAGAATTAACCGAAAATTTCAAAGATGAAATCGAAAATTAGTCAAGAGGAACTTAACAAAATAAAAGCTGAATTGCTGGTTAGACACAACTATCAAGCGGACGATTTTAGTATCGTTTTGGTGGACACCATCCAAGATAATTTTGCGAAAGTAGTTGAGAGTTTGAATGCAACAACAGAGGCGGCAAAGGAAATTCAAAAACAGATTAAGCCTATACAACTCACTACTAAGTCTCAGGCGTTTTGGCTCTATTTTGTACCAACTTTTGCCATGACAGTTTTCGCAGGAATATTACTTTGGGCAGGTTACGTTTTTTTTGATTTTGGACAGGAATTCAAGCACTATAAATATTCAGATGAGATTGAACAATTACTTGAAAAATCTGATATTCAAACTGATGATTTAGGTAATAAATATATCGTTTTGAAACCTGCAATTACCTTGAAAAACGCAAAAGTTGGGAAGCACTATTTTTATTCCCCTGTTGTAAAATCAATAACAGTTCCAATTTCAAAGGCTGAATAGTCTATTTTCTAACGGATTCGACTATTTTCAAACTGATTGAAACCAAGTAGGCTTTTTTCGACCCTTTTCAACTTTGAATAATAATGAGGTCTTTTAAAATGGCAAGGTATGTTTTCAGGTATTCAAAACTATCGTCTTGATTTCCTGTAACCCCTTGCTCCTAAAGGTAGAGTACATTCGCCATAGCTCATGTTAAACCAAGTATCAAAAAATATAGAAATGGACAACGAAAATTATTCTAAAATAAAGAAAAATGGACGACCAAAGCTGTCAATTCAAGATAAAAAAACTCACCTTGTAAAATGTATGATGGATGAGAAGCAAATACAAAAACTTCAAGAGTTAAACAGTCGGTTTGCACCATATCTAAATCAAACGGATTTTGCAAGAGCTAAAATTCTTGATGAGAATTTGGTTCGTTATGGTATTCGTGATTTGCCCGAAGAGGAACTAAATATGCTAAAAGAAATAGCCCTTTTAGGTAATCAGTTCAAAATGGTTGCTTCAAGAAACAACATCACTTTTACCCAAGAAAGACTATTTAAAGAAGATACTCAAAAGATTAGAGAAATCCTTGACAGTAGCCATAGAAAGGTCTTAGAGTTTCAACAAAAAGAACTGTATTATTTCAAGATTGGAATAATTCTTGAAAAATTTAATAAGATTATTTCTGAGAAAGAAAAATATCAGAATTGTGAAATTTTAGTGAGCGAAATTACTTCGGTAGTCAAGGATTTGAATGAAATCTACCAATCAATTTTATCTCATAAAAAGTGAATACAAAAATACAATAGGATAATATTTTGCCGTTGGCTTTATCTCTAATTTTCTCTAATCAAGAGTTTGTATAATAAAAAGTGATTAGAGTATATTTTGGACGATTTATGGTAAAATATCTAAGAAATTCTGATAAAAAATTTGAACATATAAAATTACTTACTAACATTGCGGAGAATATAAACGATAAAAAAAGAAAAGTATTAATTAATAAAATATATTGCGTTTAAACTGAAAGTACCTGTATTTTGAAATCGGCAAAATTTCTCATTTAGACAGGGAGTAAGGTTAAACGCCACGTTCAAAGCGTGGCGTTACTACTCTTGTGTCTAAAGGGCTTTGCCGAGCCTCAAAATACCAAGTGATAAGTAGCGTTCACGCTTTTTTGTGTCCAATTCATTCACTTCGATTCCAGTCCATCCCAATATTAATCCCTAATTATTCCTTCTTGAATTGTCTTTTCCTTCGCATTAACTCGAAAGAAAATGATTATCAATCGCAAAATCCAGCTTGATTTTACCATAAAAAATAGAGAATCTCAGAATGAAATCTGGAAAATTCTTAGGAAACTCAATTACAGCGTTTTTCAAGCATCGAATGAAATAGTAAACAGTCAGTTTTTCAATGAGGTCTATTTATTCAGACAACACGTTTCTGATTATAAGTTTATTGATGAAGAGATGAAATCGCTCAAAAAGCAATTCGCTCAAAAAACAACATCGCTGGAAGAAAAAAAAGAAATTTTGTACGTGCTAACGAGAGACAAAATTGTTAAGGAGAGAATTAATGAAGCGAGATACGAACATTTCAAAAAAGAATTTGATATTGGTATTCAACACAGTAGCTATGATGTAATTAAGCAATTGTACCCTGACATTCCCCCGAGAATTAGAGCGGCACTTAACTATCGAATTTTTACGGATTTTAAAAGAGATTTATTAGCAGTTAAAAATGGACTTATAACGCTTAGGACTTATCGGAAAGATATTCCTATTCCATTCACCGTTGATGCACTAAAAATTAGCATTGATGAACGAAATCGGTTTTTGCTTAAATGGTTATTCGGAATTAATTTCTATCTACATTTTGGAAAAGACGATAGTAGAAATCAGGAAATTGTTTTAAAAATATTGAGTGGAGAATACAAAGCTGGTATTTCGTCAATTCAGATAAAAGATGACAAAGTTTTCTTGCTTTTATCGGTGGATATTCCCAATAAAAATCCAAAAGGACTAAATCCCGATATTGTCGTGGGAGTCGATTTAGGAATTACGATTCCAGCCTATTGTGCTTTGTCGGTAGGGAAAGGTCGAGTGGCGTTAGGCAATAGCAACGATTTTTTACGTGTTCGACTCCAAATGCAAGCACGGAGAAAACGCTTAAATAAGTCCATGACACTGACACAAGGCGGAAAGGGGAAGAACAAAAAGTTGAAAGTTCTGGATAAAATAAAGGAATGTGAGAGGAATTTTGTCAAAACTTACAATCACAACATCAGTAAAAAAGTCGTTGAGTTTGCAGAAAAAAATGGAGCAGGAACAATCAAATTAGAGTTTTTAACGGGCATTGGGCAAGTAGATAGAAACAAGCCAAAGTTGAGGAATTGGTCATTTTATGAGTTGCAAACTATGATAAAATACAAAGCAGAACGAGCGGGAATTAAGATTTTGCACGTGGATGCTTATCACACCAGTACCCAATGTGCAAATTGTGGCAACCACGAACCCAAGCAGAGAATAGACCAGACAACTTTTATTTGCAAAAATCCTAAATGTGAAGGCTTTGGAAAAAAGATTTTAGCCGATTATAACGCTGCTTTAAACATCGCCCGAAGCAAAAAAATAGTAACCAGTAAGTTAGAAACACAATCTTTTCAAGGTTAAAAATTATGATAATTTGATTTATCTACGGGCTGTTCTAAGTCCGAAGGGGGAGGTGCTCGACCCACACTCCTTAACTCATAAGCTGGTACATTATGAGATAGAACCAAAGGGGCAAAGTTTTACAATTAAACAAAAAGATTTTACCGAGTAGGCACTTGCTTATTTGGTAAATCTTAACCCCAAAAATCATTCAATTTCACCATTTTTTTAATTAAGCTATGCAACGAATTGACAACCTTATTCTAAAAATTCAACAATATAACCACGAAGGATTTTGGCTTATATTCATTGCCTTGATAGGAATTATGTTGGGTTATTCAAGCAGTTTGGCGAGTAGTATTGGGGAAAGTATTTTCCTATTGACTTTGATGATAGGCTATATCTTGCTGTGTATGAGGCTCATATACCGATATATTCAACAATACATTCAAGAAAATTCATGAAAAGGATTCATATCTATGACGATTTTATCGTCTCATTTGTCAAATAAAAAAACATATCTAATTAACAATCAGACACTTAAAAAATGAAACAGCAAATTTTAAAATTATCTTCATTATTCGTTCTTTTCCTCATGTGTTCTTGCCAAAAAGCTGAGGTAAAACCTCAGGTAAAGGCAGATTTCATCTATACGATTAGTCCAAGTGGTAGGGTTACTTTTACCAATACTTCAACGAATGCGGATAGTTTTTCTTGGAGCATGGGAGATGGGACAACCAGAGATGATAAAACCAGTTTTACGCACGATTTCAAAGCTAATAAGGAGTTCCAAGTAAAGCTCACTGCCACAAGAGAAGGGCTTAGCGATATTGTGGTTAAGCCCGTGGTGATTAATAATTTACT
>JAAFIU010000256.1 GCA_013298805.1 Cytophagales bacterium | reverse complement strand
TATTATGTTTTGATTAAGATAGTTTTTTTTGTTGAGTAAGTACAACGACTCTATTTTGTATCATTACTTTTAAATTCGATGGCTGAAACCGACATAATTATTTGAGTATCTTTAGCATTTTCATTCTTAAATAGAAAATAGACATCGTGTTGCCCTGAATTAGCAGGAACGGCAATTTTGAATTTGCTCGGTGGTCTGCGTTGTGGTGCTGCTGGTGCAGCACTTCCCGCTGGAGCAGCAGGTGGTGGACCAAATCGTACTTCTTGTGGTTCGATTTTCTCACTTGTTCCAATGACTTTTCCTGTTGGTGAATCTAATCTTACCTCAACAACTCCGCCCGATGCTCCTACTCTGGTTTGGGCTTGTCCTGTTATTTCAACTTCATTAATATCGGTTAAATCCACATTGTTGTAAGCAAGATAAGCATTGTTTCCCACCATCGAGAATGAACGCATTGGCGTAATTGTCAATTGAGTTCCTTTTGATTTATCCGAAATTTCAGGGTTCAATTTGGCATTTCTCAATACGATTAAATCTTCTGTTGCCAAAGATTTCATCACCTTCGTACCTTTATCTTTATAGGCTGCACGCAAAATGTACGAACCATTCTCTTTTTGTCCCGTAGGTATTTTGGTGTCATAATTACCTTTTGTTGGTAATGACTTAGCCGTTTTTGGTTCGTTGATATTCAAAATATATTCAACGATGATATTTGCCTCCGCTTGTGAAATTTGTGGGTGAGCTGCCATTCGGTGGTCGCCCCAAACGCCTCCACCACCAGCAATTACTTTGTTAGAAAGATATTCAATTGCTTTGGCATCGCCTTTATATTTTGTGGCGACATCACGGTAACTTGGGCCTACTGATTTTGTATCAATAATATGGCAAGATTTACAGTCGTTTTTATTCAACATTCTTTCGCCCATTGATGCAAATGCAGAGGCATCTACACCACGATGATTTTGAGAAGCCTCAATTTTATCATAGCCAATTGGCAAATAATCAATACTTACTGCTACTTGGTCAGGCTTGATTTTTCCATTGTTCAAATCTCCATCTTCTTTATCGGCAACGCTTACTTCGTATTCAATTGGTTTATTTGGGAAATAAAACGTTTTGTTTCCTTTCTTGATATTAAAAGCCACAGCGGGCGATTCATTTCCCACTTTTACTTCCAATGATTCGCTATTTTCTTCGCCTTTGCTATCTTTTACGGTTAAAGTAACATTGTAAGTTCCTGTTTTGTCGAAGGTTACGCTTGGGTTTTCAGTTTTAAGCACACGTTTCCCTGCTTTACTTTTAATTTCCCATAAATACGTTAATTTGTCTCCGTCATAATCCATTGTTCCTTTTGAAGAGAAATTTACTTTCAATGGAGCAGCACCTGTCAAATTATCTGCCGAAGCCACAACTTTCGGACTGCGGTTTCCTCCGTTATATTCAACTTTTACAAGTCTGGCGTTGTCATTTCCTTTGAACCATGCCGAACCGTATTCTAAAACGTACAAATCTCCATCGGGAGCAAAATCCATATCAATGGCACTACCGAAATCTGTATTTGGCATAAAACGCTCCATTGATTTATAATTACCGTTTTCGTCCATCGTAAC
Source organism: Cytophagales bacterium (assembly GCA_013298805.1). Lineage (GTDB taxonomy): Bacteria > Bacteroidota > Bacteroidia > Cytophagales > Spirosomataceae > Arcicella. The sequence goes on along the minus strand of JAAFIU010000256.1, from coordinate 4,621 downwards.
CGACATTATCCAACCACGCATGAAATCAGTAATTAACCATTTTCCTTCGTAATAATCAGGGAAAACTCTTTGACCATTTGGGAAATCTGATTTATGAAAAACTGGCCCGCCCGTAGCACTTCTTCCCGAACTTCCAACCAATGGAAAATCTTCTGAAATACCGTAAGGATACCAAATAAATGCTTTTTGGGCAGGAGGTAAATTTTTTAAACCTGTATTGTTGGGCGAATCATTAATTGAATTCAATGGGTCGTATTTTACGTCTGTTCGAGGTTTTTTCGCTTCAAAATCCCAGTCGGTATAAACTTTATTATCTCCAATAAAATAAGGCCAACCAAAATTACCCGCTTTTTTAGCTTGATTAAATTCATCATAACCTCTTGGACCTTGGTCGCTATCTACCGAAGCATCTGGGCCTACTTCTCCCCAATACAAATAACCCGTTTTGCTATCAATCGTTGGTCTCCACGGGTTACGGTGACCCATTGTATAAATTTCCTTCTTCACTAAACCATCACCATTGTTTGGCAGGGTTTCGTATAAATTTCCTTTCGGAATAGTGTATGAAGCATCCGCTTGGGGCGTAATTCTCAATATTTTCCCTGTCAAACTATTAGTATTTCCTGCACCACGTTGGTCATCCCAGTACGCCCAACCTTTTCTTTCGTCAAGATTTGCATAACCATCAGAACCACTATTTGACGTATTATTTCCAATTGTTAGATAAAGGTTTCCAGCTTTGTCAAAAACCATTCCTCCACCTGTGTGACAGCATTCTTCACGTTGCGTTGGTACTTCCAGAACTACTTTTTTAGAACTTGCCACTAATTCTTCACCCTTCAATTCCCAACGAGCCAAGACGTGCTGTATCTTAGCGGTGTCGGCATAGTACATATAAATCCAGTGATTTTTCTCAAAATTTGGGTCATGAATCAATCCCATCAAACCTTCTTCGGCTTCACGTTTTTGACCTTTGGCATTGGTATATTTTGTGTTTACAGGAATCGTTGCGATTGTTTTGATAGCTCCTGTGTTTGGGTCGAATTGCTTCAAAGCACCTTTACGTTCCACAAATAGAACACGACCGTCTTTTAGTAAGGTCATTTCCATTGGTTCGTCCAATTTATCCCCCAAAACAACTTTTGAAAAGCGGTTTTCTTCGGGAGTATTTTGAGCAGAAATAGACTGAGAAGATATTAAACTGAGAAGAAAGACGAAAAGGACTGAGAAAAACACAAAAAGGTTTCTTCGTCCTTCAGAAAGGAATAGTAATTTTTTCATCATTGAAAGGTTGGGAATAATTTTATAAGAAAGTAAAAGTGCAAAAAAAACTTAGAAAATTATCAAAGAATCGACAATTGGGGGTATTAATTCGATTCTTTGCCTTTTTTGAGGGATGAGAGTTGGGGAAAGGGCGTAACTTATTTTAACATTCAACAATAGCAGAAACAGCTTTTCTTGCTTCTTCCACTACTTCTTCTGGCGTTTTGTTAGTTCTGTCAATGGGTGCGAGGGCAGTCCATTTGAGATGTTGAAAACTTTTGAGTGGAAAAAAACCTTTTGGATTCATTTTATTCACATTCTCAATGGCAACGGGAACAATCAATGCATTAGGAGCTTTTTTCATCAAAATAGCTACTCCTCCTACTGCAAAAGGTTTCATCGTACCCGTGCGTGAGCGTGTGCCTTCGGGAAAAATACAAGCGGAAAAATTCGTTGCCTCTATCATTTTAGCCAATTTAGCAATTTCTACGACCGCCTGTTTTCCATCTTCACGGTCGATAAGGGCAGCACCGCTTTTTTGCAAATTGTAGGAAATAGAAGGAATTCCCTTTGCTAATTCTTGTTTAGAAACAAAGACAGGAAAGTTTTTGCGTAAGTACCAAATCATACCAATAATATCAAACATACTTTGGTGATTGGCAATAAAAATGATTGGTTTATCGGTTGGTAGTGGCGTTTTTTGAATAAATGAAAGTCTTGTTCCCATAATTCTTGCCCCATTGAGTAAAAAGAAATTCAACCAATGAACTGACTTTTGGTGAACTCGCTGACCAAAAAGTTCAAAGCAAATAATTTGGATGGGATGAAATATGAACAGTATTAAAAAGAAATACACTAAATAAATACTGCTGAGGAAAAAATCTAACGCTTTTCTCATGTTGTTTGAAGATGCGGTTTAAAGCAATTTTACTGATAATGAATTTTAAGAATACAAAATTACAAGGAATTTTGTGATTTTGTGTAGAGACGTTGCCTGCAAGGTCTTTGTTGAAAGGATAAGAAAGTTATCTCTAAACAATAAAAAGACGTTGATACTCGCAACACAATAAAAAAGAGACGTTGCAGGCAACGTCTCTACGGTAAAAACTACCACTTTCGTTTATAGGTCGTATAATCCTTTCTTGGTCCTTCTTTCTTTTTCGGGTTTGGATTTACGTCTCCTAATAATTGTTGGGCTAAATCGGGGCGTTTTAGTTTTGTCAAACGCTCTCTAATCCAGCTTTTAAATTCGTTTTTGTACCAAAAGAAATAATTATTCTGAATCAATTTTTCTTCTTTCGTTTTGGCGGTATAAACAGGTTGCAAAGTATATGGATGCACGCCTGTGTAGTAAATTACTTCTGCAACAGTCATGGGTGTTGGCGTAAAATCCTGTACTTGTTCCAATCTAAAACCTAAATCTTTGGTTTCGGCTGCCAAATTTGCCATATCTTGTTCTTCACAACCAGGGTGCGAACTGATAAAATATGGAATCAAAGGTTGGTTCAAATTATGCTTATCTTGAATTTTATCGTATTTCTCCTTGAATTTTCTAAAATACTTAAATCCCGGTTTACGCATCACTTTCAAAGTAGCATCAGAAGTATGTTCGGGAGCGACTTTCAATCTACCCGAAACGTGACGAGTGATTAATTGCTCCATATATTCATCGTGATTTCCGTCAGCATTATTCTTATTGAAATCATCTACCAAAAGGTCGTATCTAACTCCAGAACCCACAAAAGCTTTTTTAATCTCAGGTAAAGCATCCACTTTTCGGTAAATATCCGTGAGAGGTTTATGCGAAGTATCTAAATTTGAGCAAATTACAGGATTGATACAACTTGGGGCTTGACATCTCGCACAGATAGATTCGTCCTTGCCTTTCATGCGGTACATATTGGCAGAAGGCCCACCCAAATCCGAAATATACCCTTTAAATTCTGGGTGTTCTGTGATTTGTTGAACCTCTTTCATGATGGATTCTTCGGAACGAGAAGCCACAAATTTTCCTTGGTGAGCCGAAATCGTACAGAAACTACAACCACCAAAACAGCCTCGGTGCATATTGACCGAAAACTTAATCATTTCGTAAGCAGGAATTGCTCCACGATTTTTGTATTTCGGATGGGGCAAACGAGTGTATGGCAAATCAAAAGATTTATCCATTTCCTGCTCATCCATCGTTTTGAAAGGTGGATTAATGACCAAGGTCTTCGCTCCTACTTTTTGCAGAATACGATTAGCTTGCCATTTATTGGACTCTACCTCAACGATTTTGAAGTTGGAAGCATATTTTATTTTGTCTTCCAAACACACTTCGTGACTTGCTAATTCTACGGTTTCCCAAGTTTCATGAGCAGCAACTGGTTTATCGTCTAAATAAGCAATCTGTTTTACATCACGAATTTCATTTAGTGGAACGCCATTTTTTACTAATCTCAAAATGTCTCTCAAAGGTTGTTCACCCATTCCGTAAACCAACATATCCGCCCCTGAATCCTCCAAAATGGTAGGTAATAATTGGTCTTTCCAATAATCATAGTGAGTCACACGACGCAAAGAAGCCTCAATCCCACCAATCAATACGGGAACATCGGGGTAAATCTTTTTCAAGATTTTGGTATAAACCGTTGTGGCATAATCAGGTCTGAAACCCGCTTCGCCCCCTGGAGTATAGCTATCGTTTGAACGCAGTCTCTTATTGGCAGTATAATGATTCACCATCGAATCCATACAGCCAGCCGTTACGCCAAAGAAATATTTGGGCGTGCCTAATTTTTTAAAATCACGGAGGTCGTCCTTCCAGTTTGGTTGTGGAACGATGGCAACTCTAAAACCTTCACTCTCAATAATACGCCCAATTACGGCCGCACCAAAAGCGGGGTGATCCACGTAGGCATCTCCCGAAATCAATATTACATCTAATTGTTCCCAGCCACGCTGTTCAACTTCTTTCTTCGTAATTGGCAACCAATGACCAATTGGTCTTTCTCTTATCGTAATCATAATACAAAATTAAGCGATATAAAGTGTTGATTTTTAATAAATTGATTTTTATTATATCAACCTTTATTCTCATTTACCACATGAATATTGATAACACTTTATTTATGATTATGGTTTTCAAGATGTTATAGAAGATATTAGTTACTCGTGATTCGATGTTGGGAAAAGACAAAAGCCAAGTTTACCGTAAAAAGTAAACTTGGCTTTTGTTTATGAAGAAATAATGGTAGTGTTAAATAAGTAATGCTATGTATTTGTTGTAGTGGCAAATGAAGTATTTTATAGCTCCAATATGGTTTACCAACTTCTTAGAAAAAGACAATGTATCTCTGACAAGCCTACTACATCT
>JAAFIU010000418.1 GCA_013298805.1 Cytophagales bacterium | reverse complement strand
TCAAATGCTCATTTAACTTAACTAACGAGTTTTGTATTTGAGAATTATCAAAATGGTCTAAAGCATTATAGTTTAGGGTTATATCAACGGCATTAACCTTTGACGCTAATCTGTTGATATAGTGGTCTGCACTACTAAAAATAGGAAAAACAACCAATTCAGCTTTCATTTCAGCAGTCAAACAGTCCAAAAATTTATTTTTAATTCCTTTTAAGGATTCCAATACAATTTCTGTGTGAACGGCACTCGCAAATGAAGGATTAAATGTTTTTGAAATTCTTTTCAAATAATCAGAAAAGCAATCTGCATTTGCTAATTCGTCATTGTTTTCACCATTATAAACTCCCCAAAGATGGTCTCTATTAAATACAAAAGATGGTTTATAATTGAATTCATCTAAAAAATCTAATTGAGCTGCTCCTTTTTTTGTTATATAGTCATTTGGCTCAATGATTTCCCATCGTCCTTTTTCATTTTTATACATCATCCACGCATGAGCCTCATTTTTTCCTTCGTTTTCTACATATCCAAGTGAAACTCTGATATTGTATGGGCTAACTCCAACGGCTAATACTAATGAAGCCATTAAAATGGCTCTATCTTCACAGTCTCCAAAACCCAACGTAAGGGTTTCGTCGGGAAACAACCAAGCATCAAATTTTTTCTTTACTCGTTGTTTATATTCAATACTTTGCTCTACGAATTCTTTAATAATTCGTACTTTAAAGTCAAAAGAACCTTCTTTTCTTTCATTAAATTTTTCATAGACTTTATGGGACAGTTTATCCTTTATTTCTTGAATTGCCGACTTGACGACTGTATTATGTTCAGCCAATAACAATTCTCTAATATCAATTTCGTATTTAACATTTGAGTTAGAAATTGACCTTGTATTGGCAATGGTCGAATTGTAAATGATACGGTCGCCATCCCAATTATACATTTTTTTTTGTTCTAAGAAATCATGAATTCTGCACATAAGTAGTTCATTTAATTTATTACGTAAATGTGCATTTAATCTTAATCCATTCCAAAAAATATTTATTTAACGGTGGTTTTTAGAAAAAATCGTAGAAAATCTTCTTCTTTCTACAAGTTGAGGAGATGAATGAGTAATTTAAAAAGTAGATTGTTTGAAATTTTCATTAGGATATAATCAATTTAAAACTACATTTTAACGTGAAATAGGTATTTCTATGTTAAATCAGTATAGTTATCTGAAATTTAAGTTCTAACTTTATAGAACCATGGGTCAAATCTTGTGGTTTTGTTTTGTTATAAAAAAAGGCTGACCCCGTGGGATAGCCTTTTTTCGTTTTTTAGTGAGTTTCAAAAACCTCCGCTTCTTCAACTTCAACTATCATATTTTCATTGATTGAAACAAGTGCTACTAGTTTGGTTTCATTAATCAGCAATGGATCATATTTTGCAGTAACTCTGACATAATTTTCGGTAAAGCCTTGCATCATGCCATTTTCTATATCTTCTTCAAAAAGTACCGTAAAGGTTTTCCCAATTTGTTGCTCATAAAAAAATCTTCGTTTTTTATCTGACAGGATATGTAACATTTTTGATCTTTCAGAACGTTTATGTTGCGGTACAACGGGCTTGATATTTATCGCAGTAGTATTTTCTCTTTCCGAATAGGTAAAAACGTGTAAATAGCTGATATTTAACTCATTCAAGAAATTGTATGTATCCAAAAAATCATCATCTGTTTCTCCGGCATGACCCACAATAATGTCAACACCAATACAACAATCGGGCATTAATGATTTTATTTTATTTACTCTATCAACGTACAATTCTCTTTTGTAACGTCTTTTCATCAATGCTAAAACCTTATTTGAACCTGATTGTAGCGGAATATGAAAATGTGGAACAAATCGTTTTGATTGAGCCACAAACTCAATAATTTCATCAGTTAATAAATTGGGTTCTATCGAAGAAATTCTAATTCTTTCTATTCCTTCTACTTCATCAAGTGATTTGACTAAATCCAAAAATGTTTCTTCTCTTTTTCCGTTTCTCAAACCAAAATCACCAATATTTACGCCCGTCAAAACAATTTCTTTTACACCACTTTCAGCAATTTCTTTTGCTGCTTTCAATACGTTTTCTATAGTATCAGAACGGCTTGCTCCACGTGCCAATGGAATGGTACAATACGCACAGGGATAATCACAACCATCTTGTACTTTCAAGAATGTACGAGTTCGGTCGTTTAATGAATACGAAGTATGATAATCAATGGCTTCTTCAATATTTTGATTATAGATTTTAGCGGTTTTATTCGTTGGTTCTTTTACAAAACCATCCAACAAATCTATTAATTGAAATTTCTCTGCTGCTCCCAATACTGCATCAACACCTTCAATGTTAGCAATTTCTTGTGGTTTCAATTGGGCATAGCAACCAATTATGGCTACATAACCATCGGGATTAATTTTATTTGCTTCTTTAACTATTTTCTTGCATTTTTTATCGGCATTTTCTGTGACAGAACACGTATTTACGATAAAAATATCTGGCTTTTGGTTGAACTCAACTTTTTCATAACCCTTCGCCTCAAACATTCTTGAAATGGTTGAAGTTTCGGAGTAATTAAGTTTACAGCCTAATGTATAAAATGCTACTTTTTTCATTTTGCAAAGATACGGAAGGAATTAAGCACAACAAAAAAGAGGCTGTCTCAAAAGTAATTTTGGGACAGCTTTTGGTTTATGCCACTTTTTGCAAAAGATTAGAGTAATTTTTACTGATTTTGAGAATAGCTGAGTTCTTATCGACTTTTTTATTAC
>JAAFIU010000058.1 GCA_013298805.1 Cytophagales bacterium | reverse complement strand
TTAGACAAGTATATTCCTTATTCAAAAAACAATACCGAAATCGTTAGACATAAGGCGTTTATTTTGAGTTACCAAGAAGAATATGAAGTGGCTTCGTGGGTTTTACATAGATTAGTTAAAGAAGCCACTACGGGTCGAGAAAGTCGTTCTAATGAGTTTTTACCTGACCCATTGGTAGAATCTGGTTCGGCAGTTACTCAAGACTATTCACGCTCTGGATATGACCGTGGACATTTATGTCCCGCAGGCGATTTTAGACACGACCGAGAATTAGAAGATGAAACATTTTATATGTCCAATATGGCTCCCCAAGCACCTGATTTTAACCGAGGAATTTGGAGTGATTTAGAAAATAAAGTGCGTTCATGGGTAAAAAAACGGGGTGAACTGATTATCGTGACGGGGCCTATTTTGAAAAAAGGTTTACCAACGATTGGAAGAATGAACAAAGTTGCGGTTCCTGAAAAATTTTATAAAATAATTTATGTCCCTGCCACAGAGGAAGCCATTGCATTTTTATTTCCCAATGAAGGTTCGGTGGAATTGGTAAAATCTTTCACTATCAGCATTGATGAATTAGAAACCATGACTGGAATCGACTTTTTTGCTAAATTACCTGATAGCATTGAGCAGAAAATTGAGCGTGAGAATAATGTAGATGATTGGTACTAATTTTGGGGTATAGCTAAAAAAATACATTAAAAATAAATTTTTCTCTTTTGGAATAGTAGAACTTAAATCAATGATTAAAAAATTCAATTATCGACTGATTGTCTTCTTATTTCTTAGCACTTTTATTGCTACAAAAACGCACGCACAAACTAAAACAAAGCTATTTAATGAGAAAAACTTAATGGGTTGGTACGCTTATGAACCTGTATTTGGCAAGCAGCAAGATGCCTCAAAAGTATTTCATGCCGAGCAAAAAACGATTCGATTGTACGGTGATAAAATTGGCTATTTGATGTCGGAGAAATTATTCAAAAACTTTCAATTAACGATTGAATATAAATGGAATACAGATTCTACGGTTGTGAGAAAAAGCAATAAGAAAAACAGCGGAGTTATGTATCTCGTACCAACCACTACGCCTGATACTTTATGGCCAAAAGGAATTCAATTTCAAGTAAAAGAAGGTGCTACGGGCGATTTTGTACTACTCCAAAATGTTGTTTTAGAAGTAAAAGGTAAGAAAACCGAAGCAGGAAAAAGCGTAGTTTCCGCTCGATTTGAAGATGCCGAAAAACCTTTTGGTGAATGGAATAAAGTTGTAATTACGTCTTTGAACGGAAATATAAAACAAGAATTGAACGGAAAATTAGTCAATGAAGGAACGCAAGTTGAGATTTCAGAAGGACGAATTTTGTTGCAATATGAGGGCTATCCAATTGATTTTCGGAGGGTTTGGGTGAGGGAATTATAGTAAAAAAATTTACCCATTTGGCTACAGATGAATCTAAAATTTAATCATGCTACAAATAAAAAACATACAAAAAACATACGGTAATTTAACCGTTTTAAAAGGAATTGATTTAACAATTAATCAAGGAGAAATTGTGTCTATTGTTGGGGCTTCAGGTGCAGGTAAAAGTACGCTTTTACACATTGCAGGTACATTGGATAAACCTGATACTGGACAAGTTTTTATTGCCAATGAAGAGGTAACTAAACTCAAAAACAACGACTTAGCAAAATTTAGAAATGAGAAATTAGGCTTTATTTTTCAATTTCATAACCTTTTAGGAGAATTTACAGCTCTGGAAAATGTATGTATGCCTGCTTTTATTGGAGGAAAAGAAAAAGGAGTTAAGGAGAAGGCAGAAGAATTATTGGTTTTGCTTGGTTTGCAAGATAGAATTCATAATTTACCTTCACAAATGTCAGGTGGAGAACAACAACGTACCGCCGTTGCACGTGCTTTAATTAATTCGCCGTCCATTATATTTGCAGATGAACCTTCGGGAAATTTAGACTCTAAAAATGCCCAAGAATTGCACCAACTTTTCTTTGATTTGAGGGATAAATTCAATCAAACTTTTGTAATTGTGACGCACAACGAAGAATTAGCCAATATGGCGGATAGAAAATTGGTGATGCAGGACGGGTTATTGGTAAATTAGCTATTGATTAATTGTACAAAATAAAAGTCTCGCCATACTTAAATGACGAGACTTTTATTTTGTACGAAATACATTATACAACCTTACGCTACCGCAAAACTTGACACAGTTTTTGCTTCTAATATTGATTCGCCCATTAAGTAAATATCTACTGCACGAGCAGCTTCACGTCCTTCTGAAATAGCCCAAACAACTAAAGATTGTCCTCGACGCATATCTCCTGCGGCAAAAACGCCATCAACCGAAGTTTGATAATTATTGGCTTTTACATTTCCTCTTTCGTCGAATTCCATACCTTTTTCTTCCAACTGAGCCAATAAACCTTCTCTTTGTGGATGTAAGAAACCTGCGGCAATTAAAGCTAATTCAGCAGGAATTTCACGTTCATTTGTATGAACTTGTTGTGCTTTTCCGTCCTTAACTTCCATCACAATATCAGCTAATTTCAAGGCTTTTAAGTTTCCATCCGCATCACCAACAAATTCTTTAACGGCAATTGACCACTGACGATTTGCCCCTTCTTCATGTGATGTTGAAGTACGCAACATCATCGGCCAATTTGGCCAAGGAGTTTGTGAAGCACGTTCAGCAGGAGGCATCGGCATAACTTCCACTTGCGTAATTGATTTTGCTTTATGACGATTAGAAGTACCCACACAGTCAGAACCCGTATCACCACCACCAATAACTATAACGTTTTTATTCGTTGCGTAGATTTCTCCCATTGGATAATCTTGTCCTGCGTGGTTTACAAAACGTTCGATACCTGCAACTCTTTTATTTTGTTGAGAAAGAAATTCCATTGCAGGATAAACACCTTTTAATTCAGCTCCTGGAATTGGTAATGTTCTTGGTACAGTTGAACCACCAGAAAGAACAACAGCATCAAATTCGTCTAACAAATCATCTGCTTTAATGTCTTTTCCAACGTTGGTATTGGTTTTGAAAACAATACCTTCTTGCTCCATTACCTCTACACGGCGTTGAACTACCCATTTTTCTAATTTGAAATCAGGAATACCGTAACGTAATAATCCACCGATTTTGTCAGCACGTTCAAAAACTGTAACAGTATGACCTGCTTTGTTCAACTGAGCAGCAGCTGCCATTCCAGCAGGGCCTCCTCCTACTACCGCAACCGTTTTACCAGTACGTTTTGAAGGAATATTCGGTTTTACTAAGCCATTTCCGAAAGCATATTCGATAATTGATTTCTCAATATATTCAATCGTTACTGGTGGTTTATTGATACCTAACACACAAGCAGATTCACAAGGTGCAGGACAAATACGACCTGTAAATTCTGGGAAATTATTAGTAGAAGACAAAATCTCATACGCATAAGCCCAGTTTTGGTCATAAACGGCATCGTTAAATTCAGGAATAATATTTCCGAGTGGACAACCGCTGTGACAGAAAGGCACACCGCAATCCATACAACGGCTTGCTTGGTCTTTTACTTTTCCTGCTTCAAAATCAATATCTATTTCTTTAAAGTCTTGGACACGTTCTGCGACGGGTCTTTTCTTAGGAGTTTCTCTTGTTACTTCTAAAAATCCTGTTGGTTTTCCCATTGTTTAAATTCGGATTGCAGATTTTGGAGGTGAATTTCTCAAAACTCAAAATCTTATATTTTTAATAAATTACGAAGGGACAAATTTTATAAATCAGTTATCAATAAAACACTTATTTTAGCACTATACTGATAACTGAATCTAAATATCAATGAGCTATTTCTACTTGAATATCTTTATAAACAACGTTTTTATCTTCCAAAACATCTGCGACACTGATATTTCTTGAAGCCAATGCTTTTTTGAAATCTTGTGGCATTACTTTGATAAATTGTGGTAAAATAGCCGTCCAGTTGTCTAAGATATTTTTTGCAACGTCTGAATCTGTATATTGTAAATGTTGAGAAACGTACAATTTCAAGATATTTTCATCTTCAATTGTCAATTCTTCAATCGCTACCATTTCACCATTCAATTTAGGGGCAAAATCTTTGTTTTTATCCCAGATATAAGCAACTCCACCCGACATACCCGCACCGAAGTTACGTCCAGTTTCACCCAAGATAACTACTAAACCACCCGTCATGTATTCGCAACCGTGGTCACCCACACCTTCTACCACTACTTTCGCACCAGAGTTTCTTACACAGAAACGCTCACCTGCCATTCCTCTCAAATAAGCTTCTCCCGATGTTGCACCGTAGAATGAAACGTTACCAACTACTGAGTTTTCAGAAGGATTAAACGTTGCTTTTTTGTCAGGGTAAACGATCAATTTAGCACCGCAAAGGCCTTTTCCAATATAGTCATTAGAATCTCCTTCTAATTCAAAGGTAATTCCGTTTACAGAAAACGCTCCGAAAGATTGTCCAGCCGTACCTTTAAATTTGATATTAATAGTATCATTCGGTAAACCTTTTGCACCGTATTTCTTCGTGATTTCGTTCGATAACATTGTTCCGATAGTACGATTCACGTTGATTACGTTCAATTCAGCCGAAACCTTAGAGCCATTTTCAAGAGCAGGTTTTGCAATTTCTAATAACTGCCAATCAATTTGGTCTTGCAATCCGTGGTCTTGGTCTTCTTGCTTGTAAAGGGCAACATCCAAAGCCATTGGTTGCTTGTATAAAATTGGTGATAAGTCTAAGTTTTTCAATTTCCAGTTGCTCAATGCTTCCTTCATTTCTAATCTATCTGACTGTCCAACCATTTCATTCACAGTTCTGAAACCTAATTCGGCCATGATTTCACGCAATTCAGTTGCCAAGAAAGTAAATAAATTTACAACGTGGTCTGCTTCACCTGTGTACATCGCACGTAAACGTGGGTCTTGCGTGGCTACTCCTACTGGACAAGTGTTTACATGACATTTACGCATCATGATACAACCAGCAGTTACTAAAGCCGCCGTTGCAACTCCGAATTCCTCCGCACCTAAGAGGGCAGCTACCGCAAGGTCTTTACCCGTTCTAATTTGTCCGTCTGTTTGAACAGTTACACGACCACGCAATTTGTTACGTACCAAAGTTTGGTGTGCTTCTGCTAAACCAAGTTCCCAAGGTAAACCAGCGTGACGAATTGATGAAAGTGGCGATGCACCCGTTCCTCCGTCGTGTCCTGCAATCAAAATATGGTCAGCATGAGCTTTTGCCACACCCGCTGCAATTGTTCCAACCCCTGCTTCTGAAACTAATTTCACCGAAATACGAGCGGCACGGTTCGCATTTTTCAAGTCAAAGATTAATTGTGCTAAATCTTCAATTGAATAAATATCGTGGTGAGGAGGAGGAGAAATCAAACCTACACCCGGTGTTGAGTGACGAGTTTTACCAATCCAATCATCTACTTTATGTCCTGGTAATTGTCCACCTTCACCTGGTTTTGCACCCTGAGCCATTTTAATTTGAAGTTCAGACGCATTGGTTAAATAATGGGCTGTAACACCGAAACGTCCAGAAGCAACCTGTTTAATCGCTGAATTCAACCAGTCTCCATTAGCTAATTTCTCAAAACGGATTGGGTCTTCTCCACCTTCTCCAGAGTTTGATTTACCACCAATGCGGTTCATGGCAATGGCTAAAGTTGTATGTGCTTCGTAAGAAATTGAACCAAAAGACATCGCACCCGTTGCAAAACGTTTGAAAATGTTTTCAATTGGTTCTACTTCACTTATATCAATTGATTTTCCTTTTTTGAATTTCAATAATCCACGAAGGGTTAAGGCTCTTTCAGATTGGTCATCAATTAATTTTGAATACTTTTTATACTGAGCGTAATTATTCGATTTTGTCGATTGTTGCAACAAGTGGATTGTCTCAGGATTGAATAAGTGAGCTTCTCCACGTTGTTTCCATTGATAAATACCTCCAACTTCCAATTTAGGATTGGCTACTGGTACTTCTGGATAACCGTTTTTGTGTTTGATTAAAGCCTCTTTTGCGATTCCTTCTAAATCAATACCACCAATTCTTGAAATTGCTCCAGAGAAATACGTATCAACTACTTCTTTACTTAAACCAACGATTTCAAAAATTTGAGCTCCTTGGTAAGATTGAAGCGTTGAAATACCCATTTTAGAGAAAATCTTCAACAATTCACCATTAACGGCTTTGATATAATTGGCTTGTAATTTTTCATAAGGATAATCAACTTGAAGAATGCCTTTTTCTTTCATTCCATTGATTGTTTCGAATGCCATGTACGGATTCACCGCTGATGCACCAAAACCAATCAAAGTAGCAAACTGATGTGTTTCCCAAACGTCTCCAGCCTCAACAATTAAACCAACTTGAGCTCTCTTTCCTTGACGAATCAAATGGTGATGAACTGCTGCTACTGCTAATAATGAAGGAATTGGAGCGTGCGAAGAATCAACGCCTCGGTCTGTCAATAAAATAATTGCGTATCCATCATCAACGGCATCTTCTGAATATTGACAAATTCTATCCAAAGCTCTTTTCAATTCGCCTACTTTTCCATTTGCACGAAAAGTTGTATGAATTGATTTTGTTTGGAAGTTTTTATGATCTATCCAACGAATTTTCTCAATTTCCTCATTGGTTAAAACAGGCTGACGAATTTCGATTTGACGACAATGCTCTGGAGATTCTTTTAATAAGTTTCTCAATCCACCAATATCCGACAACAATGACATTACAGTACGTTCACGGATTGAGTCAATCGGTGGATTAGTAACTTGTGCAAATAATTGCTTGAAATAATACGATAAATGTTGAGCTTGGTCTGAAAGAATAGCCAAAGGAGTATCTACACCCATTGAACCGAGTGCTTCTTTACCAGTTTCAACCATTTGGGCTAATAATACTCTTAAATCTTCCGTCGTGAAACCAAATACTTGTTGACGTAGTAATAGTTCACGTTCAAAAGGTGTACGATATTCAGAACTTGGTCTTGGTAAATCTTCTACCTTAATTTTATTTTCTTTCAACCATTCCCCGTAAGGTTGTTGTTGACAGATTTTCTCTTTTAATTCTGCATCTGGAATGATACGCCCTGCTTCCATGTCCACCACGAACATTTTCCCTGGTTGTAAACGACCTTTTGATACAATTTTAGCGGGGTCAATATCCAAAACACCTGCTTCTGAAGCCATGATTACAAAATCATCGTCAGTTACCCAGTATCTTGATGGACGTAAGCCGTTTCTATCCAAAGTAGCACCAATCATTTTTCCGTCTGTAAACGAAATTGAAGCTGGGCCATCCCAAGGCTCCATCATGGCAGCGTGATATTCGTAGAAATCTTTTTTGTATTGTTCCATCTGCTCGTTGCCGTCCCATGCTTCTGGAATCAACATCATCATCACGTGTGGAAGCGAACGTCCACTCATGTACAACAGTTCGATGGCATTATCCAAAATAGCTGAATCTGACTGTCCTAATTGGCAAGTTGGCAGAATCATGTCCATTTCTTCTTTCGTGAAAAACTCTGATTCAAACAAAGCTGATTGAGCTTGCATCCATGCGGAGTTTCCTTTTACGGTATTGATTTCACCGTTGTGACCGATAAAACGAAACGGTTGAGCCAATTTCCATTCTGGGAAAGTATTGGTCGAGAAACGAGAGTGAACAATTGCCAAAGCAGAAGTAAATTCTTCACGTTTCAAATCGTCAAAATATCCTGGCACTTGCATCGTCGTTAACATACCTTTATAAATAATGGTGTGTGCTGACAATGAGCCAAAATAGAATTTATTATCAATCCCTTTTACCGTTTCATTAATAATACGAGCAGTTACTTGACGAAAAACATACAGTTTACGCTCAAAAGCCATATCATCCGAAATAGTTGCTGGACGTTTGATAAAAAGTTGTTCCATTTGAGGTTCTGTATTCCCCGATTCCGCTCCTTGAATTTCAATATTTGTACATGGTACAACTCTATATCCAAGAATATCCAAACCTAACTTTTTAGCTTTACGAGTTAAAATTTCTTTACACTCTTCACGGATACTTGCATCCTTTGGAAAGAATGTCATTCCTACCCCATATTCACCAGCAGCAGGTAAATCAATTCCTAATTGAGTACATTCTTCTAAGAAAAATTCATGCGGAATTTGAAGAAGAATCCCTGCTCCGTCACCAGAATTAGGGTCACAACCGCAAGCACCACGGTGATCCATGCGAATAAGCATTTGAATAGCATCAGTTACAACTTTGTGCGACTTCCGCCCTTTCATGTTCGCAACGAAACCGATTCCACAAGCATCGTGTTCAAATTCTTTGCGATACAACCCTTTATTGTCTAAATTAGTCATGGTATTATTTTTTGGCTTTTTAACAGAACAACTTGTTAGCAGTTGCAGTCCGAATTTTCCAGATTACTAAGATTTCTCTTAACAATAGAATCTACTTAAAGTGAGTAGGAAAAGTTTTTGTTTTATAACTAATTTAATAAAATTAAGATTATTAAGGAAGTTTTAAGACAAAAAACAAAATTTTATGTATTGAATTTAGTAAAACCAATTACTTTCTATTTTGCTGTTACAAATATATACAAGAAATTCTTTGGAAAAAACAGGTTTTCACCGAATAATCATTGGAATTATACATTTTCAAGATTTTGTAAAATTAAATCTTGGTTAGATACAATTGCAATAATTACTCTATAAAAACCAATAAAATTACTTTCTGCAAAATTTCAAATAAATATATCTATTTTTAGATATAAATTTTACAGATTTTAATAATTATTATCACAAAAATACAACTTGACAAACTCATTTGGAAGAAAAGCTCAATTTCTTCTGAAATGAATATTTTTTTTCCAAAAAAGAAAATTATTGTTAGACTAATAATACTACTTAACAATAAAAAGATTTGATTAAATTGATTTTTAGTTATTTATACTTAACAGTATTTCTTCAAATTATTAAGAACGCAATAAACGAACAAACTCATAATACAACCTTATTTTACAACTAAATGGTCTTTAACAGAAAATGAGAAATTACTACTTAATCATTCTGCTTTCCATCACTTTTGTATCGCAAATTTTTGCCACACACATCGTAGGGGGAGAAATTGAATTGCTTTCGGTAAAAGGGGAAAATAATGCGTCCCATCGACTTACGCTAAATCTCTATTTTGATAATATCAATGGTTCAGTCGGAGCAATTGACCCAACTGTTAATTTGGGGATTTTCCGAAAAGGAGATAATGTTTTTATTGGCTATGCTAAATTGCCCCTCGAAAGTAATAATCTCATCCCCTACTCAAACCCAAATTGCCGACAAAGTAATGAAGTACAAACTCGGCTAATCAAATATACTTCTCTCCTTTACTTGAACCCTGACAACTTTGATGATTCACAAGGGTATTATATTGTTTGGGAACGTTGTTGTAGAAATGGTGTAATTTCCAATATTGTATTGCCTGCCGAAGCAGGTTCTGCTTTTTATCTTGAATTTCCTCCACTCAAAAAAAATGGCAATCTTTTCGTTAATTCATCGCCATCATTTAGCACACTCAAAGGAGATTATATGTGTATAAATCGTCCTTTTACTTTTGAATTTGGAGCAGCTGATGCCGACGGTGACAGCTTAGTTTATCGTTTAGTAACGCCTTTAAATGGTGATGCTACTAAAGATTTCTCTAAACCCGTTTTTCCATTTGGTAGAAGTGATTATCCATTAGTAAAATGGGAAAATGGGTTCAGTCTTGATAATGTCATGGGGGGAACAAGGCCATTAAAAGTGAATCCCAGAACAGGACAATTAACCGTTACAGTCGAAAAAGAAGGGTTGTTTGTCTTTTGCGTTTTAACGGAAGAATATCGAAAAGGCGTAAAAATTGGGGAAGTAAGGCGTGATTTTCAACTTAAATCTTTGGACTGTCCTATCAATAATGCTCCTCTGGCCTTATTCAGAGAAAAAGGAAAGTCAGAGTATTACAATTCAGAAACGACCATCAATATAAAATATGGAGAAAAAAAGTGTTTGACCTTATTTGGGACTGACCGAGATACAAGTCAATCGCTTTCAATGAAAGTTATTCCAGCAAACTCTAAATTTATCCCAACAGTCAGCCCTGCATTGTTAGCAAATGCAACACCGAAGGACACATTAAGGTCGGAAGTTTGCTTTGATGAATGCACCGAATCAACCGATGGGAAACCGCTGATTTTTGATGTAATAGTTTCGGATAATGGTTGCCCACAACCGCTGACAAACACTCTAAGATTAAAAATTCATATTGAACCCAAACCAAATCTTCCTCCTACTATCACCACAGATTTATTAAATAGAAAGGCTGAAACACTCATTGGAACAACCTTAAAATTTAACTTATTTGGGAACGATAAAGACAATGATAGTATTAGTATTATTGCTCGTGGACGAGGTTTTGTACTTTCTCAAGTAGGAATGGCTTTTGCAGGTGGCTCTGGCATTGGCAACTTAACCAGCCCATTTACTTGGACTCCAATTTGCGATTTGAATCGTACCACTGATTACATTGTTGATTTTATTATTATTGATAAAAGATGTGGCAGAAACTTACGGGACAGTATTTCGGTCAATTTAAAACCTATGAGTATCAAGGTTGCCTCTCCTACTGTTTATACCAATTTAGCCAATAATGTGATTGATTTAACCTTGGATAGCAATGAACAGTCAATCCTTTTTGATGTAATTGGTGAAGAAATAACACCTCAAACAAGCATAAAATTATATGCAGTTCCGTATGGATTCGACTTGAAATCATCAGGAATGATTTGGTCAGACAAAACAGGTACAGTCAAAATTATTAGTCCATTTACTTGGAAACCCGATTGTAGCTTACTAAAAGGAAAGGATTCAATGCCGTATAAAATTGATTTTGTCGTAGAAAATAACTCTTGCAATACCGACCGATTTGACACTGTTACGGTGAATATTGTCCTTAAAAATAAATTAGTCAATTTTGAAACATTTAAACCTGCCAATATTTTTACGCCTAATGGGGATGGAAAAAATGACTATTTTTCCTTAGAAATACCAGAAAATTCGTGTTTTGAGCAGTTTGAGTTTATAGAAATATTTAATCGTTGGGGAAATTCAGTCTTTAAGTCTTCGGACAGAAATTTCAAATGGACAGGCGATGACTATGCTTCCGCTGATTATTACTATCAGCTAAAATTCACACTACGTGTATTTAAAGGTTGGGTAAGTTTGGTACGATAATCAAAAAAATCGTTGAACTGGTTTTAAGCCTTGTTCAACGATTTATAGTTTGTTAGATGAAATAGTTTTACTCAATTAAAAATACTACGCTTTAGAAAATTTAAAATAAGGTTTTTTGAATAAATGTGGAGCAAGCCCCAAACCTGTCAACAACAATCCAAAAATCAATAATGTACTGGTATTGGCAAAAAATTGTCCTGATGCTAAAATTCCCATCACTAAAATGGTTGATAATGGCAGTGAAAATGCCAAAATGAGTACCGCCAAGTTCAAATCAAAAGTTTTTCTTTCTTTTGGTAAGTCTTTATCCTCCTCTTTCAAATTTATCGCTGAAATATGGGCAAAAGGCCAAAAACTACAAGAACTCAACGGTACAACTACAGCTAAAAGGATGAGGTTTGGATTTAAAATATTGAAAATATTAATAATTAGTACACTGAATAACAGCGTAATACCTGCTCTAAACAACAAAATAGAACTAACCAATTTGATTTTTCCTTCCTTAAATTGTACCGCTAATCCTATATAAATCAACACCAAAGGAGTCATTAAACTACTGGCACGATTGAATAATTCTGAAACGACGGTCGGCAAAGAAGTCATATTGAGTCCTACTGAAAGAAAAACAATTGCCAAAAGCATAATGATATTGATAGGTTCTTTCACCAAACTCAATAAAAGATTTTTTACCTTTCCATTTTCCTGAACTTCTTCTGCTTTGTTGTTTTTCAAATACATTTTCAACGCTACGAAATACAAGAAATTCAAAGCGAAAAATTTATTTCCAACATCCCCCATTGCCGCCAAAGCAAGCGATTCGTCACCCAAAAATTCATTTATGAACGGGAAACTTGATAAACCTGGAGCTAATGAAGGCAAAAGCATGGTTAATGTTCTACCAGAAGTGCTATTTTTATCAATACCAAAAATTGGCAAAAAGTACGGAGCTGATAAAAATATAAAAAAGTTAAATGCAAGAATTAAAATTGGATATATGAGCAGAGATAAACTGATTTTAACCCCCATTAATGCTATAAATACCGTTGATGGTAAGGCAATTGATAAGATTATTTCTTTTACTCCATTTATTTCTGTTTTGTTCTTGATTTTGCCTCTAAGTGCAAACCCTATTCCAATTAAGAGGAGGAGGATAAGCGTTTTTTGTACTGCCTCAACCATAATTTTTCTGTAATGAAGTGAATTTGAATAATATATAAATTCAAGAATAAAAAGGGAGTTGTGTAAAGGCACAAGAATTTAACAACATTGTTATCCAAACAATGTTCATTGCTGCAACTCAGGACATTTACGCAACTCCAAGTAAATTATACTTTTGAAAAACTATGACAATTCGCCTAACGCTTTTACAAAAAGTTTCATTTCGTCCATTGTTCCCATACTTACTCTACACCAAGGTTTATTTTGGATGTCGAATGCTCTTACCATAATACCTTTAGCGGTCATTTTAGCAAGAAAATCTTTTCCAGGAATATTAATTGGGAAAATCACGAAGTTTGTATATGATGGAATATACTTGTAGTTCATCTTTTTAAGATTTTCGTACAAATACTCTTTACATTCAGTATTCAGTTTTTTAGTCATTGCTTGGAAGTCTTTGTCTTCAAAACTTGCAATAGCTCCTAAAATTGAGGTATGAGAAATACCCATTCCTCCACGAGTAATCTTTTGAATTTTATCTAAGAATTCTGGTTGTGCCACTGCATAACCAACTCGAAGACCCGCCATACCCATAATTTTAGAGAATGTACGGGCAATAATTACATTTTTCTTTTGTGCTAAAAGCGAAACCATTGATTCTGTTCCAGTTCCTTCGGCTAATTCAAGATAGGCTTCATCAATAAATATGGGTATTTTTTCTGAAACTCTTGAACAGAAATCTAATAAATCTTTTCCTGCCGTAATACTTCCCACTGGGTTATTTGGATTGCAGATATAAACCATTTTAGTATCTTTATCAATGGCTGCTTCCATAGCTGCAAGGTCATGCGACCAATCACTTTTACAAGGAATTGCTTTCCATGTTGCACCAACTGATTCAGCAACTTTAATTAATGACATGTAGGTTGGGTCTGCTGAAACCACATTTCCACCTTTCATGAATAATACCAAAGCAACTTTTTCAAGTAAATCAGAAGACCCTGGACCCATCATAATATGATTAGGAGTTACTCCTTCTTTCTTAGCTAACTTGTCAACTAATGTTGATAATTCTTTCCAAGAATATCTATTTCCACCCGAAACAGATTCTGCTACCGCTTTTTGAGTACTTTGTGGTGGACCATAAGGGTTTTCATTGGCATTCAAACGAGCGAACATTGCCGCAGGGTTTGGTCTTTCGTCTAAAAAATGTTCTCTTAAAAGCGGACTATAATAAAGTCTATTCTGTGAGTCGATTCTAACTTCTGCTGCTGGAAATGCTCCCATTGAAAGATGAGGTGCTAATGCCATTCCACCAATAGTCATTAAACTTGACTTTAAAAGATTGCGTCTGTTAATAGTATTTTTCATGAAATTCTTAGATTTTGTTTGATGATTCGTTAAAAGTCAAATTGCGACTGTGTACAGCAACAACTGACAAAATAATTTCTTAGAAATGGTTAATACTTTAGTTTGAAAAAAAGAATAATCGACAATTTAAACTTCATCTTTAAAGTTCCCTACTGAACTAAAAACAGGATTCATCAGAAATGGATGACCCCTTAAATGAACGTATTAGCAATTGAAATGGTCAAAATGTATCATCATATCGTTTGGATTAAGGGTTTAAAATAATTTTTCCCTTGCAGACCAAAATACCACAAGACTCCGACCGCTCGGTTTGTAACATCCGATCTGAAGGGAAAATATTGAAAATGCCAATTCTAAAAAAAGTGTTTCAGAGAAATATGGTTACAAGAACCTTGATTCTTGCGTAAATGCCTTATACCATCACGGTATATATTCACAAAATGTGATTCAGAAAAGTCTAATTCAAACACATCTCAATTTGCGGTCGGAAAGAAAGTGCTTGATGAAGAAATATTGTACTTATCAAAGAAATAATAACTAAAAGTAATTCGATTTATTTTAAAATAAAAGAAAAAAAGAAGAAAATATACAAAAAGTGTATTTTTTATATGTTTATAAATATTTAAAAGCAAAATAATTCAAAAAATAATCATTTAAAGCACCTACAAAGGAAAAAAAAGCTATTTAAAACAATAAATAAAAGATTTAAAAATGACTAAATATTAAACATTTTTGTATTTTTTAAAATATATAGTTTTTAAAATGAATATTATTTATCAAAAACTGCAAAAATACTTATTTATAGATTTTAAAATAAATAAAAATAGCACAATAAATATTGTATTATTCAAAGAAATAAGTATTTTGTATATATCAAATTTAAGTATATATAACTAAAAAAAAATGTAAAACCCCTAAGGATTTTACATTCATGTATCGTTTCAATTTTCTTTAAAACGTATTCTATAAGTTCAGATTTCTTTCATATCAATACAAAGTCCTTCCTCGGCTAAGATTGTTTCAGAAAATTCAAGTTGAGCTTCGATTAACATTGGAGTCAACTCTTTATATCTTGATGAAAAGTGACCAATCATTAATTTTCCGACATTTGCTAATTTAGCAATTTGACCCGCTTGCTTGGCAGTTGTATGACAGGTTTGAGTAGCTCTTGGCAATAAATCATGTAAAAAAGTAGCTTCGTGGTAAAGTAAATCTACATTTTTAATAATTTCAACAATTGGTTCATGATAAAGTGAATCTGAACAATAGGCATAACTAAGGCTTTTTGATGCTGCCGTTGTGAAGTCACTATTTTTATATTTCACGTTTCCGTCTTCATCCCAAATATCTCCCCCATTTTTTAACGTTCTCAAATCTTCTATTCTCAAGTCGAGAGGTAATTTATTTTTAATAATTTTCCGTTTCTGGGTCTTTTCCCTAATCAAAAAACCACAACATGGCACACGGTGAACCAACGGAATTGTTGTTACTGTAACATAATCATTTTCAAATAATTGATATGATTTTTCGGTATCGGTTTCGATAAAATGAATTTTAAAATTCAACCAACCCTCCGAATACTTCAATTGAATCGTAATGATTTCAGCTAATCCTTTTGGACCAAAAACCCACAAATCATCTGTTCTACGGTGCATATTCAACGTAGAAAGAAGTCCAATTAAACCAAAATAATGGTCGCCATGAAGGTGCGTTATAAAAATATATTTTAATCGAGTTGGACGTAACTTATAACGTAAAAGCTGATTCTGTGTTCCTTCTCCACAATCAATCAAGTATCCATCTTGTTCAATTTGCAAATAATGTGCCGTTGGATTGCGAGTAAGAACAGGTGTTGCCGAACCTGTACCTAAAATAGTCAATTGAAAACTCAAAGTAGTATTGGTTGATGATTAAAATTATTTGTTAATGCTAAGGAACTGGAATTAAATAACTTGTCCATCTTTACTTGCTCTTTTGGCATCACTCTTCGTCAGGAAAATCCTCATTTAACGCTGTTAGATTGCGGTTTTCCTTTCTTGATTGATACAAAAATAGCTACCTAAAACTTGAACAACTTATTTAATTTCCGTTCCTAAGAGGTGTAAATAGCCGTTTGGAAAGCTAAAAGCCTTACCGAACTAACGTTAGATAAGGCTTTTTGTTTAAATCAATAATCTTCCTCGGTAGCTCCGTCGCCGTATTCACCGTGGTCGTATTCATCATCCTCATCCGATTGAAAATCATTTTCTAATTCATTCAAATAAACGGCATCTACTGCTTCTTGAACGGTTGGCATAAGTGTTAAATCTTCAATTTTAGCTCCGTCCAATTGGTCAATAATTGCTTGGTCTTTGGTTACGATGATAAAAAGCCCTAATTCATTTAAACAAATTTTATTGGCTTTACGAATTACAGAAATTCCAAAACCATCTAATTCGTCAATTGAACTAAATTCAATAATCATATTTCCATAACCTTCTCTAAAAAGCTTTCTAATAATCGCTTCGAGGTCAGTCGAATTCTCTTGGGTAAGAGAAGTTTCTTTAAGTTCGATAAGAGCAAATTGCTCATTTTTTTCTACCTTAAATTCCATGTTTTTTGTTTTATGATGTAAGAATTTATTGGAATACAGATAACACAGATGCTTTCAGCAACGCAGATTTAAGAGGATTATTTAACTACAAAAATCTGGGGAAATTGGTATCTGGAAGATTTGATTTCCAATTTAATTTTAATGAACCTATTTAAATTTTTATTGAATCCAAATAAGTATTTACATTTGTTTCAACTCTTTGCAAAACCTCATTTGTATTATCTTTCTCAAACTTTTTACCTGTTACTTTTTCAAAAAGTTCAATGTATCGTTCTGAAATTTGATTGACCCATTCGTCCGACATTTCAGGGATACTTTGTCCTTCTTTTCCTTGGAAACCATTGGCAATCAACCATTCTCTGACAAATTCTTTTGATAATTGCTTTTGGGATTCTCCATTGGCTTGGCGTTCGTCATAACCTTCCAAATAAAAGTATCTTGAAGAGTCTGGCGTATGAATTTCATCAATTAACGTAATCTGACCGTCTTTATTTCCAAATTCATATTTTGTATCTACCAATATTAAACCTTGTTGAGCCGCCATTTCAGTTCCTTTGGCAAACAAGGCAAGTGTATAGGCTTCTAATTGTGAATAATCTGCTTCAGAAACTAAACCTTGTGCAAGAATTTCTTCACGAGAAATATCTTCGTCATGTCCTTCGTGTGCTTTGGTTGTTGGCGTGATAATTGGCGTAGGCAAACGGTCATTTTCTTTCAAACCTTCTGGCAAAGTTACCCCGCACAAAGTACGCAAACCAGATTTGTAGGTTCTCCAAGCATGACCCGCTAAATAGCCTCTTACGACCATTTCTACGGGATAGGTTTCACATTTCAACCCAACACTTACGTTGGCATCGGGCGTTGCAACCAACCAATTTGGCACAACATCACGAGTGGCATTTAAAAAGTGTTCAGCAATTTGATTTAAAACCTGTCCTTTGAATGGAATTGCTCTTGGAAGAACTACATCAAATGCAGAAATTCTGTCGGAAGCCACCATCACTAACAAGTTTTCAAAGGAATAGACATCTCGCACTTTACCTTTGTAGAACCCAGTTTGTTTGGGGAAATTAAAATTGGTTGTATTTATTGTGTTCATGTTTTCGATTTTCGACTTTCGATTTTCGATTTCAAACACTAAATCTGAAATCGAAAATCTTTTTACATTCTTTCAATTACAATTGCCGATGCTCCTCCGCCACCATTACAAATTCCTGCTGCACCGTATCTACCTTTGGTATGTTTTAAAACCGAAATCAAGGTAGTTACTATTCTTGCACCTGATGCTCCAAGCGGATGCCCTAATGAAACTGCACCACCAAAGATATTTACTTTTTTGTGAGGAATTTCAAGCATTTTTTCAAACGCCAAAGGTACAACTGAAAATGCTTCGTTTATTTCAAAATAATCAATTTCTTCTTTTATTAAATTAGCCATTTTAATGGCTTTTGGTACGGCAACAGTTGGTGTTGTGGTAAATAATGAAGGTTCTTGTTCTGCTTCTGCAAAACCTACAATTTTCGCTAATGGCAATAATCCTAACTTCTCTGCTTTCTTTCTTGACATTAAAACTAAGGCAGAAGCACCATCATTTAACGTTGAAGCATTGGCGGCTGTTACCGTTCCTCTTTTTTCAAAAGCAGATTTTAACAAAGGAATTTTGTCGAAATTAACGTTTTTGTATTCTTCGTCTTCCGAAATAACAATTGTTCCTTTTTTGGTTTGAACTTCTACTGGAATAATTTCATCTTTAAAATAACCATTTTCAGTAGCTTCTGCGGCACGTTTATACGAGTCAATGGCATAATTATCTTGTGCTTCACGACTAAAACCATATTTACGGGCAGTTTGATCCGCATAAAAACCCATTGCAATGTCGTCGTAAGCATCCGTTAAACCATCTTTCTCTAAACCGTCAACAAATGTTCCAGAGCCGTACTTATATCCAAATCTTGCTCTTGGCACGTAGAAAGGTGCATTAGACATACTTTCCATGCCACCTGCTACGGCTACTTCGGTAAGTCCTAACATGATACTTTGAGCTGCATAAATAATAGCTTTTGCACCAGAAGCACAAACTTTATTTACCGTAGTACACCGTACTTGTGGGGGCAAACCTGCTCCAAGAGCTGCTTGACGTGCGGGAGCTTGTCCAACATTGGCTGAAATAACATTTCCCATGATGACTTCTTCCACCAATTCGGGTTTGATTCCTGCCTTTTCAATAGCTCCTTTGATAGCGATGCTTCCTAATTGAGTGGCTGACAGGCTTGACAATGCCCCTCCAAAACTTCCAATCGGCGTTCTTACTGCCGATACAATATACACTTCTTGCGTATTCATA
>JAAFIU010000314.1 GCA_013298805.1 Cytophagales bacterium | reverse complement strand
GAAGAATAATTAGGGCATCGGCATGATGCTCCATTCGTTTGCTGCGACTAATTGTTAATTGATTTGTAATAATTTGCTTTAATGATGCCCGAACATCCGTTAAAGCTCTGGGAGACCGACTGGAGGATTTATGAGTTTTGAGTTATGAGTTGTTCGAACAACTTAGAACTTTAAACTTCCTGTCCTCTTAGAAGAAGTGCTTCGTGCCAACGAAGCGAACACAGAGACGTGCGGATGTTGTTTTGTACTAATTTTCCACAAAGGTACGCCAATCTTTTGTATTCGCAAATTTATTTGGATTATTTTTAGAAAATCAGTTCAGAAGAAGTTTTATAGAAAGTCAATTAAAAAACATAATAATCCCAAACTGCCTTCGTTATTTCCGCCATGATACGTTCATTAACCATTTCGGTTTCGGTAGAATTTGAGACGAATAAGGCAATTGCCAATTTTTGTCCATTAGGTAAAATGATTATTCCAATATCATTTGTTGCACCAGTCAAACCTTCGGCATTCTTTCCTGAAAATCCTGTTTTATGAGCAACAACTGCTTCTTTGGGTAATAGTCCTCTGATTTTATTTGATCCAGTTGTGGTTTCTACCATCGTTTTCCAAAGAAAATCTTGGCTATTTTTGGATAAAATTTTCTTTTGATAAAACTTTTGTAACAATTGCGTAGCTGCAAAAGGTGTACTCCAATTGGTATATTGAACCTGCCAATCTTTCTGCATTACTTCTTCGGTGGCTAAAATACTCACCTCCTTCACACCAATTTTATGAATATAATCATTCACTATTTTTGTACCTCCAATTAACCTAAACAATAGGTCACAAGCACTATTGTCGCTTTGTGATACCGTATATTTCAAAATTTCACTCAGAGGTAAATTAACGTTTCCTTCGGGGTATTTCTCCCGCATTGGACTGTACAAGTTGGGCAATAAATCTGTTTTTTTAACAAGAATATTTTGATTTAGCGAGAACTTCCTCTTATCTACTTGGTTTAAAACAGCCAGAGCAAGGTGAAATTTATAGACACTTTGCATTGGGAAATGATGCGTTTCATTGACGGTCAAGGTATCTCCATTTGAGAAATTCAAGATACTTACGCCAATCGTTGCATTTTTGGAATTGGTGATTGTCTTAATTTTATTTCTCAGGGTTTCAGTTTGGGCATATCCCATTTGAACCTGTAAGTAAAGGAAAAGGAATATTATTCTGTTCATTTTTTTAGGGGTAATATTTATTTAGTTGCAAGACAATTTACAAAAGAAAGATTAAAATAGTGATACGTAAATAGTACATAATTTATCAAAACCATAACCCATTCAAGAAATCAATATAATAAAACCAGAAGCGGATAAAGAATTAAGAATTTTATTCAAACTTTATCAATAATTCATCAAAACTATACGTTTACAGTTCAAACTCTTTGTATTATTCCATGAAAAAACTATTTGTCATTGTTTTATTCTCATTTAGCTCATCACTTACATCATTCAGTCAAGTATATTCCGATTCGCTTATTATTAATATACAGGGAACGCTCGGAAAACTCCAAAGTGAAAATGAGAACCTTAAAAGTCGCCTTGAAATTCAAGGTCATTCACTAACTGATATATCTAAAAATCAATCACTTACAGATAGAACTAAGTGGGAGAAAATCAAAACTAACTTGGTAAAAAGTGCAGAAGTTTATAAGATTTTAAGTGACGATATTATTGACTTAAAATCACAAGTTCTCAATCAAGACTATCAAGGCTATATTAAAAAATTGAGTTCAGTAGAAAAAGGCCCATTAGGATTTTCTTTTGAAGATGTCATTTTAAAAACCGCCCAAAACAAAGCTATTTTTAGTAAAAAACAGAAAAATGAACGCTTTATGGGCGTACTTAAAAGTCTGAAAGACAGCCCAATAGTAGGTCTGATTCCTTATGCTTCACAAGCAGTAAATCTTTCTACGGCGGCAGTTAATGTTGCTTATGCGGCAGGCATGCAAGACAAAAAGGTGAATTTCGACAAGATTAAGGATTTTGAAAAGGAACTTCAACGCTATACGGGATTCTATAATATGCTTGATAAAGCCAATTTGATGAATACCAATTCGAGTGGACAAACGGTTACGATGTTGGAGGCTTTGCAATTAGATTTATTAGAAAAATTCAAAAAAGATGCTCAAAAAATTGGCTATAATCCTCGTGATATTCGAAATGACGAAGCCCTTGACGATTATTTCAATTATATGATTGGCGAATTTTCGACGGATTATATGAAGAAAAGAATTACCGAAATTGAGAGCAAATACACCACTAAAGACGGTAAAACCAATTTAGGCGAAATGCTTCAGATGGAATTGGATGCTCGTCATGTAAACAATAATTTAGACTATGTTCAAAGCCTTTGCAATCGTTTTATTGGTATTCACGACCAATATTTTGACTTTGAAAGTCGTTATTTTGACCAAGTAAAACAGGCAATCAACGTAGCAAAAGCCAATAATATTATTGAAGGAGTCAGCGAAAAACCTGCTCAAATGGTTTACGAAGATTTGATGAAAGATTTAGGAGCGAAAAAGAAGAAAAAAGACGCTGCCATCAAATCAAGTATCAATATTAAAGAATTGAAAGACAAAATTGAATCGGTTGATATTTATAAAATTCTGTAAAATCATGCTTTTACATCAAAAAAAGAGACCTCACACGTCTCTTTTTTATTTCCCTTAAATCAGCACTCGCACCAAAACAATTCAGATTATCAAGTTTTTGATATTTATTATTGATTTAGTAGTAAAGCATTGATATAAGGTCTATCATCTTGAGTATTCGGTAGTTTTACAGAAAAACTCTATCTTTGCAAATGGAAAAACAGCCTTCTATTTATAATACTCAATTCTGGTTATTGTGCTTCAGTAACTTCCTTTTCACTGCCAGTTTTCAAATGATGATTCCTGAACTACCCGACTATTTGAAAAGTATGGGAGGAAAAGAATATATCGGCTACATCATTGCATTATTTACGCTGACGGCAGGTGCGGCTCGTCCTTTTTCTGGAAAATTAACCGATACCATTGGTCGTGTTCCCATTATGGCAATCGGCTCAATTGTCTGTTTTTTATGCAGTGGCATTTATCCATTTGTACATACCGTTTTTGGCTTTTTACTGCTCAGATTCTTTCATGGTTTTTCTACGGGAACAAAACCAACGGCAACCTCCGCTTATGTGGCAGACATAATTCCCGAGGATAGACGTGGTGAAGCACAAGGAATGTTAGGAATTTTTACGGCAACGGGAATGTCGATTGGACCAACTATTGGTAGTTATTTGGTAGGATGGGCTTCAATAAATTTTATGTTTTTTACTTCTTCTGCTTTTGCTCTCTTTTCAATATTAATTTTATTGAATATGAAAGAAACCCTACCGAAAGAGCATCGACAACCTTTTTCGCTTAAATTATTAAAAATTGGCTGGGCAGATGTCTTTGAGCCAAGAGTTTTTCCTGCATTTTTAGTAATGATATTAGTTTCGTTTTCGTCGGGAGTGGTGCTTACGCTTGTTTCTGACCAAACAAAACTGGTTGGCCTGACGAATAAAGGCATATTTTTCACCATTTATACCGTTGCCTCTTTAATGGTGAGATTATTTTTTGCGAAGAGTTCTGATAAATATGGACGTATTCCCGTGTTGATAGTTTCATCAGCTATAATGCTTGCGTCAATGATACTTTGTGCTTTTGCTGACTCCGTTTGGCTTTTTGTGTTGGCATCAATTCTTTTTGGCTTTTCGTGGGGATTCAATACGCCAACTTTAATGGCTTGGACGGTTGACTTATCGCATGAAGATTATCGTGGACGTGCCATTGCTACAACTTATATTGCTCTCGAAGCAGGTATTGGAATTGGGGCTATTGTGGCTGGATATTTATACAAAGGCGTAATAGAAAATATGGATATTTCCTATTACTTAGCTGCCATCTTAGCCTTTGTATCTTTGGTATATTTATGGGTAAAATCAAGAGAATCTATGAAGTTTAATTCCCTTGAAAATTAGTTGGTCTTTTTTGTAAAAATGCGGTAACTCCTTCGACAAAGTCATTGGTTTTACCTGCAATATCTTGGTTTTGAGCCTCTAATTCTAACATTTGTTCTAATGTTGAATGATAAGATTGGTTCAAAACTTTTTTGATTAAACCAATCGCTTGGGTTGCTCCTTTGGCATACATTTTTGCAGTTTGGGCAACCTCAATATTTAATTCAGACGAAGCAACAACTTTATTGATTAAACCTAATTCTAAACATTCTTGAGCCTCCACAATTCTACCCGTAGATGCCAATTCAAAGGCTTTTTGTGAACCCATTAATCTTGGCAAAAAATACGAAGAACCTGCATCAACTATCAACCCGATACTGACAAATATTTGTGACATTTTAGCACTTTCAGCGGCAATAATTACGTCACAAGCTAAAGCTAATGAACAGCCTGCTCCTGCTGCAATACCATTCAAACGACAGATTACGGGTTTGGCTAAATTCCTGATTGACAGAATCATCGGATTGTAGTTTTTGCGTAATGATTCGCCCAAACTGGTAGCTCCACCTAAGCCATTTTTAAGGTCTGCTCCCGATGAAAATGCTTTATCGCCCGAACCCGTAAGTACAACAACTCGTACTTTGGAGTCCTCTCCTGCTTGTGTAAATGCTTGCGTAATTTCTTGAATTAAAGCTGGACTAAGAGCATTATAAACTTCTGGACGGTTGAGTGTGATGGTACAAATACCGTCGTTGATTTCATAAAGAAGATGCTGGTACATTAGATTGTTGTTTGATGATGATTAATAA
>JAAFIU010000047.1 GCA_013298805.1 Cytophagales bacterium | reverse complement strand
CTTGGGCATTTTTTTTAATTTGACAAAAACGTTTTCCTTCTTCACAAGTACCGTAAAATATGAGTGTTCTCAAGAAATTAGCCAGCGAAACCGCCTCTTATGGAGTCAGTACCATTTTGGGACGGTCTTTGAACTTCCTTTTAGTTTTCATTCATACTGCTGCTTTTATGCCAGGTGAATTGGGCGTAAACATTAAACTTTACAGTTACGTTGCCGTTGCCAATATTATTTATACTTACGGCATGGAAACGGCATTTTTCCGTTTTGCGGCGGATGATAAAATGAAATACTACAATATTATCCAAAGTGCTATTCTGGTCAGTAGTGGGGTTTTCTCTTTGGTTCTTATTGTTTTTTCAAAAGCAATTATTACGTATTTGGGTTATCCTGGAAAAGAAAATTTCTTGATTTGGCTCGCCCTTATTTTGGCAATTGATGCTATTACTGCCATTCCTTTTGCCCGTTTGAGATTAGAAAAACAAACCAAAAAATTCGTTCAAGCTAAAATTATTAATATTCTCATCAATGTATTTTTGAACGTATTTTTCTTGTTAATTCTCAAAAAAATAGCCGAAGGTGATTATCTCCTTAGCCTTGAGCCACTCGCTAAAACACTGTATAATCCTACAATTGGAGCAGGCTATATTTTCTTAGCAAACCTCTTAGCTAATGCAACTTTCTTATATTTTTTGAGGAAGGAACTATTGGATTTTACTTTTACCGTTGATAAGGAGGAATTGAAGAAATTATTTATTTATGCTTATCCAGTAATGTTGATGGTTTTGGCGAGTACCTTCAATTTGTTATTCGACCGATTGTTATTGGAACGTCTTCTTCCCGAAGGTTTTTATCCAGAACGTACCTCGGCCGAAGCATTGGGTATTTATGGAAATGTTTATAAACTTTCCATTTTTATGTCGCTGGCAACGCAAGCATTTAGATATGCCGCCGAGCCGTTTTTCTTATCAAAAACTGACAATAAAAATTCACCTGAAACCCTTGCCAATGTTACCAAGTGGTTTTTGATAACTTGTATTTTTATTTGGTTGGGCGTTTGTTTAAATCTCGACTGGCTAAAAATACTTTTCTTACGTAGAAAAATCTATTGGGAAGGAATCGCCGTAGTGCCAATTTTATTATTGGCAAATTTATTTTTGGGCGTTTATTATAATATTTCTGTATGGTTTAAACTCAATAAGAAAACCTATTTTGGTACAATTATTACCCTTATCGGATTGGCAATCACGATTTTATTCAATATTATTCTGATTCCACATTTTGGATATTTGGGTTGTGCCATTGCCTTTTTGATTTCTTGTTTTTCAATGACCGCTCTGTGTTATTTGCTCGGACAACGCTATTATCCCGTTCCATATCATATTAATTCGGCACTTGGTTATATCATTTCGGCAGGGTTATTGATTTACTGTGTTATGCAGATTCAATTTGATAGCCTCTGGTTATCAATTCCTTATCATATTTTGTTATTGATTTTATATACATTAGGTGTTGTAATTGTTGAGCGAAAGACTATTATTCCGTTGAGAATCAGAGATAAATACGCCTTTTTGAAATGAAATGTCGTTTTTTTTTGAGAAATTTGTGATAATACCGTTATCAATAAGCGGTTATCAGTGAACAACTGAACTAACAATACTAACATTGATAATTTTTCTAATAATTAATAACGGCTTAACATGACTGAATCTCAAATATTTACTCGATTTAGCTCCTTAGAGAAAAAACTCCGAGGGCTGGTAGAGAGTTATGTTGAGATAAAAAACCAACTTGAAGAAGCAAAATTGGACAATGAAAATTTGAGAAAAAGCCTCAGCGAAGCTCAAAAAGAAAACCAAGAATTACAGAAAAAATTAAACCAACAGATAAAAAACTTTAAAAAATCAGATAAATTCACTAAGATTGCAGTAAACAATCTAAAGAGTACAGGCAATACTGCCGAATTGAAAGAAAAACTTGACGAATATATTTTAGAAATAGAAAAATGTATTTCTCAACTTAGTAATTAGTTAGATAGTTATAAAGTTGGAATAGTTATAAAGTTGAAGTAATGTACAGTACAAATCTTTAACCTTTAAACAATTTAACTTCTCTAACATTTGAAGAAAATGGACAAAAAAATTCCTTGCAATATCATCGTCGGAACAGAAGCTTTTAGCCTTTCTGCGCCTAACGAATTGGAGGAGGAAATCGTCCGTAAATCAGCTAAGTTGATTAATGAAAAAATGCAGCACTACCAACAAAAAAACGGTATCAACAGCACACAACGCCTTTTGGCTTTGACTGCATTAGATTTTGTAATGAGCAATCTAAAATTTGACCTCCAACATACAGACCTTCAAGAATCCGTTTTTGACAAAGTTGTAGCATTAGAGAAAATGATAGACCATGTTACAGCAGAATTTTAATAATTTTTCATTCGTCATTCAAAATACATTAATCGTTTATTTGAAACATTTATTTTAAAACCTTTATATTAATTTACCCTTAAAAACGGTTTAAAATTGTGTTATCAACATATTCAACGATTAATTTTTAATTAAAAAGACCAAAACTAAGTAATTACGCCATTTTGTGAATACTTAATATTTGAAATCCATTTAGGAAAAATAACCCAAAACAACAACCTTGGGCGATTTATGACTTAAACTTTGATTGAAAACATTCATAAAAATTAAGTTTGTCCTTATTTCAAATTATCAAATCTTCTGATTAAGAAATCTCCTTTCAATTAGGTATCTGTCTGTTTTAGTTCCATTTTTCACTCGATTCCCTTCGCATTGTGTCATTGCTTACACACGAAAGAATCAACTAAAACGATATACAAAAATGTTAACTCCCATCATTGCCGCAGTTGTTTCCCTGATAGCAGGGCTATTTGTAGGTAAAGCTGTATTTGCAAAAAACACCCAAAAACTCGAAGAAGAAGCAATTGCAAAGGCATCAGATATTGTAAAAACTGCTGAATTACAAGCAGAAACCATCAAAAAAGACCGTGTTCTTGAAGCGAAAGAAAAGTTTTTGAAACTCCGTTCAGAGTTTGAAGACGATTCAAATAGAAAGAAACAAATTTTGATTCAGAACGAACAAAAATTAAAGGAACGTGAGCGTCAGATTCAACAATCAATGGACCAAACGAAACAAACGATGGAACAAACCAAACGTTTGGAAGCTGATTTGGCATCACAAAAACAATCATTAACTTCAAAAGAAGATAACCTCAGAAAGAAAACCGAAGAGGCAGAAAAGAAACAACTTCAAGCCGAAGAAATGTTAGCTTCGCAGGTGGCTCAATTAGAGAAAATTGCAGGGCTTTCTGCCGCAGATGCCAAACAACAATTGATTGACGCATTACGTGGAGAGGCTGAAACAAAGGCTTCATCAATGATTAAAAATGCCATTGAAGAAGCAAAATTAACTGCTACCAAAGAAGCTAAAAAAGTAGTTATTGAGACAATCCAACGTACTGCTGCTGAAAATGCTATCGAAAACTGTGTATCGGTTTTCAACATTGAATCAGACGATGTAAAAGGAAAAATCATTGGTCGTGAAGGTAGAAATATCCGTGCTTTAGAAGCCGCAACGGGTGTTGAATTTATCGTAGATGATACGCCAGAAGCCATTATTATTTCTGGTTTCGACCCAGTTCGACGTGAAATTGCTCGTTTGTCGCTTCACCGTTTGGTACAAGATGGACGTATTCACCCAGCTCGTATTGAAGAAGTTGTGGCGAAAACTAAGAAAAATATCGACGACGAAATCGTTGAAATTGGAGAACGTACTGTCATTGATTTAGGTATTCACGGATTGCACCCAGAGCTAATCAAAATGATTGGTAGAATGCGTTTCCGTTCGTCTTACGGACAAAACCTTTTACAACACTCAAGAGAAGTAGCCAAACTTTGTGCTACGATGGCAGCAGAGTTAGGATTGAATGCGAAATTGGCAAAACGTGCGGGTTTATTGCACGATATTGGGAAAGTTTGGCACGAAGAAGCTGAATTACCACACGCAATTTTGGGGATGCAATTGGCAGAAAAATACAAGGAAAACGCCGAAGTTTGTAATGCCATTGGAGCTCACCATGATGAGATAGAAATGACCTCAATGATTTCGCCAATCATCCAAGTTTGTGATGCTATTTCGGGTTCTCGCCCAGGTGCAAGACGTGAGATGATGGAATCTTATATGCGTCGTTTGAAAGAATTGGAAGAGTTAGCAGTAGGTTTTAGCGGTGTTCAGAAATGTTACGCCATCCAAGCGGGTCGTGAATTACGTGTTTTGGTAGATGCTGAAAATGTTTCTGATGAAAAAGCAAGCATGATTTCTTACGATATTTCTCAAAAAATTGAAAAAGAAATGCAATATCCAGGGCAAATCAAAGTAACGGTAATTCGTGAAATGCGTGCTGTGAATTATGCAAAATAGATTGTAGAACGAATCTCCTGATTCGAAAAGCCTTACGAAATTTGATTTCGTAAGGCTTTTTTATTTATCAACTAATCATCAAATTACACCCCCTAATATCCGAATTATCAAAACGTCCTAAAATTCTAAATTGGGCTGTCGTCTGTTGAGACACAGACAACGGCAGAGTTTCAATGTTCGAGCCTTCTGATAACTGTTCACTGCTCACTGGTAACTGATAACTGCCCAAGTCTTTCGTCTCGATAAACGAGCAAGAATCAATATTGGCAAGGTCAATTACATTTATGCCACCTGAGCGAGCATTGTTGATGTAGGTAAATGGGTCGTTGACATCCCGCAAAAAAATCCGCATAGAAATAGGCAACTCGAAAATACCTTCTCCGTAAGAATACCCTTGTGATAATAATTCGGTCATTCCGTATTCCGAATGAATCGTTTTTACTGAGAAAGCATTGGTTAATATCTCGTGAACTTCTTCTCGCAAAAGCTCCTTTCGCCGTCCTTTCATGCCACCAGTTTCCATCACAATTAAGTCGCCTTGGTCTTTCAGAAATGATATATCAATGCCTGACTCCGCAAAGTCTAAAAGTCCAAAGGTCACACCAATTAGTAAAGTCTTTTTATTTCGATGTTCGATACTCGATGCTTGAATTTCGGGATTTATTCTTTCTGTCTCCTCTGCCTTATCTCTTTGTAAAGCTTTAGCTAATTTTTCATACTCATCTAAATAAAAACCAGAATCGGGATTGCCACTTTTACGAATAAAATGCTCAACCATATAAACTAATGACGAATTGGTTCTTTCTAAATATGACGGTAAAAGTGCTAAAATCTTAAAGTCGGAAAGTTTCCCATAGAATTTTTCAAAAATTTGCTCTGCAACCTTTAGATAAAATTCTGGGTCTTTAACGTGATGACGTGATGTATTCTGCCCTGTTGTTCCGCTACTTTCAAAGGTAACTTGGGGCTGATTTTCACCCGTTACAACGGTTTGAGTTTTGAAAAATTCAATCGGCAAAAAAGGAATTTGTTCAATATTTTGAATATTATCTATTTGAATTTGAAGACATTGCAGATATTTTTGATAGACAGAATTATGTTCTGCCTGATAACGAAAAACTTCCAAAGCCAAAGTATCAAAATCTTTGGATTTCATTTGTAAAACTTTTTGTTTGAGTATTTGAGCCTGTTGCATGAATTTTAATGTAAACGATCGGGAAATCGTATAACAAAATTACGTCAAATCATTATCTTTACGAGGTTTTCAGACAACAACCATTGTTTATTTTCGTTTAATATTCATATTTCAACCACCCCAAAATATGAATATCAATTTAATTTTATGACGGGGTTAAGCGTTTCTTTATATGAAAAATAAAATACTCTATATACCAGCTTTCGTAATTTTAATGTTTGCTTGCACCAGCGAACCCGATTTTAGCTTTATCCCTTCTATTGGTTTTAATAGTATTCAATTACTTACCACTGAAACGCAAGGATTATTAGGTGTTTCAAAAAAAGATTCGGTGATTATAACGGTTGATTTTCAAGATGGAGATGGAGATTTGGGTTTTACTCCTGAAGAATTAGCCAAAATCAAAAAAACTACAGGTGATAGCCTACAAACTTTCATTGTGAATGTTTGGGTTTCTAAAAACGGAAAATTTGTGAAGAGTAATCCTAAAGAAAAGTTTGGAGGGAATATCCCTATCAGGTTCAAACAAGGCTCTAAGACTGGGCCAATTGAAGGCACAATTGACTATTCAGCGGTATTTGAATATAATGTTTTTCAAGGCATTCCATTGCTCACTGGCAAACGAGATACCGTAAAATTTGAAATACAAATCAAGGACAGAGCCTTGAATACAAGTAATAAAGTGGAAACAACGCCAATTGTTATTTATGCTAAATAGTTAAAATACTCCATTTAAAGAATTTACCATTAACTCAATAACCTGCGTAAAACCGTAGGTTATTTTTGTTTTTATCAAATTAAAAACTACATTTGAATAGTATAAACTATATCACTAATCTATTTTACTGTCTTGAAAATCAAACCGTTAGTCTTCTTTTTAGGATTATCTGTTTCGTCATTGGCTCAAAATTTTGAACCAATAATACAGTCCATACGCATTAATGGACAGGAAAAGTCATTTAACCCAAAAGTACCGCTTCAATTGTCCTCTTATCATTCCGAAATTATCTTTTATCTATTTGATGATAGATACCGCTAAATAAATTATACTGTTAGTGTTTTAGAATTTCTATTAGATTTACACAATTTATGGATTGAATATTTGCTTATCACTAATCTAAAATGACTAAAGTAGTATTAATAGACGACCACCAAGTGATTTTATATAGCCTTTCTCTACTTTTCAAATCTATGGAAAATGTGGAAGTTATAGGTGTGTTGAACGACAGTAGAAAACTGAAGGCTTTTCTCGAAACCGAAACAGTAGATATTATTGTATCTGACTTGCACATGCCTCATTTGAGTGGTATTGACCTCACTCTGATGCTCCGCAAAGATTTTCCTAATCTCAAAATTTTATTGTTGACAATGGCAGAAGATGCCTATCATATCCGTGAGGCTTTGCGTGCGGGTGTGCATGGTTATGTGCTGAAGCGTGCCACAAAGGAAGAATTGGAAAAAGCCGTTGAAAAGATAATGACAGGCAAAAAATATTATAGCGAAGCCGTCATTGATGAACTCGCCGCCAGCCCCGATGATGATTTCAATAACTCAAAACCCGAAACTATTGAGCATTTGACCACCCGTGAATTAGAAATTTTGAAACTCGTAACTATGGAATATTCTACGAGTGAAATTGCCGAAAAACTGTTCATAAGCGTAGCCACGGTAGAAACCCATAGAGGTAATTTGATGAAGAAATTAGAGGTGAAAAGTGCCATTGGCATGGCAAAATTTGCCCTAAAACACGGATTGGTGGACTAAAAATCATGGTAAACCATTAGAAAAAATCATGGTAAACCATGAGGGACGGAGGGGAGAAAGTATTTTAATTTTGTTGTATTAATTCACAATTTAAATAATTACGACTATGGCAACTGTACAAGAACAATTTGATGCTTTTATGAAAACACAGAAAAGTAAGCAAGCTCACGTTCCTATTTTAGTGCAAGAATTTACGCAAGGGGATAATGAAATAACGTTTGAATACAATGGAACAAAATTGAAAGTACCCAATAGTATAGTTTTATCACCCAGTCCCAAGACACAAATAAGTAATACTGACTACATTGATGTTGCAACGAAGTCAGTATTATTGATAATTAAAGGAACAATTTCTTTAGGTTTACCACATCAAGACCCAAATTCTCTTATTTGTACTTTAACTCCAACTTGTCGTATTCCTGGGACATCTGTAAAAAATCCAGTACCATACAACGTCAGACCACAAATTACAGATATTGAGCATTTCGAAAAACTTGTACCTTCGTTGCACATATATCTACCAGAAATTAAATCTTGATAATAGCGTGAAATCCATTAAGATTCTGAAACTTGATAGAGGCACCAATCTTAGCGATTCGTTCTTTGATATTTCTGAACCCGATGCCTTCTTCAAAGTGTGTTGGGTTTAGTCCAATCCCGTTATCAATAACTTCAATTTGTAAATTTTGATTAGTATTTGAAAAAGATATAAAGGCTTTTGAAGCTTTTGAATGACGAATGATATTATTGACCAACTCTAAAATAACAGCATATATTTCTAAGGCTATTGAAGAATGTGTCGGCTTAATGTATTGACTAAAATCCAACGAAAACTCAATACTTTGATTTCGATTGAGTTTATGAATTAGTTTTTCAATGGCTTTTTGTAAACCTTCTTTTTCAAGTTCTTGGGGTAATAGATTATGTGAAATATTACGAATTTGATTATACGATTCATCCATCATTGATAGAACATTGTCGTAAATCTCACGTTCTTCAACACTCATAGAGGTTTTATTCATGGCTAAAACACTCCAACGCATAGCTGATAATTGACTGCCGAGATTATCGTGTAATTCAGCAGCTACTTGTTTTCGTTCAAATGTTTGACCTTTAAACATTGCTTCTACGATTTCTTGATTTTTTTGGATAAGTTCTTGGTTAGCTTTTTGAAGGTCAGAAGTTCTTTCATTTACTTTTTGTTCAAGATTCTGGTTCAATTCGGTTAATTCATTTTGAGCTATTTCAAGTTTAGTATTTTTCTCCTCAATTAACTGTTTACTTTTAGTAGTTTGACGATAACTGAAAACTATTAAACCCAACAGAGCTAAAAATAAGGTAGCTATTCCGATGGCATAATATTTTAATTTAGTTTCACTTTGCAAATCGGCAGTAGTAGATTTAAGTTCCTCTTTTTTATTCCTCAAATCATATTCAAATTTTAAAGCATTCATTAATTCCTTTTGAGATTCATCAGTAATAGTTTTCATCAGATTTTGATGTTCCTTCAAAAATTTTAGAGAATTTGTTTTATCATTTAACTTTTCATAATTCTGAAAGAGTATATCACTCGCAAGCATTTGTTCATTTTGAAAATTATTTTTTAACGAAAGATTAAAGGCTTCCAAGGCATACCTATTTGACTTGTTAAACTGATTTATATTTTTATAATATTCGCTAAGTTTTTGGTTTAATGATACAACATCAAAATGAGAATTGAGCTTTTTCTTTTTTTCAAGCTCTTCATTCAACATGGCTAAACCTTGTTTTTCTTTTCCCAGATAGATGAGAGCAAGCCCAATATTTGCTTGGTCTTTCCCTTGTAAGTAAAATTTGTAAGATTTTTGGTATTTTTTCTGGCTAAAATATACATTACCTAAAAGAGAATAGCTGTCCTTAATATAAGTGCTATCTCCAAGTATATTATAATTCTTTAGAGCGTAACCATAATTTTCTTCCGCTTTATCGAAAATATTTCTAAGAAAAAATGAGTCCCCAATAAATTTATAAGAAAGAGCCACATACACTAAGTGATGATGTTTCTGAGCAAATGAAAGAGATTTATAATAAGTTGGTATTGCACTTTCATGAAATCCTTTGGTGGCATAAGAAACGCCTAAAATCAAATAATTCTTATCTAAAAATCGCTCATAATTTGGTCTTTGAGAGCAGTATCTGATTGCTTTTTGAGCAAAAATAATTCCAGAATCAGGTTTATAAAGTATATAGTAATTGGCAATTTGTTGCAAAGTCAAAATTCTCAAAGTATCATTTCTATCACTCGATACTTTTTCATATTCCGTCAAAACTCGCTTCAAACTATCAATCTGCTTATCCTGTGAATAAGAGAAAAAAGAGATAAATAACAAGAGTAAAATGTAAATCCTCATAGTGGATAATATTGATTATCAATTGATTAGAAAACTACTAATAAATGTATCTAAATCCAAAAAATATTGCTTTTTATCTATTCGAGAAGGGTTTACTCTCTTGGGAGGAGTCACTTGCGGGCGTACAGTCATACATTGAGGCGGGGAGTCGGAGTTTTGGATTTAAGGTAGAAATGAATTGTGGAAAGCACTTTTTTATCAAACAAATCAAGCATAATCGGGACGGGATGAATCACCTTTTGGAGGCGGAAGCACTGATTCTAAAAACTGATACTTTTACAGGGAAACCCACTTTTTACCTACATGATAAAAGACACGGAATATTAATTAGTTCCTTAATAAATGATGCTCAAAATGTGGGTGAATTCGTTAAAAAAGAAGGGTTTATTATTCCAATTGCCATCCAATTAGGAGTGGCTTTGAAGCGATTTCATCAAGTAAAATTTCATCAAATTAACTCCGATGATTCCACTAAAAAGCAGCCTCCACTGGTGTTTTATTTAGGTTCAGAATCTGGTAGGAATTGGATTAAACAACGAAAAGAGTATTACACGATTCAACTCATTAAGCAAATTTCTTTGTACCCTTCGCTCACCAAATCCATAGAAATGATTTATAAAGATTGGAAAACTGAGCATTTGATTCACGGAGATATGAAATTTGAGAATTGTTTAATTCAAGCAAAAGAAAATAATTTCATTGTTCAATTAATTGATTTTGAGGAAATTACTTTTGGAGACCCGCTTTGGGATGTTGCAGGAATCATTCAGTCGGCAATTTCGGTTCAATTACAGCAAACGCATTTCCTGATTTTTAGTCCGTTTTCTCCATTTCATCCTTTGCTTGACGATGCTCCTTTATGTGAGTGGTTACAAGCATTTTGGCAGAGTTATGGAAATGACGATTCCAAGAAATTGATTCAATTTACGGGGCTTCGACTCATCGGCCGATTAATGGAAATTGCTCAGCAAGCTGATGTCAGCTACCAAGCTAAGGAGTGGCTACCCTTAGCCCAAGAAATGATAGAAAACCCTGAGAAATACCTAAAACTTATACAACCACAACTTGAAAAATAACACTGACACCATCGCCCAAATCATCGAAGAAATCCAAATTTCACCCGCCCGACAAATTATTTTTCGGGGTGAAGCCCTTGTGGAATCTTATACGTTTTTACCCACCGATGCCATCAAGCCTGAGTATTTAATCAAAACGATTTCAGACTTAATTTATCAAAAATATTATACCTCAAAATCAGGCGATAAACCACTGAAAATCAAAGCCTTTATTCAAAAAATCAGAAAAGCAAATGCTTCCAAACCTTACTGGTCGAAACAATGGAAAGTAGTTAATGTAAATACGGATGGTAGTGTAATTGTGGATAAAAATGAGCTTCGAAAATTAGCGAAACCAGGGGAATATCTAAAAGAAATTCCCATAAAAAATCTTCAACAAGGCGACTTTGTAAAGCTATTTGTTCCAACTGAATTGTTGACCAAAGAAGACGGCTTTTTTCATGTATATGGTAAAGAAATTTCGGACGATTTCAATGAAGCCATAATTCGTTTTTATTTCAATCTTACGCCCGAAGGAGCAATAAAATTAGTGGAATTATTAAGTAAAAAAATCAATGTTCCTTTTCATTTTAAATGCCTAAAAAAATGGGCTTCCTACACACGAGCCGATGCAGGGGTTTTGTACGTTGATAAACGATATTTCTTTGAAATTTATCTAATTTTACAAACTATTTTCACAGAAATAAAGCCATTTTTAAAATCAGAAACACCCCTATTTTCCTTCAAAATAACCAATGGAATAGGTTTTGCCGAAAATCCACCCGAAGAAACTGAGAGCTTTGGCACAACCCGAAGCAAACTAATTGCTGAAGCCATCATAAAAGCATTTTGGGAAGAAATACCTACTGAAAAACGCCTCGAAAAAGTAGTAGAATATATTGAAATTATGGGTTTTGATTTTGAGAAATTATACCTTAACCCTAATTCGAAATTCCCTTATCAGTTTTGATTTATAATTTATTTTGTAGCCTCAAATTCTCTGTTTTCTCTATCCTTTTCCTTTTATTTGAAAATACTCATGGTTTACCCTGACCCCAAAATCAAGGTAAACCATGATACAAAATCATGGCATACCATGAGTAATCAGGTCCTGTCATTTCTCCAACTTTGTATGGTATTCTAAATCATCAAACATGGCAGTTTCTTTAACCAAACGGGAGTTAGAAGTCCTAACGCTTATTTCCCGAGAACTCACTTCTGAGCAAATTGCAAACTATCTCAATATTAGGCTTCCAACGGTGGAAAGCCATAGGAGAAATATGTTCAAAAAAATGGAAGTTTCTTCGGTAGTCGGTTTGGTAATGGAAGCTCTCAAAAGAGGGTGGATAGATGGTTGAATTGTATGTTTTTTCTAAAATTATCTCGTAAACTTAACATTACCCCTAATGAAAAATCTCTCCAAATATTCCCTCATGCTCTTGCTGAGTTGTGAAACCAATTTTATCAAAAAACATTAATCGAATGAAAACATCATACTTTCTAATTTTCCTCGCTCTATATGGCTTTATCACGGGCGGGATGCTACTTTTTAATCCTTCTGGTTCTTTGGAAAACTTCGGATTAACAACCTCAGATAAATACCATATCGTTATCATTCAATATTTAGGCGTTGTTGATATTGGGTTGAGTATTATCCTTTTGCTTTTTCGCAATTCAAATGATAGTCACAGTATTCGGAATCTACTAATTGGCTCGGCTTTTATCCTAATTAGCAATGTTTTGAAAGGGCTGTATGATGTCTTTTTAGTCCATATTTCTGCCAATACTTATTTCTGGGTGGACTATTCTTTTACGCTTTTGGTGGGTTTTGCTTGTATTTATTTTGCGTTTAAAACCGATAACAAATAGTAATAAAAACGCCTAATATGGGAGTTGTCCTTTTGAAGGACGAATCCGTAGATAGTCTAAAAAATAAACTTAATTCATTGATAATCAGTCAATAAAACGATTGTCAATATCCCAAAATCATGAAAAAGTCACTGCTTTATTTCTTCATTTTTACTACGATTATGATGCTAAATCATAGCGGATTTGCACAACAAATAGAACAAGTTCCAAAAGACGACTTTAGTGGAAAATCATACAAGGGCGTTTCCGAAGAGTTCAAATATCTCTTCGATAATTCACTCGTTCCTGCCAAACAGCAACACCGTAAATACTTGCGTAGAGCCATGTTTGAGTATCTAAGAACGGCAGTACCCAACGAAATCCAAGATTTTGGAATGGCTTTGGAAGAAGCTCGTTTACAAACACTTGCGAAGGTAAAATTACAAAAAGCTGCCCGAAAAATGGCTGGGATTCCCAATGTAAAATGGACAGAAAGAGGGCCTGCCAACGTGGGCGGAAGGGCTCGTGGACTTGCCTACGACCCTAACGATTCAACATATAGAAAAGTGTGGACGGGTGGAATTGCAGGTGGACTTTTTTATAACAACAACATCACTGATGCAAACAATGCTTGGCAAAGAGTGGATTTGTCCGAAATCATTTCTGTTACAGCCATTGCTTTTGACCCAAGCAATAAAAAAACGATGTACGTTGGCACGGGTGAAATTGCAGGTAGTCCAAATATTCCAGGCGGAAATGTCTGGAAATCAGTTGATAATGGAAAAAACTGGACGAAACTTCCACAGAACCTTAGCGGTTGGACGAAGGAAATTGTTGTTACTAAATCAGGGGTTATTATAGCCGCTACCCTCTCGGGTTTGCAACGTTCTACCGATGGTGGAAATACTTTCACGGTGATGTTAAGTGGTGGAACAAACGGGGGAAATTCGGATTTGGAAATTGCTTCTGATGGTGTTATTTATGCAGGATTCAGTCGTGGAAAAGTCTTTAAATCAAGTGATGATGGAGC
Organism: Cytophagales bacterium; assembly: GCA_013298805.1. Classification (GTDB taxonomy): domain Bacteria; phylum Bacteroidota; class Bacteroidia; order Cytophagales; family Spirosomataceae; genus Arcicella. The sequence goes on along the minus strand of JAAFIU010000047.1, from coordinate 7,794 downwards.
AAATTGGATAGATGTTAGCCCCAACGAAAACATTAACGAAAGAGTGGAAATTGCCTTAGCTCCATCCACCAAGGGGGATTCGCAGGTTATCTACGTAATTTCTGGAAAGCAATGGTTCAAAAAATCCGTTGATGCGGGTAAAACTTGGGAAAATATTCCTTTTCCTCGCTTTGAAGATGGCTCTAAATTTGATGGAAGTTCTGCCACAGATTCAGGTCAGTCTTGGTATGATTTAACCATGACTGTTCATCCCAAAGACCCAAATTTTGTTTGGATTGGTGGAACAGGAATTTTTCACACAACGGATGGAGGTAAAAATTGGACTCAATATGGTTATCGGTATATTCACCCCGACCAACACAATATTTTATTCAGTCCTTTGAATAATGGCGAAATGGTTTTGGCAAATGACGGAGGAATTTATTATGCTTCTCAAGCAGGTAACCCCAAAAAAGTAGTAGCAAACTTTGCAACACGCAACAAAGATTTTACGATTACGCAATTTTACTCGGTGGCTCTGAGAAATATAATTGGCGACAATTTTATCATCGGTGGGGCTCAAGACAATGGTACTATTAATGTAAGTGGTGAAGGCAGAACCGAAGGAAAAGCTACCACAGGAGGTGATGGTGCTTTTGTTTTTGTGGATAAAGATGATCCAAATATCGTAATCAGTTCAGCTCAAAATGGGAGTTGGTATGTACAAAATAGAGGTAATAGTGGTAGTACAGCCCAGTTTTTTTCAAGTGGTAAGTCTGCTTCTTTCATAAATCCTGCTGATTATGATGATGCTAAAAATATTCTGTACGCTAATAATGGGAATCTTAGTTTTGCTCGTTGTTCAAATATTAATCTTACAACCGCACCAGTCATAAAACAAATTGGGTTTAAACCTGCTTTACCCGCTTTTGCAAGTGCAATAAAAGTAGCTAAAAATACGCCAAATACACTTTTTATCGGTACGGGCGGTAATGGCAGAATATATAAAGTAACAGAAATAGACAAAGATTCTGCCATAACCACGCTGATTAGTAGCCCAGAAATGGCAACTGCAACTACATTTTATACAACTTCAAACATTGATATTGGAGCGAACGATAATGAATTAATCATTACATATTCCAATTTTGGCGGAACTACTCATATCAACTCGGTTTGGTTTACAAAAGACGGAGGAATAACGTGGGTGAACAAAGATGCAACGATTTATGGCTTGCCGAATGTACCCATCAATTGGGCGATTTTTAATCCTGAAAATACAAAACAAGTGCTTGTGGCAACTCGTATGGGCGTATATTCCACCAATGACATTACGGCTGAAAACCCTGCTTGGGAGCTTTCAAGCGAAGGTTTGGCATTAACGGAGTGTAGAATGTTGGCATACAGACCCATCGACGGAACCGTTGCCGTTGCCACCGCTGGTAGAGGATTTTATACAACCGATATTTTTGCAAAAAAAGTTGATAAAGGAACAATCAATGTCAATAATTTGGCTGTTACTTTTGCTTGTGCTCAATCTTCTTTTGATGTTTCATTCAATACTACGGGGACATTCGGTTCAAATAATAGATATCAAGTTATTTTATCAGGAGAAGACGGAACATTCAGAAATGAATTTGTGATTGGAACGGGCAGTACTTCTCCAATACGAGTAACGATTCCTAAAACATTACCCAAAGCGTCGGTGAATGTAGGTGAAATTTCTCCAAATTTCTTTGGAGAAGCAAAATATAAAATCAAAGTAGTAGCCTCGCAACCTGCCTTTGAAAGTGGCAATACGGTTGAATTTACCCTAAAAAATCCTCAAGCAGAAATACCTTTTAACTTTTATACAGGTTCAATTTGTAAAGATGATGCAAAGGTGACAATTACCGCCAGAAAGGGTAAAACGGCTCTGATGCAGTGGTACACTTTTTCTGGAAATACATCAATTCCAGTTAATAAAACTACCGATACTACAATTGTAGTGGGTGCAGGACAGTATTTTTTTATAGTCTCAGAAAATGGATGTTCTTCATCAAGTAGCATAAAGACCGTTAGTAAAAGTGCCACAACTTCGTTTCCACAAGGCAATACAAATATTTTATATTTTGATGCCTTAAATGCTTGTGTTGGAAAGGGGGTTATGTTGAAACCTACCTTAATTGATTCTGCCTCTTATAATTACCGTTGGCGGAAAAATAACGTGGATATTGTAGGGGCAAATAAAGGCAATTTTCAAGCCACTGAAACTGGAAGTTACAGTTATGCCATTGACCATAAAACTACTGGATGTTCTTTTGTCCATACGCCTGTCAATGTAAAACTTCGTGAAATTCCTGATGTAACGCTCAGTAATAAAGGTGTTTCAGAGATAAAATATGGTGGTAATGCTACACTAAATGTGGCTCTAAATAATTATACTATACGTCCTTTTGAATTGTTATTGTCTGATAGTCAGAAGTTTATAGTTCAAGATAGTTTGAGTACGGTTACGGTTTCACCACGAGCTACGACGCTTTTTAAAATTACTTCGGTAACAAATTTGTGTGGTACTAAACAAGGAAACGGAGAATCAGAAATCAAGGTTTCGCCCTTTGTTTTGAATACAGTTTTCAAAAGTACGAAGCCATTTTATTGTGCCAATGAAGAGATTTCAGTAGGTTTTTCAACCGATGGAACGCCAGAAAAGGATAATGTCTATACCGTACAATTATCCGACGAAAGTGGCGGAAATTTCAAAAATATTGCTTCTTCTTTATCAGGAAATTCGTTGAAAATTGTGTTGCCCAAAGATAGCAAATCAGGTAATAAGTATCGGGTAAGAGTCAATTCGTCAAACCCAGTAGCCATTGGAAAATTAGATACAGATTCTTTGAACGTGAAAACCCTTGCGATTGCAACGCTCGTTGCCCGTGATACAAGTATCATGAAATATTCCACTACAAAAGTATCCGTAAATTTAACTGGAGATGCTCCGTGGATAATTCAAACTTCTGATAATCAAAACATTACAGCATCCGCAAGTCCGCACGCAATAACCGTTTCTCCTTTGGAAACGACAACATTTACCTTGAAATCTGTGAAGGATAATTCTTGTGGAGAAGGTTATGTTTTAGGTTCGGCAAAAATTACAATTATTGAGCCTTTGTCAGCGGAAGAGGAAGCGAATTCTATTTTTAATATATTCCCTAATCCAACGGAAAGCAATATTACTATTTCTTTGAAAGTGCCTTCAAACAAGACAACAAATGTGGAAATGACCGATTTGCAAGGAAGAATGATTATGAAAACTCTTATGAAAAGTGGACAAACTTCTGAAACAATTGAATTAGAAAAATATCCAGTCGGGACATATTTAATTAGGGCGATTCAAGATGAAAAACAGTCGGTAAAAAAAGTAATTAAAATCAAATAATTATCATGAAAAACATCGTATTAATCACCTTCATCTTCGCCATTTTCTCATGCGGGAAAAAAGAAGACCCCGCCCCTTTTGTACCCGTTTCGGAACTGATAAAGAAGACTTGGATTCCACAAACGGTTCAAGAAAATGGTACTGTCGTATATACCAAAGGGGCAGCTTCTAACATCCGAACGGGCTATACCAACTTTCAACTGAGTTTGAGTGGTTCATCAACGGCTACTTTGACTGAATTTGACGGTAATACCTTCACGGGGACTTATGAACTTCAAGGTGATACTAAGCTGATTTTGAAGAACTTAAACCCACAACCTTCTGGCTCAGGGGGTACAATAGAATACAGCATCACCAAAAGCACAGCCACCAATCTCGACCTAAACCGAATCTCCACAAACCTAAAAACAGGCGGAAGTACGAATGGGTATGGCTTGGTTGTAAAGTGATTTTTACTGTTCACGGTAAAGGGTCAAACGCATTTCCTTTCCAATGTCCCGTTCACCTTTCACCGTGTACCGTGTACCCCTTTTACCCTTTACCGTAAAAAATGTCAAACGTAACCTCACATCGTAGCGGGAATCTCCTGATGGTAGATTGTCGCCGCAAAATAGTCCTGTTATTGGACAAAATTATTATGCTCGAAGGCGTAGCAAATTATACCCTTTTTCATCTGAAAGACGGTAAAAAAAGGATGTTCTCACATACGCTACATACCTACGAAGACGACCTTGCCCAACACGGATTCGTGCGGGTACATCGTGGTTTTATTATCAACTCTGCTTATGTTACAGACATCCGAAACGATGATAAACAGATACTGATGGAGGATAATTTGGTAGCCACCGTTTCAAGGAGACGAAGTGGAAAAGCCGAAGTAAAGCGGTTTTTGGAAGGGTATATTTAATGACACAAATATTTAACAATCAGTAACTTAACAATTAAAATACAAAGAATATGAAAAAGCAAATTTTTACAATTATCCTTTTATTGATGGCTGGGGTTACTGCTTTTGGGCAGTTTAAGTTGGACGGTGGAGCAAGTAGCCTCCGTTTACAAACGGGTGGGGTTGATAGGATGTATATAGCACCTAATGGTGTATTCGCTCCCGTATTCCCTGGTAATGTAGGGATTGGTACAATAACTCCCGATGCAAAATTAACCGTCAATGGCGATATGGCTTTTAAAAATATTGCTCGATTTACAACAAATGTCGGTTATACAGCAACTAATAGAAACGGGGCATCTGTCTTGATTTTTGAAGCAGGGGGAGTATTGAACGGCATTGCTGGCGGCGTAGATGGGATGCTTTTGTATGTGCTTTGTGGATATAAACTGCCAACCACAACTACAACAGGGGCTTTGGTTATTAAACATGAAGAAAGCATTAATGAAACCGTAGCTAACAATAGAATTATGACCCATACAGGAGCAGACTTTACGATAACAACTGGTGTAGGGGGTGTAATGATGGTGTATGATGGTGGCAGACAACGTTGGAGAATTATGGAAGTAACCTCTGGGTCTGGTTCATTTTCTGGTTGGGGGCTTACGGGGAATAGCGGAACAAATTCAAATACGCAATTTATTGGTACTACCGATGCACAGGATTTAGTATTCAAGGTTAATAACATCGAAAGATTTAATATTGATGCGACAACAAACGGAATTTATTTTAAGAACTTAGGATTAAATCCAAATTTTATAGGACAGCGAACAAATGGAACCCTTGCCAACCCTTTGGCAATTCAAAATGGTAATTTTTTATTTGCGATTGGAGCAGAAGGCTATAATGGGAGTAGCTACAAAAGAACAGGTAGCGTTGATTTTATAGCTACTGAACACTGGAGTACTACCGCAAACGGTACTCGAATACAATTTTATACAACTCAAAATGGCACTCAAACTGCTTCCGAAAAAATGCGGATTCAAGGTAATGGAGATGTGGGAATTGGCACAACAACGCCTACTGCCAAATTAGAAGTGAATGGAGATTTACAACTAAGGGGTGGTTTGAAATTGAACACTTATGTAGATAATGACCATGTTGGTTCCAATACTTTTACTTACAATGCTCTGGATTTACATGATGCTACATTTTATCGTTTTGGTGGATTATTAGATGAACACCGCATAAACGGAATAGCGGGAGGAGAAATCGGGAAAATAATCTATCTCGTAGCTCATAATGGTTCCATTATGAACATACGTGCTTTAAATACAAATGCCTCTCCGCAATTTAGAATTGCGACCCCATCACTTTCAGATATTACGTGTACGGCTGCCACTTTGGTTTATGATGAGCATAATCTCTGGTGGGTAGTTAGTTATCATTAGTTATATAATGTTCTGTCTTAGTTTTTATGAAAGGTAAAGGTTAGAATCTTAATGAATTTTTAATTTTTTCACATTTTAAACAAATACAACAATGAGTGAAATCCAAATTTCAACAAAAGTGAATGTTACAGACAGCGTATTTCTAACATTCAAAGAAAGAGCAGAACAGTTGATGAAATTATCAATCATTCAGGCTATATCTTCAAAGTTCGATAGTGCAAATTATAAACATGATTTTGCAAAACACTCCTTTACAGATGGAAAAGGCACAAATAATTCAGTATCATCATTGGGAGAAATTGTTGCCAATTTTATAGAAAAAAGGACACAAGCTAAACAGAAAGAGATTTTTTTTAAAGTTCATGACCCTAAAATGCTTACTAATTCACTTCGGACTGAACTTATAGGTTTACAGTTAGATTTGAAAAAGAAAGAATCTATTTTGAGTCAATTAGATGTAAAAAAACAGTTTGGTTTTGTAAGCGTTATTGATGAATTAAGAATGAAAAATGTTCTCGAAAACTTAGGTTGGCTTCATGTTCAAGGAACACCTCTTGTTAGAAAAATCAGAGAATTACAATTTAGGTTACATAGAGTGAAGTGTGTTGATGAGACCAACCCAGAACCCTTTGGCTCGGACGAAATAGCTTTAGGTGGGGTTGCAATTAGTGACAAAGGGATAGAATCAAAAGTCAATCAATTTATGGTTGGAGATAATTTTGAAGATAATGTAATTAAAACATATACACCTCCAAAGATATTGAAGAGATTTCTACTTGATGACGATTATACCGAGCCAAAATCTTTTTTCATGACTTTATTTATGGCAGAAAAAGATAATGGAGGATTTGGAGCATTTTTAAATGATGCCTATGAAGCAATAAGAGATGAACTTGCTGTTATTTTAGGAGCTTTGGGTGGAGCAGCAGGTGCCGCCATTGGAGCAGCTATCGGTGGTACAGTTGGAACTGCCATTGCCGGACCACTTGGGACAATTATTGGAATTTTAGCGGGTATAATTTTGGGTGCATTAATTACTTGGCTCGTAGATGCCTTCGCTGATGATGTGTTCCAGCCTTCAGAAGATCATCAATCTATAATTTTTATTCCATCTGCCACATCATCGTTTAATGGAAATGATGACTCTCCTGTACAAACAATGACTTTTCAAGATCATGGAGGAACTTATAGAGTACGCTATAATTGGAGAATTGTACGTGCTTAAAAATGAGTATATATTCCACTGGTGCAAGACTCATATCTCGCACCAGTAAATTATATCCTTGGCGATTATTGCATTCTTTGCCGTTGTCTGCGAAAAACCATACGGTCAAGCTAATAGTCTCAGAGAGGCTTTTCGCCTTTGTTGGTATTTTCCCAACAACTCGGACGGTAGCTTGTTGGTGAAAACACCAATAAAGGCGGAAAAAACGGAACTGAAGAATATCAACCACCATAAACCCAAACCATCATGAAACCATCAGACATATTCATCGGAGTAACAGATTTTTTCTCTGTTTTATTGCCAGGCTCACTCCTAACGTGGTTTTGCCATTGTTATTCCTACCAAACTTGCTTGGAATTGAAACTTCCTGTGTGCCTACCCGAAGAGCGAAGCGAGCAAATTACTTTGTTTTTGGCAGTAGCATATATCGTTGGGAATCTGTTGTTTATTGCCGCTTCTCAATTGGATAATTTATTTTATGATAAATTCAGAAATTGGGCATTTAACAAAAACAAGGACTTACCTTTTCAAATGGCAAGGTTTATTAGAGATAAATATGTCAACGCTCCGAAATTGATTGACGATTTGATTACCAATAAATATATCAAATTGGAGAATCCTGATGAAAAACTTAACGGTAAAGAAATTCTAAATACCTATAAATGGGCATTATGTTTCATCGGAGCAGAAAAGCCTGATTTATTAGTAGATAAGTACCTGTACTAAATTAGTTTAAACGATTTTCTTATCTTAACTTGCTTGCTTTAATCAAAAATATGGGTAAGACACGCATTATTATTTTGACGGATGAGCAACGTCAGGTTTTAGAAAAAGG
>JAAFIU010000094.1 GCA_013298805.1 Cytophagales bacterium | reverse complement strand
TCATCATTGGTGAAGTGGAATGGGCAGGAAGTGTGGAAATTCACCTAAAATCCTCCGATTGGGATATTCACAAACACCAATTTGACACGTCTTATCAAAACGTAATTCTGCACGTAGTTTGGGAAGACGATAAACCCATTTTACGCAAAGATGGCACTAAAATTCCGACAATTACCCTGCGTGAAAGAGCCGACAAAAAACTCCTCCGAAAATACGAAGCCTTAATGGAAAGCAAAGCCGAAATGCCTTGCCAAAATCAGTTTATGGCGGTGGACGACATTAAAAAACTGTCGATGTTGGATAAGGTTTTGATGAAACGTTTGCAAGATAAGTCTTTGATTGTGAGCATTTCTTTGGAAGAAAATAAGCAAGACTGGGAAGAAACAACCTATCAACTTTTAGCCAAAAACTTCGGTTTTAAATTGAATGCTGAACCATTTTTGAGTTTATCGAAAAACCTTCCTTTAAAAATTCTGCAAAAGCATCGGGATAATTTGGGGCAAATTGAAGCTCTGATTTTTGGCGTTGCGGGTTTTCTGAAAGATGAAAATAACGAAACAGTCTGGGATGATTATCGAAAAAATCTCCGAAAAGAATTTCAGTTTTTAGCGTCAAAATATCAATTGCAGGATAAAATTTTGGGGCAACACGAATGGAAATATTTAAGGCTTCGTCCTGCTAATTTTCCAACGGTTCGTTTGGCTCAATTTGCTCGATTTATTCACGAAAATGCCAATCTTTTTTCGGTATTAATTCATCTCGAAAATGTGAAAAGTTTAGCCAAAATTTTGAAAGTTAAGCAATCAGAATATTGGACTGAGCATTACGTTTTTGACAAAAAAGCAGAAGGAAAAGTACCGACTTTAGGCAATGCTTCGGTTGAAAATGTGGTGATAAATACCGTTGTGCCGTTATTGGTTGCTTATGCCAACCAAAAGGATAATCGGGATTATTTAGAAAAAGCCATTCGTTTATTAGAAGAAATCTCCGCCGAAGAAAATAATATTACAAAGCATTGGCAATCAATGGGTTTAAAAATAAAAACAGCCTTCGATTCGCAAGCGAGTATTGAATGGCACAATCATTTTTGCTTGGCTAAAAAGTGTCTGGAATGTAATGTTGGGGTTGATATTTTAAGAGGAAAAGACTGAATATGACATTTCCGCCGTTATTACGAGTTTCTCGGAGTCGCCCAGACCAACAACTCGTGCGAAGGTAATCGGACAAACAATTTTACTCTTAACTGTTTAATAATCATACACAAAATATTCGTCTGATTGTTGATGGAAAACAACAATAAAGGCAAAATTGATAAAATGAAAAAGGGATTAGAGTTATTTAAAATTAGAGAAAATAATAGTTTACCGAACTTTTCTGCATTAGAAGAAAATGGAATCCATTTGCCACCACTTTATAAACTATTTTTTAAATATTACCAAAATGGCACGTTTTATTCATTTTATAATTTCCAAAATTTGAATAACGAACCTTTTAATTTTTTAACTACTATCATAAATAAACATAAGGACATTCCTATTTTCGATACACTTTTAGACGAATATGGGATTATTAAAAATATCCATTTTTGCGAAGGTCTTGATTTTATACCAATTGGTTACTTTGGAAGTGAAATGATGTTAATTGGTTCAATTAGAGAAAATCAAGACATAATTTATAAACATAGATTCAACGATAGAAATAATATGGATGTTCCATTTTTAAAAATAGCAGATTCTTTTTTTGAGTTAATATCCTATTTCGAAGAAATTGAAAGTGATTTAGTAACGATTGAAAATCGGAATAAACTCTACCGCAACTGGGGCGAGGACTTTTGGCGAATTCGAGAAGACGAAAAGTAAGACAAAAATCTTACTCACCCTAATTTATAACCCCAGTGGAACTGTCAGTAATAGTTTAGTTCTTCGTTTTAACCAATATAAATTGATTTGGCGGAACATCCCGAAAGTTTTAAACTTTCGGGATGTTAATATTAAAATTAGGATAATACGTCCTGCATTTTTAATACAAAAAAACTCGCTCACCCTCATTTGCAATCAGGCGTGGCTTAGTCTTACGTTTTTAACACTAAAAGACTAAAAAAACGGAATTCCATTTATCGCCTGTATCATCGTAAAACAAACAAATCCTAAATAAAGCATTGCTCCAAGCCAAATGATTAGGCTTGCTTTCGATTCGTTTTTGATGTTCATAGAAACATAAAAGCCCAGTAAGGGAATAATTTGTAGCGAATGAATACCAAAAAAATGAGCCACTCTCAAATCTCCAAAAAGGGTACTCCAATTTATAAACGGAAGACCTGCTTCACCAATTTTTCCTCCTACATTATGCGAGTTAATAACGCTCATATAACCTCCCATAAAACTAAAAATGACAAAAAGTATCAAGCCAATTTTTATGGAAAGAACAAAAGGTTTACTGATTGTAGTGGTTTTTTGAAAGATAAATCGTAATGAAATAACCAAGGTGGCAGTCGTGAGCCAAACTATCAGGATACCCATGAAGGCATACAAAATACCGCCTACGAGTTCCGTTTGATTGAAATGCGATAATTTTCCTCTAAATGCTTGAATGGTAATTACGCCATCTTCAAACAGCATTACAACTGTGGCTAAAATGGAATACCATTTTACTCGACTTTGGTTATTTACGTAAAAAAGCAAATACGCCATCGTCCACGCATATACCCACGTACTCAGGGCAAATTTCAGGGGTTTTATCATTGAATTAATCCCTAAAACTTGCTGCTCATTAACGGTTGCGTATAAACCAAGAAAAACCGACAGAATCAGAAAGAATAAACCCATCCTTGCCAAAAGTGGGTTTCTACTAAATATCTCTTTAATTAGTTTCATGCAGCGATTGTGTTTTGACAGTTTTAATCATAAAAAACAAAAGATAGCCGACAGGACCAAACATGAACGTAAATGGTAATGGAAGTGTATAAAGCCACCTCGAAATCTGTAATTGTTGTGATTTTTTAACGATGTACGCTCCCACAAATAAATCAAATGCTAAGTAATGTACCCAACCAACGGTGACGGCGTTATCATTCTGAAAAAGTGCTTTTACATTTGCCAAAGTGCTAAAACTATCCATGCTGAAATTTCCAATATCTTTCAATAACAAGTAGGCGTACAGCATAGAAAAAAGCAAAACCATTCCATTCAAAATGATGCTTTGGGTATGTTTCCATTTGGGTAAGAAGATTAACAAAATCCAGCCCAAAAGCACAAAGGAATTGGCAAATGAAAAAATTGATGAAGCATTCATAGTTGATTGGTTTTATTAAGTTTTGGAAATGATGTGTGAATGCCCCTTTATATTTTTGAGTAGTATCAAAGTGACAATCTTGTCTTTAGAATCTTTATCGAAATTGCCAATAGAATTACACCAAAAACTTTGCGAAGAACATTTGTCCCTACTTGTCCGAGTTTATTTTCTATCCATTGTGAAGCACGTAAAACGATATAAATAAACAATAAATTCAGCAAAATACCCACTAAAATATTGGCTTCCTCAAATTGTGATTTTAAGGATAAAATAGTCGTCATAGTACCTGCTCCCGCAATGATTGGGAAAGCCAATGGTACAATTGAAGCGGCTTTACTGGCTGAGGCATCTTCTGATTTGAAGATATTTCTGCCCAGTGTCATTTCCAGACCAATCAAGAAAATAATTAATGCTCCTGCAATAGCGAAGGAATTTATATCAACCCCGAAAAGATTTAAGATTGATTTCCCGACGTATAAAAAAGCAACCATAATACCTCCCGATACAATCGTGGCTTGTTCGGCGTGAATATCTCCTGTTTTTTTCCGCAAGTCGATAACTACGGGTACTGAACCTAAAATATCAATGACAGAAAAAAGAATAAGAGAAACCGAGATGATTTCTTTAAAGTTGAAGTTTAATTCCATAGTGTTTATATCACGGGATATTCTCCGTGTTTTGAAGTTTGTTGTTGTATCACGGGAATTCTTCCCGTGTGTTATTAAATTCAGGGAAGGGTTCTCGTGGTACTACCAAATCGTTTCTCCAGTTACTAATTCTTGACCATTTTGATTCAAAATTCGATGAATAAAACCATGTTCAATTGATTGGCTTTGGGTTGTTATTTTATCGCCAAAAATGCTTTCATTTTTAAAAATCATATCAATTGACCGAAGTGTACCGTCATTGAGCATTTCTGTTGGGATGCTTTCCAGAAGCCATTCTACGTATTTTGTATTATTAACGTGCTGATTTGAGTCAATATCATGCCAACGAATATCAAACCGTCTTTCCGTTTCTACGTTGCTAAGTCCCAAAATCTTGCCAGAAACCTTCTCTACATATTTTTCATTGGTATCGGTTGGCGTGATGGCTCGCATCCAGTCGGGTACAGAGGTAATTCTGCGACGCACAATATCCATTAATCCCCAAACGCTATTGGCTCGGATGATTTCATTACCTTCTGAATCAAAAACTTTAAAATCTCGATGATAAAAATATTTGTCAATTTCTTGGACATACGTTTTTACCGTCACGGTTTCGTCGTAATTGGGCAAGCGGTCAATCCAGATTTTTAAGCGTGAAAGTACCCAAGAAATGTTGTGTTGGGCGGATAAATCATGGACGGAAACTTTAGCTACAACCGAGTGTCGCCAAGCCATTTCTTGTAAAAGTCCATTAAGTGCGGGAATAGTTAATTTGCTGTGAGCATCAACTTCGGTAATACGGATACGGTACGATTCGGTAATAAATTCCATTTATACTGGTTTTAGGAGTTAGGTTTTGGGTATTAGATTGCAAACCCTGAAATTAATTTTTAAAGATAATATCTACAAGCTGAGAATACTAACCCCTAAAAGCTAAAACCTAACCCCTAAATAACTAATTCCCTTTCTTTAAGTCAGACATGAATTTTTGGCGAGAGATTCCTTCCGTTGGAACATCTTGGTAGGCTTTTTTATAATCATCTCGTTTCAAATCGCCATTTTTTACTGATTTGATGAAATTCATCCAAGCAAATGGGTTGGTCAATGCCATTAATGGACTTTGAACGAAGGTTTTATTTGCCATGCTATAAGTCATTTGGTCAGAGAAGTTACGGAAATTTCCCGCTCCACTCAAACCCGCTTGTAAGGCTAAAACATTCAATTTTGACTGTTCCAAGTTCTTTTCTAAAGCTCTACGTCCTGCTTCATTTTCAAGTTTCATATCCAAAAAAGCCTTTTTGAACGCTTCTTCAGTATTGTACGGATAAACTTTTACTTCGGCTAATTGACGTATCTCCTCAGCCATGTGAATAGTGGCACTTTGAGTTTGTTCTAAAATGTGCGGAATGATATAATATTTCTTTTTGTAACCAACATAGCTAAACACCAAACTATCCCCTGGATAAACATAAAGCATAAAATTTCCCAAGTCATCAGTCAAAGCACCTCTACCTGATTGTGTATTGAAAACGTAGGCATTGGGTAGGAATTCTGAAGTGCGGGCTGCTACCACTTTCCCTTGGAAAATAATTGAACCGCTGTTTTGCTGTCCAAGTGCTGAAATACTTAGAAAGCATGCAAAAAATAGTGATAAAAAGCTGATAGACAGATACTTATGGTTAGTCGTGCTTTTAATCTTGCTGTTCAATGATATATGTTGATTTTGTTCCGACATCTTAAAATAATATAGAAGAATGTAAACTTACACAAAATAAACGTTGCTGAAAATAAAATGGTTTTTCTTTAACAGATTTTAACGTAAAATAGGAAATAGGGATTAGATTTTAAGGTTTAGAATTTTTAGACAGACACTTTTTCTAAAAAGCATTTTTTTCCAATTTTAAGGTCTTTTACTTTTTGTCTTGATACAAAAAGTAACCGAAGCGTCGGTCGCAAAAAAATCAAGAAATTCCGAAACTCGCCGAGCGTCGGTCGCTGCGCTCAAACAACGGAATTTCGGGCTGGACTCCGACATTCGTCCGATTTTTTAAAAAGTGTCTGTCTAAAAAGGTTTAGAATACCATTATTTACAAAGCCTCAAGCCCTAATTCCTAACACCTTTTATACTCTACGAAAATAATTTCAGAAATGTAATGATAAATGGAATTGAAAGCAAAAGTCCATCAAAACGGTCAAGGAAACCACCATGTCCAGGAATAGTGGAGGCTGAATCTTTAATTTTGATACTACGCTTGAAAAGTGATTCAACTAAATCTCCGTAAGTTCCTGCTACTACGATAATTGCTCCGCAGCCAAACCATTGCCATGATTTGAGGTCTAAAAAATATTGGGATAAAATATATGCAACGACCATTGAGGCTAAAAATCCGCCAACGCTACCTTCCCAAGATTTTTTAGGAGAAACTCGCTCAAATAATTTCGTCTTGCCAAATTTTGTTCCTGCAAAATACGCCCCTGTATCACTCGCCCACAAAAGCAATAAACAACCTAAAGGACGCTGCCAGCTAAATTTGTAAGTTAAAAATGCCAAGATTATCACCAAAGCAAATGGTAAAGCCACGTAAATAACCCCTAAAAATGTGTAAGCTATATTTCTAAAAGGCTTATCGTCTTGGGATTTATATAGTTTAATAAAGAAAATTAGCGTCATTAAAGGCGAAAGAATGTAATAATTTGCTTCTGGAATTACACCTTTTTCAATCAAAAATGTAATGGTAACTAACACAAAACCGCAAAATGTACCGTAGTAGGTGAGGGGTTCGTTGCCGTTGAGTCCCAATAATTTATAAAATTCTAATTGTGCCAAAATCGCAATCAAAGCAAAAAGTCCGTAAAACGTCCAGTCGCTAAAAACCATGCAAAATATTAGAAAAGGTACGGCAATAACCGCTGCAATAACCCGCTGTTGCAGGTTCGACATTGATTGTAATTTTGTATTCATTTAATGATTATGGTTAATGTTTTCTGGTATAAACGTTGCTTACAACGTCTATTTTGAATTATTACATAAGACCCGCCTCGTTTTCTACTAAAAATTTTGCTAAAACGGCATCTTGCAAAGGTACGTGTACTTCGCAAAGCCCAAATAAATATGAACTGTCTTGTTTATTCATAATTATTGCGTCAATATTATGTTCATCAACCAAAAAGGCTTTTGCTAATTGAGCTTTAATTGGACTTGTCGATTCGTATATTTTTTTCCAGTCATTCATCATTTATCATAGGTTTTGAAGTAAAACTATAATGTTAACTTTTGTCCACTTCTGACGCTCTATTCATCCAAAACCATCTTAATAATAAAATGGTCATCACCAACGACCCCAACGCCATACTCAAAGGTACGGATTTTGTATCTTCAATATCCACTTTTACCATTTTCATATCGCTCAGATAAGCCATGACAAGTGTAAACCCATTATTTACGATGTGAGCGAACATCGGAATCCAGAGGCTTTTTGTCCAGAAATAAAGATAACCGAATAAAGCACCTAATAACATTCTTGGTACGAAACCGTAAAATTGAAAGTGAATAAAGCTGAATGTAAAGGCTGTAAACCAAATGGCAATATGAGGATTTTTAGTGGCTTTTTGAATAATATTTTGAAGCACTCCTCTAAACAAAAGCTCTTCACTTACTCCCGCCAAAACAGCTACTACAACCAAAGCAACGATTAATTGTGAAAGCGAATGAAAATTTGTCAGAAATTTCGTCAGTTCAGCGGTAGCATTTTCACCTTCTTTCATGGCTTTTTCAATTCCTTTCCATGCTTCTGGGAGTTTCATATTCTGATTCATTTCAATAATTAAAGCATCAAAGCCCATGAAACTAATCACTAAAAGTCCTACCAAAATGAAATCAATGGGTTTAGCATCTCGGAAACTTAATGTATGAATGGTTTGTTTTTCGATGTAATACCAGTAAAACAAAGAGGCAGCAATGAACGGAACAGGCGTTGAAAACGTCTGAAGAGCCATTACGCCATCGTACATATTTTGATATTCGTTGAGATGCTTTGAGAAATCTGCTACTTGTGTATAAGGCATTCCTGTCATCGACGAGAATAAAACAATAGCAATCATTGACCCAACGGTCATGAATACGAATGTCAAACCAACTAAAATAAGGATTTTAGAAAGTAGTGGGCGTTCAGTTTGTGATTGAAAATTATCGAATTGTGTCATAATGGTTGTAAATTTACATAACAGTTTGCAGTTATCAGTAAACAGTTACCATTTATGGAAGCTAATTATTGACAAAACTCTTAATTATAATAAAGATATAACTGATAACTGTTTATTGATAACTGAAAATATAATGGTTAAAATAAAAGATATAGAATTAGGCGAATTTCCTTTGTTGTTAGCACCAATGGAGGATGTTTCTGACCCGCCTTTCCGTGCTGTCTGTAAAGCAAACGGAGCAGATTTGATGTACACCGAATTTATTTCTTCGGAAGGATTGATTCGTGATGCGGCAAAATCGGTTCAGAAATTAGATATTTTTGAATATGAACGCCCTATCGGAATCCAATTGTTTGGTTCGGATATCGAAACCATGCGTGTTTGTGGAGAAATCGCCTCGAATGCAGGACCTGATTTGGTTGATATAAATTATGGTTGCCCCGTAAAACAGGTGGCTTGTCGTGGAGCAGGAGCCGCTTTATTGCAGGATATTCCCAAAATGGTAGAAATGACAAAAGCCGTAGTCAATTCAACCCATTTGCCTGTTACCGTAAAAACTCGTTTGGGTTGGGACGATACTACTAAAAACATAGAAGAAGTTGCCGAACGTTTGCAAGATATTGGGATTGAGGCACTTACCATTCATGGGCGTACAAGAGCTCAATTGTACAAAGGCGATGCCGATTGGCGTTTAATTGCGAAAGTGAGAGAAAATCCAAGAATCAGAATACCAATTTTTGGGAATGGCGACATTGATTCACCCGAAAAAGCCTTGGAGTATCGTAATCGTTATGGTGTTGATGGCATCATGATTGGGCGTGCTTCGATTGGCTATCCTTGGATTTTTAATGAAATAAAACACTTCTTCAAAACGGGCGAAAAATTAGCTCCACCAACTATTGATGACCGTATTGATGTTTGTAGAAAACATTTAGATTTCAGTATTCGCTGGAAAGGAAATCACGTTGGAATAGTGGAAATGCGTCGTCATTATTCCAATTATTTTAAAGGTATTTCTCATTTTAAAGACTTCAGAATGAGATTAGTTACTTCCATGAATTACGAAGAAATCATCGGAATTTTAGAGGAAGTTTCTGTATTTTATCAAAATGAAGAAATGATTGTAAAATAGGGGCGACCATCGCTCAGTCAGGATTTAGTGTTGGAACGTGCTATTAATTTCTATTGAATCATTCTTTTAACTGTTTTTAACAAAAAGCGAAGCAATTATAATTTGTAGAATGATGTATTCTTCAAAAACGATAATTATTTAAAACATGAAAAGAGAAGATTTTTTGAAAAAAGGGTTTAACAGCCTCATCGGCTTTGTTGCTATTTTACCAATTATAGACGCTTGCAAATCAAGCAGTGTTGACCCCACAACTACTACAACAACGACTGGTACAGGCTCTACCAATGGAAATTCCGCAAGTAATTGCACCGTTACCAATAATGAAACAGAAGGGCCTTTCCCCACCAAAGTCCCTACCAGTTTGGTAGTAAAAGATATTCGTTCCGATAGAACGGGCGTTCCTTTTGCCTTTACAATTACCATCAAAAATGCCAATTCAAGTTGTGGCACTTTGGCAGGAGCATTAATTGATGTTTGGCATTGTGACAAAGACGGATATTATTCTGAGTACGGTGGAACAGGAATGCAAGCCAAAGATTTTACCAGTGTACACTTTTTGAGAGGTCGGCAAGTGACTGATACAAATGGACAAGCTTCATTTCAATCTATTTTCCCAGGTTGGTATCAAGGTCGTGCAACACACATTCACGTACATATTTATAGTGCAACAGGAAAATCACTTTTAGTAACTCAGATTGCTTTTCCAGAAGCTACAGATAGTGCAGTTGTAGCTGTCAATGCTTCAACTGCCAATGGTTACAGCAAAGGAATGTCTGGCTATACTTACAATGCTAAGGATAATGTGTTTTCAGATGGAGTTGCTAATGAACTTGGTACAGTAACTGGAAGTGTAGCTGCAGGTTATAGTCTCACTCATACAATCGTTGTAAGTGCATAAAATGATTAATTTAGAAACCCAAGCTCAAATATATTTAGCCGACCAACGAGGAGTCTCGCAGGTCGGCTTTTTTCGTAGTTATCATACCTTCAATTTTGGGAATTATTTTCATGAAAGCAGAGTGCCTTTTGCCAACTTACAGGTTTTCAACGATGATACTTTGAAAGCGGGACATAGTTTGAAATTGAAATTAGACAAGAATTCGGATGTGATAATTATGCCCATTGTCGGCGGACTTGAATATCGAAATTCATTGGAAGAAGGGTTTTTAGAAGCAGGGCAAGTTCAGATTTTTTCCGCTTTGGCAGGAACTGAATACGAAATTATCAATCCTTATGAAACCGAAGATATTAATTTTCTGCAAATTTGGTTGAATAATTCTTCGTCAGATTTTACGTCAAAAGTGGAAATAAATACTTTTGATTTTGAGGATAAAAACCAATTATTACCCATTTTTTCAAAAGACAATCACCAAGGTTTTGTTGGGAAATATGACGGTCGAAAAAAGGAAGAATTAATTTTGCAAAACCCAGAAAATAATATTTTCATTTTTGTGATTAATGGAGCTTTTGAAGTTCAAGACCGACTTTTACACGCCCGTGATGGTTTATCACTTTCAAATTTCAAAATGGTTGATTTTGAAGCTCTTTCAAACGAGGCTATTATTTTGGTATTTGAAATAGGGGATGATTGAGAAATGCCTTCATTGTAAGGTTTTGACGATAAATTATAGGTACAAAATACGCATTAAAAACGGATTGGTTATTCAAAATGACCAATCCGTTTTTTGTGTTTTTGACCATGAAAAGTTATTTATTTATTCTTACAATTGTCAGAACTTATTTCTTTGTATATTGCGTTTTATTTCAAAGTATTTATTGGGCATTATTGTGTGTTTTGCTACATTCAAATTCATAGCAGAATATTGAATTTAATCCCAAGGAATATTCTATTTCATTAACTTTTTCTAAATATTTAATTTATCAATTATGATTAAATCTTACAAATTCCTCTTTCTGGTATTTTCATTAATTACCAGCTCAATTTCTCTTTTTGGACAAGGTATTAAAGGTACTGTCAAAGATGCCATTTCTGGGCAGGGTATCCCTGGTGCATCAGTCGTTATAGAAGGACGTTCATCGGGTACAGCCACAGATGTCAATGGAAATTATACCCTCAAAATTGCGGTGGGTTCTTACAAATTAAAAGTTACTTCGGTTGGTTATCAGAGTAGTACCGCTTCAGTGTCAGTAATTGGTACAGATTTCACAACGCAAGCAATTACACTTTCTGAAAGTACCTCGACACTTCAGGAAATTGCCGTTATTGGTTCACGTTCAGCTACGGCTCGTACAAATATCCAGACAGCAACGCCAGTAGATGTTATCAGTACTAAAGAATTAAAGTCGTTTGGGCAAGTAGATGTTGGACAAATTTTGAACTTTGTTGCTCCTTCATTTAGTTCAAATCGTCAAACGGTTACAGACGGTACAGACCACATCGACCCTGCTTCTTTGCGTGGTTTAGGTCCAGACCAAGTATTAGTTTTATTGAATGGCAAACGTCGTCATAATACCTCTTTGGTAAATATTAATGGCTCGGTTGGTCGTGGTTCGGTAGGTACAGATATGAACGTAATTCCTGTTGCTGCCATTGAGCGTATAGAAGTATTGCGTGACGGAGCTGCGGCTCAGTATGGTTCTGATGCCATTGCGGGTGTTATCAATATCGTTTTGAAAAAAGGTTACACAGGAACATCTGCTTCTTTAACCTATGGTTCAAATATGACAACACTTAACTATACTGCTCCAGCTTTGGGAAGTACAACTCCTACCAGTTACAGTAAAAACATAAATGATGGACAAGTTTTTCAATTTGACTTTTCAAAAGGATTCAGACTTGGAAAAGAAGGTTCTTTAACGATTTCTGCTCAATATAATGACCGTGGACGTACCAGTCGCTCAGGCTTGGATAATGCCCCAACCATCTATTTAGGGGCTAATGGTAGTTTCCCTTCTACACCTGCTGGACAAGACCAAAATACTTTTAGAGCTAAATTAATTGCTGATGATGCTGCTTATGCAAAGAGTCGTAATTATGATAGAGAAAATATGATTTTTGGAAATTCATCAGCCCGTAATTATGGTATTTTTGCGAATGGAGGTATTCCAATAGGCTTACATTCTGAAATTTATTTCTCGGGAGGTTATACCTATCGTACTGGACAAGGTTATGGTAATAATCGTATTCCTGTGGCTCGTAATCAACAGCCTGTAAAAGCAGACGGAACATTGTTCTATCAAGATGGGTTTTTACCTGGAATTGGGTCAGATATTTATGACAAATCTTTGATTGCAGGTTATAAAACAAAATTAGGAGAATGGTCGATGGACGTAAGTAATGTTTATGGTAATAATACCTTCCAATTCTCAGTATTCAACTCAGGTAATGCTTCATTACCAGCCGCTGATGCTCAACAAACTTCTTTTGATGCAGGAAAGTTATCATTTACCCAAAATACATTCAATTTAGATTTTGCTCGTAATTACCAAAAAGCGGCAGGCTTTAACTATATAAACGTTGCATTTGGAGGAGAATTTCGCTTTGAGCAATTCAAAATTATGGCAGGAGAGCCTAACTCTTATTTTGGAGCCGCAGTTCAAAGACCCACAGCACCGCTTACAGCAGGAGGAGCAGCACAAGGAACAGTTGCCGCTGCTCCAGGTTCACAAGTTTTTCCAGGCTATCAGCCAAATGATGAAACTGATAAAAGCAGAACAAACCAAGCTATTTACCTTGATTTAGAAGCAGAAAAAGGACGATTATTGATTGGAACAGCCGCTCGTTTTGAAAACTTTAGTGATTTTGGTTCAACGCTAAACGGTAAACTTTCAGCTCGTTTACAAATAACAGATGGTATTGCACTACGTGGAGCAATAAGTTCAGGATTTAGAGCGCCTTCGTTGCACCAACGTTATTTCCAAAATACAAGTACACAGTTTATCAATGGATTGCCTTCAAATACTTTAACGGTTAATAACGATAACGATATCGCTCGTAAAACGGTTGGTGTTGATGCTTTAAGACCAGAAAAATCTGTAAATATGTCTTTAGGTTTGACTGCTAAAATTGGTAAAGCCTTAACACTTACAGTAGATGCTTATCAAATTGGTATTACAGACCGTATTGTGTATTCTGGAGCATATTCAAGAGCTCAATTAGGTATTACAGATGCTAACCAATTCCCGGGTGTCAACAATGTTCGTTTCTTCGCTAATGCCGTAAATACTACCACAAGAGGTGTTGATATTGTGGCTACTGAGCGTATTGCTTTAGGCAAGGGTAAATTAACCCTTTCGGCAGCCTTGAACTTTAATAAAAATGAAGTTACCGCTTTAAATAGTACAGCATTGATTGATGCGGCTAAAAATAATGACCCCGCAACAAACCCAAGCACTTGGTATCGTACAGCCCTTTTCGACCGTCAGCAGTACGCCTTGATAGAAAGTTATTTGCCACGTAGTAAATGGAATTTGAGTGCCGCTTATAGCGTAGGTAAACTTGATGTTACGTTCAGAACAGTTAGATTTGGTGAAACTCAATTTAAAAATGTAACTGACCCAAATGCCAAAAAAGCAGATGGTACTTATTGGAATACACAATTTGACCACGGTACTGCGGGTGGAGATGCTCCAATTGACCAAACTTTCAGAGCTGTTTGGATTTCGGATTTAGTGGTAGGTTATCATATCAATAAATCGCTTTATGCTTCTATTGGTGCAAATAACGTTTTTGATGTATATCCAGACCAAATTTTTATTGACTCACGCAATGCTATTGGTTCGTTAGATTATAACTCAAGCCGTGATGGCTCAAACCGTGGTCGTTTATTATTCCAACCAAATCAAGGAGGGTATAATGGTCGTTTCGTTTTTGGAAAGCTAAGTCTTAATTTCTAAGAAAAAAAGCAGATATTATAAATTTTTGATATGTAAATCGCTTACTATCAGTATTTTATTTGGCATTTGGCTGATTTGTTACTCATGTATACATATTACCAAATGTCAATAAATGATACAGGACTTGCCAAACAGGGAAAAGACTATTAGTAAATATTTGATTTACGAAGTTAAATTTTTATGTTTGTCAGAATACTGAGTATAACTTAATTTTTACTAAAATATTCATGCTAATGGATATTTTATGATTGAAGTTGCTTGATTTTAAGTACAATTTAATTGTACATAACAATAGCTTTTATAGTATTAAAATAGGTTGTGAGGGATTGATATTTATTTGAACTCATGACCATATTTTGGTGTGTTAGTGATAGGGTAACTTGGCAAATGCCCAACAGTTTGATATTCAGCATCTTATATACTATTATTAAAGAAAAATGCCCCATAATGACGCTTTTTTAGGCGAAAATGGGGCATTTTTGCATTTTAACTAAAA
>JAAFIU010000325.1 GCA_013298805.1 Cytophagales bacterium | reverse complement strand
TCCAAATTGACACGGGAAATACTAAGACTTACAGGGTCGCCATTGTTGACTATTAGCCTTTGGGTAAAAGTGATAAACCCGTTATTGAATTGAAAGTTAGACGGATAGTCGGGCGTAATTTGTAAGCGTTTAATTGCTTGGTATCTATTCCAAAAGAAAAGCCCTAAGAACAATAAACCGAGCGTTACAACTCCCCAAAATATTTTCTGATTTAAACTCATTTGTTTGCTTTATGTTATTGACAGAACAAACTTACTAAGGAACGGAAACGCCTAATTTGAGATAAAGAGTAAGCCGTAAAAATGCGTTATAATGTGGTTATTTACAGGCTATTGACTTTCAAAAACGTAGATTTTTTCGTATTTTTACATAAATAAAAACCGCTTAGAACATGGAAAAACGAATTAGACGGACATTGGTATTATGGTCAAAAACAGATATTGCCACGGCTTTAAATATTTCGCACGAGCAATTAAACCTTTATGTGTCCCAAAAAGCTAAAGATTGCGTAAAATGGAAACAGGGACAACAAAGATTTAGAGATTCAGAGGTTTTAGAAATACTAAAAGACTTGTTTCCTGCTAAAAGTGATGCAGAAAGACGGGAAATTATAGGCTACAAGCCCGTTTTAGAGATAGATTTTAATAAAAAATGGTGAATTATTGGAGAAATAAAGCAGAATATTAGGTGAATAAATCTAAAAATTTGCTGAATAAAATTTTAAAAATGATTGAAAACGTTTAAAAAACGTTGAATGAAATTTGAAAAACGTTGAAAAACGTTGAATTGAAATTTAAAAATCATCGAATGTTACTTGTGTGTGTTGTGTGTTGTGTCGTTTTGGTGTGTGTATAATAGAAAACGACACAACGACACAACACAAACGGCATTATTTAGGCTCAAAACGTGGCGGTTTTTGAGCCTTTTTTGTGGGTTTTATTTTGTGTGTGTTGTGTCGTGTGTCCTATATATAGATAAACACAACACACACACACACGCCCACCCCCTGCCGTTGGGGGGTATTGGGCGTAAAAAAATAATTTTAATCTCAATTCTGTAAATTAAAAACTTAGTTTATAAAATTTTGGAGAAAACACCGCACGGGGGGACACATCCACAAACAAACGCCCCGTAACGTTTTATTGTTACGGGGCGTTTGTTTTTGTAATTATTAATAAAATTTCAAAGCTGCACGTTGCCTGAAGAAACATTAAAAGCGTTTTTATTAATAAAATATTTGGTCGACGTTCCTGCTCTTGGTTTAATGCTGTACAAGGTTCTTGTTTTTTGTGCATAAAAATCCCCAAACGTTGCTGTTTGGGGATTGGGAAATACTTTAAATGGTCATTTTATTAAAGTCACTTTCTGATAAAAAAGAATGTGTTTCTAAATGAATCAAGCAATCTTTTAATAATGCTAAATCTAACGTATCAATCTTCAAAATCATAAATCCTTGAGACGGTATAAATTTAATAGCAAATCTAAAATTTATTTTGGAAGTAAGCATAATCTGTAATACTGAAATTGAATTTTTGTAAACATTATAATTGTCTATAATTTCATTTAATTGATTAAATAATTTTTGGTTTTTCATTTTAATAAATTTTTCTTTTTAAGTCTCATTCTATTATTTTTGAAAGGTTTAAAAACTGTTTAACAATATTCAAATGGTCTTTTAGCTTCTGTATTTCTTCATTCTGTTTTCTGATTGTGTCCCTACTTTCTCGGCTAATATTGGCGTGTTTTTCTTGCCATGCTTCACGTTGGAACTTTTCAAACTCATACTTTACTGGTAAATCATAGAGGGCTTTACGGGCGGTGTTGTGGTTATTGTCGTCCATAAATTTATTTATAATTCGAGCAAAGTCGGCATTTTCGGGTTTGTCTAAACCTTCAATCAATATTGATTTTAGGTTACGGGGGTTATGGTTTTCGTTCATTGTTAAAATGTTGGTTCTGTTGGGTTACTGAATAGGTCGGGATTTTCGGAATGAAAAAAGTAATGTTCATCTTTAAATTCCACCAATTCATATTTTACAATATTCTCAAAATGCCGTTTTGTTAGTCCGTTCTTAGCGTCACGGGTTGCACCTTCTTTGTTGGTTTGGTGCATTCCAATTCGGGAATATCTTTCATTAATGCCGTGGCAATTACAAAACTCACGACTGTACTTTTTCCAACCTTTGGAAGTCCCGAAATAGTGGAGAGTTCACCGTCCGTCATAAAGTTTGCCCCGTTTATTTTTGAAATATGGATTTCGGGAAGTATTGGGGTTTTTTCGGTAATACAGTCGTTCAAAATTTGTTCAATGGTGAACCTCTTATTAGCCTTTTTGGCTGTGGGTAGTGGTACTGGAGTTTCTTCATTTTTGGGTATTTTTTTGAGTTCTAATTTTTCCTTTGCCGTCATTTTGGTTAGGTCAACATTGTAAGGTCTTTATTTCTTTAGCGTTCTTCATTGCCAACATTTGCAAGCCGTGTATTACTGATTGAGCCGTGGCGTTTTTGGCTAAACAATCCGCTAAGTCTTCACGCAATTGTTTAATGATTCTATCACGTTTCAAAGTCTCGTGCATCCATGCTTTACGGTTGTACCCCTCTGCGGTTATTATGCCAGTTTTGAGATAATACAAAACGTCTTCAATCAATGCCAAAAACTGCAAGTCGTATTCGTTTTCAGTATTGCCAACCCGTATTTTTATAAAGCCGTCAAGTTTGTTAATATCCGTCAACATATCATCTGTAATAACTTCTTTGAATGGTGACGGCTGTAACATTAATTGCCGCCTTTCTACATAATACCTTGTCCGTTTTCGTGGGTAAATCTGCGACTTATACGGCTGTTTGTTCATTGGTTCAAGCGACCGAAATAGTATTTCTTGTTTTAGGTTGGGGCGTTCACCTTGTACAATCATGTCGCAAATGTCAGAACCGTCATTTTTTAGCGGTTGCAAGTCCAACTTTTTGTTTTTAATTCGTTGGCGTTGCAAGGTTCGTAAGGAACTGTTTTCACGTCCTTTTTTGTCGGCATCACATAGCCAAATAACAAAGCGGTCTTTCAATACACTTGCCTTTGCATCGGTCAAACCGTCACCACTTGCACAACTTACCCAATCATATTGAGGGTAAAAGAAAGATGATATTATTGCGGTCTTTTCCGATTCTACTAACATTACTATACGTTCTTTGTCTTCACTCAAAAGGTGTTCTCCAAAGAGACAAATTTTATACTTATAGTCTTGGTCGTTATTGTTGTAACCTTTCAACGAATAAGCGTTAAAATCTTTGTCACGTTTTCCGTCTTGTTTGTACTTAAACCATTTGACATTACAGGGCTGTTTTTGTTGGTCAATAAAGGCAAACACGGTGCAATCTTTATCCGTACCAACGCCCCAACGTTTTAAGTGCTTTTCGGTAATTCCTAAACCCGTACAAAATTTATGAAAGTTTGAATCTTGGTTAAGAATCCAAGACTTTAACATTTCTTTAGATTCTGTATCTAAATCTAAAATGAACACATCTTTTTTAGCTACCGTTTCCCGAACCTTTCCGCTAACCGTTCCGTCAGGTTTTGCAAAAACACCGCAACTGTTGGCACGGTCACAAATTCCGCAAAGTTCGCCTTTTTCGTTCACCACATCTTGACCGTTCACCTGCTTGTACATTCTGAATGCCTTTTTTGCTTTACAGTAGGGGCAATCAATTTTTATGGACATATCAAATTCATGTTTCATTTGATTAGTGTTTTAGGTTAAGCCGCTAATTTAAAATTTGGGTCTGTTTGCATTTCCGCCCAAATGACGTACAATTTTTCAAGGTCGGGAAGTCTCCACATTTCCTTTATGCGTTCTTCTGGAATAATTACTTGAACCACTATTCCAATTATTTCGGCATCAAACTGACTTTCTTTATTTGCTACCAATTGTGTACGCTTAAAGCGTTCCCATAATTGATTTTTTTGCAGTTCGGTTTGTAGTTTGTATTGCGTTGGCTTTTCGCAAGCCAGTACGATTTTCTTTAAGAAATTGCCGTTAGTATCTTTTACAATTGTCATTGAATGAGGTTTTTAAATTTTGATAAAATGGATTCTACTTTTCTTTTCAGCCTTAATTGCTTCTTCTAATTTGTCGAGTTCTTCGTCTGAAAGTTTATGTTTGTTTTGCGTCACTACTATGAGTGACGTTCTAACTAAAACGTCCGCAAATGTTATCGGTTTGGGGGCTTGGTTCATGGTTGGTTTTGTTTAGAGATTCTTTCGTGCCATTCTGCTATGGTCATTTATCGAACCGTTGGGGACATAGCAAAACCCAACTTTTGGAAACAATCAAGCAATCCTAAGGCTAACATTGCTTTTAGATATGCTTCGTTAAATTCCTTTTCGGTTGATTGTTGACTAAAATTATAACCTTCACAATCCGTATAAACTGATACGCCATCTTTGCGAATTGAAACAACCATGCTAACGAATGTTTCTTGGTCATACTTCATAAGAGCGTATCCATTATCAATAGTTTTTTTTGTTTTTGTATAAATAAATTCTGACATGATTTTTTAAAATTTAAAGGGTTTATAATCCGAACATTTCCACCATTTCGTAGG
>JAAFIU010000205.1 GCA_013298805.1 Cytophagales bacterium | reverse complement strand
CCACTCACTACATCTTGAATATTATCGGGTACTTTATACGTTTTTTTCTCATTATCATCGTCTAAATCATACTGTTTTGCCGTATTTAGGGTATGATTAAAAACAATTTTCTGCTCATTTTTATAAGTACCTTCCTGCTTTTTCTGATAAAATTGTTGTGGCAAAATCATCGCAGAATCAATATACGAAGTCCAAACATCACGCACTTTGGTAAACCAGTCTGTCATGCCAAGCGTGCGAGCTACAATATCAACTTTATAACATTGACGACCATTTGAATTTTGGAATTTATCATCCACATCAACGATAGCTTCGGCAGCATTCACAAAACCATAGTGAACACGATATTCAATATGTTCACCAGTAGTAAAACTATTTTGTTCAATAACACGCTCACGTTCAGCCGATTTAAAACTCAAGGCTGTAAACAAGAAAGAAGCTGCAAAAAATAATCTTTTCATTTTGGTTTTACTATTTATTATATTTTGTTTTCATATATTTCAAAAACGCCCCAAAATCATCTCCAAACCTATTTTTAAACATTATTTCAAATTCATTTTTCTTTGAATTGTAAGTCTTGAAACTTACGAAATAAGCATTATTAGGCAAATCATTTTTATTAAATTGGTATTTAGGAAGATTAGGCAATTGAGCATAAATTGAATCTTTACTTCGTTCAATTTTTTCAATTAACGCATATTTTAAGGAATCCTTATACTTTGACGCATAATTAGGTTTAAAGTTTCGGTAAAGACTATCTAATTTTAGCGTTCCTCGATTTAGATGTCTAATAAATTTATCTCTAAAAACCCTATTTTGCACATATTTTTTATAAACATCAGACTCACTTCCGTATTTATATTTCAGAAAACGTTTCGCTCCGTAGTCACCCACAAAATTGGCTAAATTCTCACTGGTTTCATGGTCATTTTTCACAAAAATTGTTCCATGAGTCATTTCATGAATAATTAAACTCGCCAATTTTCCGTCGGAATAATAAAGCATATTTGACAAAATTGGTTCAGGGAGCCATCCCAATGTTGAATAAGCAATACCTTGCCCCATTTCGGTATCATAACCTTTTGCCATCCATACTTTTTGTTCTTTAACAGCAGCAGTAGAATCAAAAAAACCTTTATAACTAAAATTGCCTATAAAAAGCCCCACAATGGGAAAATCAAACATTTTTGCTTCCATTTTATAGCGTTGAGCCACCGTGATCAAATACACCAAAGGTTTACCTTGTTGGTCGTAAAGTGTTTGATAAACATCTGGATTATCTTGTAAGTTCAGTGAATCAATAGCATATTTTCGGACTTCTTGAATATACAAAATTCGTTTTTTCAAAGAATCAGGCACAGATTTATCCTTCAACACTTCTGATAATGGGCGAGTATTGAAAGCAACATCCAAACCACCTTTAGCTTGTTGATAAAGATAAATAGTCCAATCTTTTTGCCAAATCAGAAAGCCCAAGATTAGTAAAAAAGCCATCAAATAACGTCGTTTCTTACGTCTATTCTGAATTTGTTGTTGATAAAAAAACATATTTTTAGAGGGAATTCGATACAATTTAAAACAACAAAATTAAGCAAAATGACTTCGATGTGTATTTTTTAAACATGAAAAACAAATTGAAAAATCCGTAAAATAATACAAATAATTGGTCTTGTTTCATATCCTCAATAAAAATATCCATTTTTTATTTCGTCTTTTCATTGACAAGCCCTATCTTAAAATTGTATATTTGCAAGAATCGTATTGAGGTCGGCAGTCTTAGGGCAATAGGCTTTGGTATAAAATCAAGATTTTCCATTTGTGAAAATCGGCTAAACCATATCCTTTTTATTTATCACAAAACCAACAGACAGATGATTCCAGGCGAAAAAACCGCAAACATTATTAGAATGAAACTCTCTGAATTTAGATTCGACCTACCTAATAATCTTATATCACTTTACCCTACCGAAAACCGAGGTGAATCAAGAATGATGGTTGTCAATCGTAAAACCAAAACCATCGAACACAAAATGTTTACAGATATTTTGGATTACTTTGATGACGGTGATGTGATGGTAATGAATGACACGAAAGTATTTCCTGCTCGTTTATTTGGTCAAAAAGAAAAAACAGGTGCAAAAATTGAAGTTTTTTTACTCCGTGAATTAAATCGTGAACACCGCCTTTGGGACGTTTTAGTGGACCCAGCTCGTAAAATTCGTGTAGGTAATAAATTGTACTTTGGCGATAGCGATTTAGTTGCCGAAGTCATTGATAATACTACTTCTCGTGGTCGTACAATTCGTTTTCTATATGATGGCGACCATGATGCTTTGATGAAACAAATCCATTTATTGGGCGAAACACCACTTCCTGACGAAATTCGTTTCAAACGTAACGTTGAAGCTTCTGATGAAGAACGTTTTCAAACAATCTATGCAAACAAAGTGGGTGCAGTTGCTGCTCCAACAGCAGGTATGCACTTTTCTAAAATCATTATGAAACGTTTAGAGTTGAAAGGGATTGAGTTTACCCCATTAACACTTCATATTGGATTAGGAACTTTCCGTCAAGTTGATGTGGAGGATTTAACAAAACACAAAACTGATTCTGAAAACTTCAATATCACTCCAGAAACTTGCCAAGTTGTAAATTCAGCAATTGACAATAAGAAAAGAATTTGTGCTATTGGAACAACATCAATGAGAGCTTTAGAATCATCAGTTTCAGCGGATGGTCACTTAAAGCCAATTGAAGGCTGGACGGATAAATTTATCTTCCCTCCTTACGATTTCAGAATTCCAAACGCTCTATTAACAAGTTTCCACCTTCCTGAGTCGGTATTAATTATGATGACATCAGCATTTGGTGGCTTTGAGTTAATTCGTGAGGCTTATGAAATTGCCATTAAAGAAAAATACAAATTCTTTACGTATGGAGATGCTATGTTGATTATCTAATTTTGAGTAACATAGACTTTAATCTGTAAGCAATAGAAGCGAAGCGACTAATTTGACATTGGCACTTTAACAATAAAAATGGGAATTTAGGTGTTTATCATTCAACATCCCGAAAGTTCAAAACTTTCGGGATGTTCTTCCAAAGTTGAACTAAAGTCTGTGTTACTTAAAATATCTGTATTCATTCGGAGCTAAATCTTCCAACTCCACCTCTCCTATTCTTACTCTGATTAATTGTAAAACTTCGTAGTCCAACTTATAGCACATTCTTCTTATTTGTCGATTAATTCCTTGAATTAGAATAATTTTAAAGGTAAAATCGCTTACTTTTTCAACCCGACAAGGCAGGGTTTTCTTTCCCAAAATTATTATTCCTTCTGACATTTTTTGGATAAAATCGTCCTCAATCTTTTTGTCAACGGTTACTAAATATTCTTTTTCAGTTTGATGTTCGCTTCTTAACGTTTTATCGAAAAGTCGTCCATCATTTGTCAAAATCAATAAACCTTCCGATTCTTTATCTAACCTTCCAACTGGAAAAAGGTCCTCATCAAAAGGCAATAGTGCTTTTAAGTTATTGTCAATTTCAAGGTTTAATGTCGTTTCAATACCTCTTGGTTTATAATAAGCCACGTAAACAAATTGCTTCCCTGCTTTCAATATTTGCCCTTCAGAAACCACCGAATCTTCTGGATTAATCACCACATTTTCAAAAACAGGAATATCATTTACGAATACTTTTCCTTCTAAAATCAATGTTAAGGCATTTTTATTAGAAATTTGCAATCGTTTTACCAAAAGATATTGGAGTCGTTTTCTGAAAGTCATTATTGGTAGAGACCTTGCCTGCAAGGTCTTTGGGTTTATGAAAAATAAAACGGAACTATCAACTATTTGTCGCAGAGAATTTAGACCACCGATTTAACAGATTATGCTGATTTACATTGGGATTCACAATTGGATTAATTATCAAAAAATCGGTGTAAATCTGTCTAATCCGTAAAATCTGTAATCCATATTGTCTTGTGGGAAACTCTTTTAAAATAGATATTGCGGGTAACGTCTCTACAAAAGACCATCATCTGCAAAACTTAAATATGCTTTATCGGTAAAAATAACATGGTCTAAAACTGGAATTTCTAAATATGTACCTGCCTCTCGAAGTTTACGGGTTAAATCTTTATCTGCTTGGCTCGGTGTGAGATTGCCTGATGGGTGATTATGAGCAAGAATAACGGCACTACAAAGATTTTCTAAAGCCACTTTAAAAATCATTTTGGGGTCAGCAACTGTACCCGAAACGCCACCGCTACTGATTCGCTCACATTTCATCACTTGGTTGGCTCGATTTAAAAGAATAATCCAAAATTCTTCGTGTGGCAAATCCATCAAATGGGGTTTCAGAACCTCATAAGCATCACGTGAGCAGGTAATCTGAGGACGTTTTGGGGTTTCGGAGTCCTTACGCCTTCGTCCAATCTCCAAAGCACTCACAATGGTAATTGCCTTAGCTTCACCAATTCCTTTGAATTTAGAGAGGTCTTTGACTGTCAGACGGGCTAATTGATTCAAATCGTTATTCACGCTTTGCAAAATAAGTTTTGCCAAATCAACAGCCGTCATGTTTTGGATTCCTGTTCCAATGAGAATACCCAATAATTCGGCATCCGACAAAGCTACTTTTCCTTTTATAAGAAGTTTTTCTCTCGGGCGGTCTTCTTCTGCCCAGGACTTAATGTTTAGATAATTGTTTTCGTAGAGATTCATCAAAACCAAGTTAAAAGTGTAATTTTCTTGATAAAGATAAAGGAAATTGATATAAAACAAAAAGACCTTACTTTTCAGCAAGGTCTTTCCAAACAATATCTTTGAGCGATATTAAGCTAATTTATTCACCAACTTAGCTAACTTTGATTTCAAGTTAGAAGCTTTATTTTTGTGAATAACGTTTCTTTTAGCTAATTTATCTAAAGCAGAAGAAACTTTTTTGTAAAGGTCAGATGCAGTTACTTTATCATCAGTATCACGCAATTTTCTTACCATCGAACGGGTAGTTTTATGCTGATAACGGTTACGTAATCTTTTTGCTTCGTTAGCTCTGACTCTCTTTAATGCTGATTTGTGATTTGCCATGTTTATTTCCCGAATAAATATTGGTTTTCTGTTTTCTAAATTTGAAGTGCAAAGGTACGGCTTTTTTATTAAATCACAAATCGGAAAAAGTAATAAATTCATCCTTACACACGCTTAACATTAAGTTTTAGTCTTAAATTTGAATTAAAACAAAAGAAACAATCTATAACAATCAATATATCAACTACTTAGCTCAAAAGACATCTCACTTTTTTTACATTTTAATCCATATTTCTATCTAAAACAATTTGAAAATTTTATGCAAAAATCATTCTATTATTCATGTTTATTGTTCATTTTTACCATTAATACACAAGTTATTGCTCGAAATAACCATAAAAATTCTTCGGAAATCTTTACGAAACAACACCCAAGCCAAAACCAATTTTGGGGATTTTTCGCACATCAACGTATCAATCGTTTAGCTATTTTCACACTACCTCACGACATGATGCCCTTCTATAAAACGCACCTTCGGTATTTGATGGAACATTCTGTTGCACCCGACCAAAGGCGGTACGCAGTCAAGGATGAAGCCCCACGTCACTTTATCGACTTGGATGCTTACGGAGATAGTGCTACTTACAAACTGCCTATCTTTTGGAAAGATGCCGTTGAGAAATTCACAGAAGACTCCCTCCTCAAACATGGTATTGTTCCTTGGCATATTCAATTGATGAAATTTCAATTGACAAAGGCTTTTCAAGAAAGGGATGCTCAAAGAATTCTGAGAGTTTCGGCAGAAATTGGACATTATATTGCCGATGCCAACGTTCCTTTACATACTACATCAAACTATAACGGTCAGAAAACTAACCAGATTGGGATTCATGGATTTTGGGAATCTCGTTTACCAGAATTATATTCCGATGATTACGATTTCTTCGTGGGAAGTGCTGAATATGAACGTTTTATTGGTAAAAGAGCTTGGCAAGCCGTCAGAAATGCCAATTCTGCCTTGGATTCCGTTTTGGTTTTTGAACAAAAATTAAACGCAAATTTCAAAGAAACCAAGAAGTACAGTTTTGAAGAACGCAATGGACAAAATATAAAAGTGTATGCCAAAGATTACGCTAAAAAATATCATCAATCGCTTAATAATCAAGTAGAAAGGCAAATGAAAAGTGCCATTAAAATGATTGGAGATTTCTGGTTTTCTGCTTGGGTAGATGCAGGTCAACCCGATTTGACGGCACTTTTAGAATTCAAATTATCGGAACAACAGAAACAGTATGAAGAAAAAGAACAAAAATCTTGGTTGCAGAAATTGTTTAAAGTTCGGGATGAGAATTGACTATGGCACGCAGATGACACAGATGCCTGTGGCAACGCAGGTTTACACTGATTTTCATTTTGTGTCATGTATTTTATAAAGGTGAATTGTCAAATTTTCTATTTTAAAATCTGTTAAAATCAGCGTTGCCACAAGGCATCTGCGTCATCTGCGTGCCATAATCATTATCTTTGCACCATGAAATCACAAATCATCTTAAAAACAGGTAAAGAAAATCCTGTAAAACGTTTTCACCCTTGGGTATTTTCGGGAGCAATTGCAAAAATTATTGGTTCACCCAAAGACGGTGAAGTGGTGGACGTTTTAGATTCGTTTAAAAACTATCTTGCCACAGGACATTATCACGAAGGCAGTATTGCCGTAAAAATATTCTCTTTTAAAGAAATTGAAGATGAAGTAAATTTCTGGTTTGAAAAAATACAGAAGGCTTACGACGTTCGCCAATTAATTGATTTTCAAGACACTAACTGTTTTCGCTTGATTCATGGTGAAGGTGACGGTTGCCCTGGACTTATCATTGATTATTATAATGGCGTGGCGGTTTTTCAAGCTCACAGTATTGGAATGTACCTCGAAAAAGAGAAAGTTTCACAGGCGTTACAGAAAGTTTTTGGCGATAAATTATTGGCAGTTTACGATAAATCTCACGAAACTCTACCGAAACAATTTGCGGAAAATGTAAAAAATGGCTATTTGTTCGGACAGTGTACCGTTCCGCATGAAGTTGCTGAAAATGGATTTAAGTTTTTAATTAACTGGGAAACGGGTCAAAAAACGGGCTTTTTCCTTGACCAAAGAGATAACCGTGCTTTGTTAGCCAAATATTCTAAAGGCAAAAAAGTTTTAAATTCATTCTGTTATTCGGGTGGGTTTTCGATGTATGCTTTAGGAGCTGAGGCTGAATTAGTTCATTCGGTGGATGTTTCTCAAAAAGCCATTGATTTGGTTACGCAAAATATTGAAGCTAATAATTTTCAAGATTTGAATCACGAATCTTACGCAGAAGATGTGATGAAATATTTGAAGGCAAATGACCAATTCTATGATTTAATCGTGCTTGACCCACCTGCCTACGCCAAAAATGTAGCAACTCGCCACAATGCCATTCAAGGCTATAAAAGATTAAATGCAGAAGGATTTAAACGTTTGGCAAAAGGTGGAATTTTGTTTACGTTTTCATGTTCGCAAGTTGTTGACCGAGAATTGTTTTATAATACCGTTGTTTCGGCGGCATTAGAAGCGGGCAGACAAGCAAGAGTTTTGCATCACCTTACTCAACCTGCCGACCACCCCGTAAATTTCTTTCATCCAGAAGGAAGTTATTTGAAAGGATTGGTACTTTATGTTGAGTAGAACATAAACCAAGGAGCAGGGGGAAAACGAAATGGGTACGATTTTAAAAATCGTACCCATTTCGTTTTAGACTAATTGTCTATTAATTATTGCCCGCTTTGATAAAAAAACTACTTAATATTAGTCTTGAAACTCCCATTATTTGTAAAAAGATTCTTGAAAACATTAATCAAAGATTCTGATTTACTTTCTGAAAGACTGATATTTTTGTTAATATAATTTTTTAAATCTTGCCCACCCCTACGTGAAGCATAAAGCCTTTTGTGGTTACTCATGGTCACAATTTTTTCACTATGGTCATAGCTTTCCAACTCATCTAAATTGATTAATATACTATTGGAAATAGAAAAGA
>JAAFIU010000348.1 GCA_013298805.1 Cytophagales bacterium | reverse complement strand
CCAACAGCATGGGGGCTTATATAACATTCAACCCTCATATTGGCACAACCGATGAACGAAGAAACTGTGTTTCCAACATTCGTCCAGAAGGTATGCACTCAGAGGCTGCCACTGAAAAAATCTTATACCTTTTGACAGAAATAAACCTCAAAAAAATAAGCGGTGTAAATTTAAAAGATGAAGCAAATAATCTTAATGTTTTAGAGCAACACCCTTAGCACCTACAAAATAAAATAGTTTTTTTTAAAGATAAACATCTGATTAACAAAACAATACACAAAAAACAAAACTACTTAACATTTTTCACCAATATGTTTTTTGCTACCTCATGACTAATAAAACAATTTGAGTTTCCTCCATTATTTATGGTCATTGACTTATCAAAATCATTAATTTCCAAAACGGTAATATTCACCCCTAAGTTCAAGCCAATTTTTGCTAAATATTGTAAAAAATTAGTCGAATGTTGAGCCACTCCCATCATCACAACTTGCTGGTTTATGGCTATTCCAGAAAGATTTTTATACCCAAATTCGGGCATTTTTCCATTTTTATCGGGTATTGGGTCGCCGTGTGGGTCAAATTGTGGGCAATCCAAAAAATCATCCAATCGTTGTACCAATTCCTCTGAATTGATATGCTCTAATTCTTCCGCAATTTCGTGTACTTCGTCCCAGTTAAAACCTAATTTATTTACTAAAAATACCTCCCAAAGACGGTGCTTTCTGATAACTTTCAAGGCAACTTCTTCCCCTTTCTCAGTTAGCCGAACTCCTTGATATTTTTGATAACTCACCAACTGTTTTTCTGAAAGTTTTCGTAACATATCTGTCACAGAAGCCGCCTTTGTTTGCGTCAATTCAGCCACAGCGTTCGTACTGATTTCACTATCTGTTTCGGCTGATAGCTTATAAATAATTTTTAGATAATTTTCCTCGGTAAATGAAACCATGACTTTGTGTTTAGGTAGCAGAAATTAGGTTTTAGAAATTAGGTTTTAGGTTTTAGATGCCTAACTTCTAAAACCTAAAACCTAAAACCCAATCCCTAACTCCCAACAATAAACAAAGATATTATTTTTCATCTTAATAAATAAATTTTAGACTAATCTAAAAAAATATTTTGAATTACAAACATTTGAAAATATTTTTGTGTAACTTACTTATTATAATTTTTTTATGGAAAATGAAAACACCCAATAATAATACAAACCATTCACTACCAGAAGTATATGCCTCAATAAATGTCCCTAAAAATGGTTCGTTTTGGCGTAAATTATGGGCTTATACTGGGCCAGGGTTGATGGTGGCAGTTGGTTATATGGACCCAGGGAACTGGGCAACGGATATTGCGGGAGGAGCGAAATTTGGCTATACACTCATTTCAGTGATTCTTATTTCTAACCTTTTTGCGATGTTACTTCAACATCTTTCGCTGAAATTAGGAATTGTTTTGGGACAAGATTTGGCTCAGGCTTGTAGAAATGCTTACTCAAAACCGACGGCAATTATTCTTTGGGTTCTCTGTGAAATTGCCATTGCAGCCTGCGACTTAGCCGAGGTTATTGGTTCGGCAATTGCTCTTAATTTATTATTTGGGCTTCCACTTACCGTTGGAGTTGTCATTACGACGCTTGATGTTTTGGTTTTATTATACTTTCAAGGAAAAGGTTTTCGGGTTTTAGAAAGTATTGTTGGCTCATTAATTTTCATGATTTTTTGCTGTTTCACTTACGAAATTATCGTCTCTCAACCCTCAGTTTATCAAGTATTTGGCAATCTTTTACCGAAACCCGAAATTGTTACAAATCCAGCGATGCTTTACGTTGCCATTGGGATTTTGGGGGCAACCGTGATGCCTCATAATTTGTACCTTCATTCAAGTATTGTGCAAACTCGGAATTTTGAAAAAAACGCTGAAGGCAAACGCTCAGCCATATTTTTCGCAACGATTGATTCTACTTTATCTCTGTCGCTTGCCTTTTTTATTAATGCCGCCATTTTGATTATGGCAGCCGCCACATTTCATCATTCTGGAAATCAAAATGTTGCTGATATTCATGACGCATATCATTTACTTGACCCCGTTTTGGGTGTAAAATTTGCGGGTATTTTCTTTGCCGTTGCTCTTTTGGCATCAGGACAAAATTCTACGCTTACGGGTACATTAGCAGGACAAATTGTGATGGAGGGTTTCTTGAATATTCGCCTAAAACCGTGGCTCAGACGCTTAATTACTCGTTTAGTAGCCGTTATTCCTGCACTAATTGTAACGATTCTATACGGAGAAAAAGGCACGGGGGATTTATTGGTATTGAGTCAGGTTATTTTATCGCTTCAACTTAGCTTTGCGGTAGTACCTTTGGTGATGTTTACGAGTGATAAACTAAAAATGGGGGAATTTGTCAATTCTAATCTTATGAAAGTAACTTCTTGGATTATTGCCGCCATTATTATTAGTTTGAACGGATATTTGCTGTGGGATACACTTTTTTAATTAATTTTATTCCATGAAACGGCTATCTGAAAGAATTCTGAAGTTTAAAGAAATTTAGACGTTCCATCTGATACCTTTGAAAATAACTATACATTTAATCAGATGAAAATATTAGACCCCAACGGATTGGTTGACAATCTGTACAAATACGTCCAAACCAATATCGAAATTGCGAAGGTAGAGGTTCAAGAAAGAATTGAAGATACCATAAAAAAGGTAGCTATCATTGCTATTTTGGTATTGACTGGAGCGATGTTTTTCATTTTCGTATTACTCACTTTAGCATTATTCCTGAACCATGTTTTAGCAAGCAACTATCTTGGTTTTTTGATTGTTACCCTCCTGTTAGCCGTCATCATAGGTATTGCTTTTTTGATGCTAAGACGCTTTTTACCAACAGTTCAAGAAGAACAGGATATCCCAAGAAAAGATTAATTCTAATTTCTAAGTAACTATTTATAAGCGTAAAACGAAACTTTTTTTCAATAGAAAAGGCAATTTTTGTACTTTTGGGTAGTTTTATCCTACACAGAGATTAAAACCATTACAATTATGTTTCCAGCAGTAAGCCCTAAAAAGACCTCAGAACGTAAAATACAATTACATAAGGAGGCACAAGCATATAAAAAAACGATTGATGGTCAGGTTAATGACCTCAAGTCTGAAGCCGCACGTATTGGCACAACCGCATTGATTGTTGGTACGGCATTGGCAGGAGTTTATGTGATTTTTAGTTTATTTACCTCCGATTCAAAAAAGAAGAAAACAGTACAGGTCGTGGAAAATACAAATTTACCTGTGGTTGTAAAGAAGGAAAAAAACAAAGAATCATGGTTAGTTTCGTCTATCAAAAGCTATATGATTGCGTTTGTAATGGCAGTTGCCAAAGACAAAATCATGGAGGCATTGTCGATTTTAAAAGAAAATAATGACCCAAAATCTACTAAATAACCTTTACGAACGAAAAGCCCAACGCAAAAAATCATTTGCCGTCTTGATTGACCCTGACAAGGTGAATCTCGACAACTTTTCAAATTTGTTGAATCTCTGCACAGAGTACGGTGCTGATTATATCTTCGTGGGTGGTAGTCTGATTACCAATTATGTCATCACCGAGGTTATCGCCCAAATCAAAAAACACACAAACATTCCTGTCATTTTATTCCCTGGCAATAGCTTACACATTGATAGTCAGGCGGATGCTATTTTGTTATTGTCGCTCATATCAGGTCGAAATCCAGAATTTTTGATTGGGCAACACGTTATTTCAGCCCCTCTTTTACGAAAAAGTGGCTTAGAAATTATGCCAACGGGTTATATGCTGATTGATAGTGGACGACCAACAACGGTTTCGTATATTTCAAATACAACGCCTATTCCACACGATAAACCAGGAATTGCAGCTTGTACAGCAATGGCAGGCGAAATGTTAGGATTAAGATTAACTTATCTTGATGCAGGTTCGGGAGCAATGAACCCTGTATCTCCAGAAATGATTGCCGCAGTCAGACAATCAGTTGATACACCAATCATTGTTGGCGGTGGAATTAATACTCCCCAAAAAGCAAAAAATGCTCTTTCTGCGGGTGCGGACGTAATTGTGGTAGGAAATGGAATTGAGCAAAATATTGATTTATTGAAAGAAATAGCTTTGACAGTGAACAGTTATCAGTTATCAGTTA
>JAAFIU010000157.1 GCA_013298805.1 Cytophagales bacterium | reverse complement strand
TTGCAGCCGCCATGAAATCATGGGCTTTGACAAAAGGTGCTACTCACTATACGCACTGGTTTCAACCCTTAACTGGAACAACTGCCGAAAAGCACGATGCTTTTTTTGATATTTCTCATAAAGGAAAAGCGATGGAAAAATTCAAAGGCTCGGCATTGGTTCAGCAAGAGCCAGATGCTTCCTCTTTTCCGAATGGTGGCATTCGTTCAACTTTTGAAGCTCGTGGTTATACTGCTTGGGACCCATCGTCTCCCGCTTTCATTATGGAAAACTTAGCTGGAACGGCAACTTTATGTATTCCTTCAGTTTTTGTTTCATATACCGGTGAGGCTTTGGATTATAAAACGCCTTTATTGAAATCGGGAGAATTAATTGATAAGGCTGCCACTAAGGTAATGAATGAATATTTTAGTCGTGAAGTATCTAAAGTAACTGCTACTTTAGGTGCTGAACAGGAATATTTCTTGATTGATGAAGCGTTGTATAATGCACGTCCAGACTTATTGATGTCTGGTAGAACAGTATTTGGCCACTCGCCAGCAAAAGGGCAACAGTTGGAAGACCATTATTTTGGGTCAATTCCATCGAGAGTGAATGCTTTTATGGTTGATTTTGAATTGGAGGCACTTAAATTAGGTATGCCAGTACGTACTCGTCATAATGAGGTTGCACCCGCACAATTTGAGGTTGCACCAACTTTTGAAGAAGCAAACTTGGCGTGCGACCACAATGCCTTATTAATGGACTTAATGAATAAAGTTGCTGCAAAACACAAAATGCGTGTCCTTTTTCATGAAAAACCATTTGCAGGAATTAACGGCTCAGGAAAACACAATAACTGGGCTTTGGCTACGGATACAGGAATTAACCTTTTAGGTCCTTCGACGAAACCAAAAGAAAATTTACGTTTCTTAACCTTCTTTGTGAACACCATTAAAGCGGTACACGACCATGCAGATTTATTAAGAGCATCAATTGCATCAGCGGGTAACGAACACCGTTTGGGAGCAAACGAAGCTCCTCCTGCCATTGTTTCTATCTTTATTGGTACTGAAATGACAAGAGTTTTGAATGATTTAGAAAATCTTTCAGAAATGAATGACATTAAGTTAGAAAAAGGAGACAATGTTTACCTACGTTTGGGTATCAACAAAATTCCTGCACTTCTTTTGGATAATACTGATAGAAACAGAACTTCGCCTTTTGCCTTTACTGGAAATAAATTTGAATTCCGTGCCGTTGGTTCTTCTGCAAACTCAGCAACGCCAATGACGATTTTGAATACAATCGTTGCTAATCAATTATTTAAGTTCAGAGAAGAGGTTGATGTTTATCTTGAGAAAGGTATCAAAAAAGAATTGGCGATTGTTGAAGTTCTTAAAAAGTACGTAACACAATCCAAGAAAATTCTTTTTGAAGGTAATGGATATTCTGACGATTGGGTTGTTGAAGCGGCATCACGTGGTTTATCAAACTTGAAAACAACGCCTGAAGCATTAGCTAAATACTTAGACCCTGCGGCTATTGAGTTGTTCTCGAAACACGGAATCTTCAATGAAGTTGAAATGCACGCCCGTTATGAGATTGAAATTGAAAATTATATCAAGAAAATTCAAATTGAGTCACGTGTAATTGGAGATTTAGCGATTAACCATATTGTGTCAACATCTTTAAAATATCAAACACAATTGGTGGATAACGTTCGTGGACAGAAAGAAATAGGAATTGACCCACAATATTTTGCTCCAACCGTTGAAATTATCAAGAAAATATCAATCTATACTTCTAAAATAAATAATTTGGTTGATGAAATGACAGATGCACGTAAAGAAGCCAATAATATTGAAGATTCAGCTGAAAGAGCAAGATTATACAGCACCAAAGTGAAAGATTATTTTGAAGAAATTCGTTATTGCGTTGATAAATTAGAATTAATTGTGGATGATGACGAATGGCCATTGCCAAAATATCGTGAATTATTATTGATTAGATAATAAGGGTGATATTTTTGGGTTCATACAATTTATCCTGGACTGATTCATTGAATACGGAAGTTGTGCTTTTTGAAAGACTACTTCCGTAATTTTTTGTAAGAAAAAAACTGTTTAAATCTCTCTAACGTAGTATCTGTGTTATCTGCATGCCATTTTTCCTTAACTTTACCTCCAAATTAAATATAATAAAAGATGTCATTAAAAAATAATCCTGGACTTGACCCAAAGGAAATCGAACAATTAAAAAAAGAGTGCCTTGAGGCAGGAAAGAAATTTGTATATTTTGAAGAAGAACTCAACGACGAGCCTGACCATTTGGAAGAGTTTGTTCATGTTCAATTCGTAGGAAACTATAAAGGTCAAGAGGCCATTTTTGATGCCGTTATTTACTCTTTGCGTTTACATTTTAATAGTATAGTTTATGAAACGGCAGAAAGAAAGGCGTTAAAGACATATCCTTTGTATGTGCCAATGGAGAATCGTGATGAAACGTATGAGGCGAATGATGAGATGGATGAAGAAGTTGAATTGTATATTACTGAATTGATTGAAGAAATAGAAGAAAATGAAGAAGTTAAGTTAGCAGAACATTTAGAAACTGATGAAAATTTTGAGTTTGGAATTGGTCTTGATGTTTGCCTTAATGTTGAAGAAATTGATGATGCCGTTGTGACCAAATTTGTGGACGATTACTTAGCTGGAACACTAAAATTAGACCCAACATTATACTCATTTAAAACAGATTTTGAAGATTAATTTTCAAGGGGTTAGGATTTAGGTTTTAGGAATTAGGATTTCTTCGAACTATCTAACCCCTAAATCCTAACCCCAAATACCTTCTAAATGTCTTTTCAAGGAACAGAAAACTACATTGCAACTCGTGCTTTGCAAGTTGCAGTTAATGCCGCAGTAACATTACAAAAACC
Source organism: Cytophagales bacterium (assembly GCA_013298805.1). Classification (GTDB taxonomy): domain Bacteria; phylum Bacteroidota; class Bacteroidia; order Cytophagales; family Spirosomataceae; genus Arcicella. The sequence continues at coordinate 7,448 of JAAFIU010000157.1, read as the reverse complement.
ACTTTTGATTAAAGGTGAACCTGGAACTGGCAAAACCCTTTTGGCTTATGAAGTAGCAGCTGCCTTAGGTAAATCGCTTTACTCTTGGAATGTAAAATCTACCACAACTGCTCAACAAGGTTTGTACGAATATGATGCTGTTGCTCGTTTGAGAGACTCTCAATTGAGTGATGGAGATATTAACGATATTGAGCATTATATCAAAAAAGGAAAACTTTGGGAGGCGTTTGATTCAGAAGAACAAGTTGTTTTATTAATTGATGAAATTGATAAGGCTGACATTGAATTTCCGAATGATTTATTGAATGAATTGGATAAAATGGAATTCTATTGTTATGAATTGAAGCGAACCATTAAAGCCAAACACCGTCCAATTATTATTATTACTTCCAACAACGAAAAGGAATTACCAGATGCTTTTCTCCGTCGTTGTTTCTTCCATTATATTTCCTTTCCTGACCGTGAGACGATGAAGCAAATTGTGGATGTTCATTATCCAGCTTTAGAAGAAAAATTGATAACGAATTCAATGTCAATATTTTATGGAATTAGAGATATAAAAGCTTTAAAGAAAAAACCTTCAACCTCGGAATTAATTGATTGGATAAAACTCTTATTGGTAGGCAAAGTTTCAGCCGATTTGTTAGAAGATTTCCAGAACAGCACAGAAATTCCACCATACATCGGGGCTTTATTGAAAAATGAGCAAGATACTGGTTTGTATGAAGCTTTGAGGAATAAGACTAAACGACCTTATTGATTTTGTACATCGAATCTCCAGATTCGATTCAAGTTTGAAACAATCGAATCTGGAGATTCGATAAACATTTATTCATGTTCCTCGACTTCTTCTTATACTTAAAAAATAACAAACTCCCTGTCACCATTACGGAATATCTGACGCTTTTGGAAGCGTTGGATAAAGACGTTGTTGAATATGATACGACTGATTTTTATTACTTGAGTAAAACCGTTTTTGTCAAAAACGAGATATTCTTAGACCGTTTTGATGTTTTGTTCGGACAGTATTTTAAAAATGTTTCTAAAATTGGTGCTGAATTGTTTGCTTTAATTCCAGAAGATTGGTTAAAACAGAATTTGAGCCGAGAGTTTTCTGAAGATGAAAAGGCTAAAATTGAAGCGATGGGCGGTTTAGAACAACTTTTAGACCGTTTGAAGGAATTATTTGAAGAACAAAAAGAACGTCACGAAGGAGGGAATAAGTGGATTGGAACCAATGGAACGTCACCTTTTGGTAATAATGGCTACAATCCCGAGGGAGTAAAAATTGGCAATAATAAATCGGGAGGACAACGAAGTGCCGTAAAAGTTTGGGAAGACCGTGAGTTTAAAAACTATGATGATGACCTCGAATTAAATACTCGAAATATCAAAATGGCTTTGCGGCGTTTGCGTATTCTCACTCGTGAAGGCGTTGAAGATGAACTGGATTTGGAAGGAACAATTCAAGAAACTTCACGCAATGCAGGATTGTTAGATATTAAAATGCAAGCCTCCAAAAAGAATAAAGTAAAGGTTTTGTTGCTTTTAGACGTTGGCGGTTCGATGGATGATTACATAGAATTGTGTTCCGAACTATTCTCTGCCGCAAAATATCAATTCAAAAATTTGGAGCATTTATATTTCCATAATTGCATCTACGAAACGCTTTGGAAAGATAATGAGAGGAGGGGAGAACGTGTTTCAACTTGGGAAGTTCTCCATAAATATAATCAAGATTGGAAAGTGGTTGTGGTGGGTGATGCCTCAATGGCAACTTATGAAATTACTTCGCCACGTGGCAGTATAGAGCATTATAACGAAGAATCAGGTTTGACTTGGTTACAAAAATTGAGTGACCATTTTCCCAATTTAGTTTGGCTAAATCCTACAACTTCGGGTTATTGGCAATATACCCAAAGTATTAAAATTATCAGAGATTGGTCGGAAAACAGAATGTTTCCATTGACGATTTCTGGAATTACTCAGGCAATGAAATGTCTGAAAAATAGTAAAATTAGGTATGATTTGTAACCCGATGCTTCCGCATCGGTGAACGATACTCAACACTTTTAGAATTAGTTATAAAGTGCAATCCGATGCGGAAGCATCGGGATACATAAATGAATATTTTTTACGAACCAAATATAAAACAAACTCTCAAGCTCAACGAAGAAGAATCTCGCCATGCGGTTAAGGTTTTACGACTTTCGGCAGGAGATTTGCTAAATGTAGTTGATGGCAAAGGTGGATTTTTCACTTGTCAAATAAAAACACCTCACGAAAAAAAATGTGAGCTAAAAATTATTGAGGAGAAACTCAATTTTGGCGTCAGAGATTTTTACATCCATTTAATCATTGCACCAACTAAAAATTTGGATAGAATTGAATGGATGGTTGAGAAATGCGTTGAAATTGGCATTAATGAAATTTCTTTTATTCAAACTCGTTATTCAGAAAGAAAAGAAATCAAAACGGTTAGAATCGAGAAAATTGCCGTTGGAGCGATGAAGCAGTCTTTAAAAGCCTTTTTACCCAAAATCAATGAAATGATTTCTTGGAAAGATTTCTTGAAAAAAGATATTCCTGAATCTCAAAAAATGATTGCCCATTTAGAGGAGGGCGATAGGAAATTAATCCAACAAATTGCTCAACCAAAAGGTAATTATGCCATTTTGATTGGTCCAGAAGGAGATTTTAACGAAGAAGAAATTAAACAAGCCATCGAAAAAGGTTTTGCTCCTGTAACGTTAGGAGAAAGTCGATTGAGAACAGAAACCGCAGGATTAGTGGCTTGTCATACCTTAAATATTATTAATCAGCTATGAAAATACAGTTATCAGTAATTAGTTATCAGTTATCAGTTGTGACAAACTGGTTTTTCGAGAAAAAAGTGGGCTTTTTTCAGTCAACTTTGCGTTTAGGGTTCTGTTTATTGTTAATTGCTAACTGTTCACTGATAAACGCTCAAAGCTCTTTCAAAATTGCCAAAATGAAATACGGTGGAGGAGGAGATTGGTATTGTAACAAAACGTCGTTGGGAAATCTTATTAAATTCTGCAACAGTAATTTACGAACAAATATTTCACCTGAAGAAGATATCGTTGAACCATCAAGTCCCGAACTTTTTACGTATCCATTTGTACATTTAACGGGTCATGGCAATGTGGTTTTTACGGAATCAGAAGCAGCCAATTTGAGGAAATATTTAATCGGTGGAGGTTTCTTACACATTGATGATAATTATGGTTTGGATAAATTTATTCGGAGGGAAATGAAGAAAGCTTTTCCAGAATTAAGCTTTATCGAACTTCCGTTTAATCATCCCATTTATTCTCAGAAATTTAAGTTTACCAACGGTTTACCCAAAATTCACGAACACGACAACAAACCTCCGCAGGGTTTTGGACTTATTTATCAAGGACGTTTGGTTTGCTTTTACAGTTTTGAATGTGATTTAGGGAATGGTTGGGAAGACCAATCGGTTTATAATGACCCTGATTCTATTCGTCAAAAAGCTCTTCAAATGGGAGCAAACTTACTGTCTTATGCTTTAACTATTGATTAAAGCAGACATTTGTCAGAATAGAATAATATTGTAAACCTTTCTCTTCGACATATTGTAATTTTGTAGAACAATAAACTCAATATAAATTATGCAATTAGTATTGCCCGCTTTCATTATTCATTGGTATTTATCTTTATTTAGTCAAACGTTTTTTTTACATCGTTATTCGGCTCATAAAATGTTTCTGATGAATCCTTTTTGGGAAAAATTCTTTTATATTCTTACTTACATTTCGCAAGGTTCATCTTATTTAAGTCCTCGTGCTTATGCCATCTTGCACCGTATGCACCATGCTTTTAGTGACACTGAAAAAGACCCACATTCTCCACATTTTTCGAGTAATGTATTTACGATGATGTGGAAAACAAAGGATATTTATAATGCATTAATTAATAGTAAAACAAAAATTGAAGAGCGTTTCGACCATAATTATCCTTTCTCAGCAACGATTGAAAAATTGGGCGACCACTGGGTTTCAAGACTTGGTTGGGGAGTTGCTTATGTTGCCATGTATGTGATTGCATTCGTTTATTTTGATATGCACTGGGCATTTTTCTTTTTATTGCCAATTCACTTTTTGATGGGACCGGTTCACGGGGCAATTGTCAATTGGTCGGGACATAAATACGGATACCAAAATCATGACAATAACGATAAATCTAAAAATTCCTTAGTTTTTGACTTTTTAATGATGGGTGAGTTATTCCAAAACAATCACCACAAATTACCAAATAGCATGAATTTTGCTTCAAAATGGTACGAATTTGACCCAACTTATCCAGTTATCAAAATGTTAACTTGGCTGAGAATTATTAAACCAAATTTAAGTAAACCTGCCGATGCAGAGTTTTAGGATATAATTTTACATGAGATTTGTGACGGAATTAAATTGAAAGACTAAAAAAAATCCCGAAAGAATTTCTTTCGGGATTTTTTTAGAACAATTTTCTATCTATTTCAAAGGCTTCCAAATAATCAGAAACTCTTTTTACAAATTGTCCACCCAATGAACCATCCACTACACGATGGTCATAAGAATGTGAAATAAACATTTTTTGACGAATTCCTAACAAATCTCCTTGTGGCGTTTCAATGACCGCAGGTTTCTTCTGAATTGCTCCAAATGCCATAATTGCCACTTGTGGTTGCATAATAATTGGTGTTCCCATGATATTTCCGAAAGTACCAATATTTGAGAATGAATATGTTCCACCTTGCAAATCTTCAGGTTTCAACTTGTTTTCTCTGGCTCTTTTTGATAAATCATTAATTTTTTTGGTAAGTCCCACTAAATTGTAAGAATCAGCGTTGTGAATGACTGGGACAATTAAATTACCACTTGGTAAAGCAACTGCCATTCCGATATTGATACTTTTCTTTACGATAATTCTATCACCGTCAACCGAGGCATTTATTTGAGGGAAATCTTTAATTGCTTTTACGATAGCTTCTACCAAAATAGGCGTGTAAGTGATATTTTCACCGTATTCCCTTTTGAAAGAATCTTTAACGCCATTTCTCCAAATGGCAATATTTGTCATGTCAGTTTCTACAAATGAAGTTACGTGTGGAGCAATGCGTTTTGACTCAACCATGCGGTCGGCAATCATTCTACGCATTCTGTCCATCTGAATTATTTCATCATTTCCAGAAACTACAACTGGCTGTGGTTTCACCTCAACGACGGGTAAACTCACTGATTTTGGAGTTGTACGATTCTCTAAATAGGCAAAAATATCATGTTTCGTTACTCGTCCATCCGCACCAGTTCCATGAATAGAGGTTAATTCAACCGTTGAAATGTTTTCTTCTTTACAAATACTCAATACTAAAGGCGAATAAAATCTTGCACCGCCATTTGACATTTCTGTCGCAGGAATCGGGTCAATATTGATACCCGTGAGTGTTTTTATTTCATCAATTTCTTGCTCCAATTTGCTTGAAATTTGAGCAGGTAGAGGCAAATCTTGCGAAGTATTTTCCTCTGTTTCAATAATACAAATCGGCTTGCCAATTTCAGCGACATCACCCTCAGCAACGAGAATTTCTTTCACAATTCCCGTATGTGACGAAGGTACTTCTGTATCAATTTTATCGGTGGCAACTTCCAACAAATATTCATCGGCTTCAATTGTTTCACCCACATTTTTTAACCACTTTAATACAGTGGCTTCCATAATACTTTCGCCCATTTTGGGCATAATGATTTCGATTAAAGACATAGTTTTCTTAATAAATTCAGTATGTTGATTGTTGTCATGTGTATATTTTGCTCACGAAAACCGCCTAAAGTTAATTTACGAGTAATGGTTTCTGTTTCAGTAGCAATGGCAATCCAAACTGTGCCAACGGGTTTTTCGGGTGTTCCTCCATTTGGCCCTGCAATACCGCTGGTGGCTAATCCATAGGTTGTACCTAATAATTTTCGGACGTTTTGTGACATTTCGATAACAGTCTCTTCTGAAACAGCACCAAACATATCTAAAGTTTCAGTTTTGACACCTAATTGATTAATTTTTACTGAATTATCGTAAGCAATAATGCCACCCATAAAATAAGCAGAACTACCCGATACTTTAGTAAATTGATGTGCTAAATATCCGCCCGTACAACTTTCTGCTACGGCAACGGTTTGTTTTTTAGCTATTAAGAGTCTTCCTAAAACCTCTTCAATCTCATCATTTCCAAAACCATAAACAAATTCTTGAATGGTTGGTAATACCTTGATGAATTGTGCTTCTACGGCTGCCTCAATGGTGGCTAAATCATCTCCAAAACCCGTTAAACGCAATTTAACATTACCCATTGAAGGTAAGTATGCCAACTTGATATTTCCGGGCAAAGCATCTTCCCAAGATTCAATCATTTCTGCTAAAAATGATTCTCCGATGCCAATTGTTCGGATGACTTTATGAAAAATGACGGGTGTTTTGAAATATTCTTGAAGTTTTGGTAAAAGGGTCAATGTCATCATTCCTTTCATTTCAAAGGGAACTCCAGGCATTGAAATATAAACGACCCCATTTTGTTCAAACCACATTCCTGCGGCTGTTCCCATTGTATTTTTAATGAAGGTTGCATTGGTTGGTAATTCCGCCTGTCCCAAGTTTAAACCAGTGACTTCTCTACCTCTTTTTCTGAAAAATTCAGTTAAATCAGCTAAGGCTTCTGGATGAACTTCCAATTCAGAATTAAAATATTTACAAAATGTTTTTTTTGTAATATCGTCTTTGGTTGGTCCTAAACCACCAGTTACAATCACTAAATTGACCCTTTCCGATGATTCTTCAAAAATTTCTAAAATGGCATCTTCAGTATCTCCTACGGATGATTTACGAATTGTTTTGATACCAATTTTATCTAATTCTGCACTAATCCATTGGGTATTGGTATCGGTTATTTGTCCATAAAGAATTTCATCTCCAATGGTTATAATCTCTGCTTTTATCATTTTTTAAAAGGTAGCACAGGTTTTAACCTGTATTTTTATTACAGACCAAAGGCTGTGTTATTTATTCGACCAAATTTCAATAATACTTGGTCATTAATACTTTATTCGTGAGACAAATTCGTTATTTTCGCCCAAAATTACACAATTTACAGCGTTTTAGCGTTTATTGACAAATGACATTTTTGAAATAATTTCGTCATAACTAAAATAACTTTTAACAATCACTATAAATGAGAAAATTAATCGTAGCAGCAGCCTTACTGACAACCATGAATAGTTGCCAATCTCAAAATTTTGGCAATATTTTAAAGCAAGCCAATGATGTGTTGAGTGGAACAACTTCTGGGGCTTTAACAACCGAAGAAATTGGTCGAGGTTTAAAAGAAGCATTAACCGTTGGTATCAAAAATAGTTCTTCTCAGGCATCAG
>JAAFIU010000041.1 GCA_013298805.1 Cytophagales bacterium | reverse complement strand
TACGGCTGAATTATATCAGTTAAGCACTAAACTTGTAAAAGGGGATAATCTGATTTTTTATTTCGCAGGACATGGAGATTTGGAGAGCCAGATTGACCCCGAGCAACCAGACCAAAATGTTTTATTACTTCTCAATAAAGCCCCTAACCGAAATTATTTGGAAGGTTTTGACTTTTTGGATTTATCCCAACTCCGAAAACAACTTAATCAATTTGTTAAAAATGGCGTACAAGTCGTATTCATAAGCGATGCTTGTCATGCAGGAGCTGGAAGTTTGTCAGGGGGGAAAATAGGGCAAAACATTACAGGAGCTGCATTGCAATTAGAATCAAAAGGGCAAACTAAAATTTTGTCGTGTCAAGCCAATGAACTATCAGAAGAAAGTGGTGATTTACAGCACGGAGTTTTTACTTACTTCTTCATAAAAGGATTAGAAGGCGAAGCCGATTTCAACAAAGATAGCAACATCCAAAATCGAGAATTAGAAAACTTTTTATTTGTTAATGTTTCAAAAAAAGCTCATAATGCCCAAAATCCTTTGATTTTGGGAGATAAAATAGCTATCATAGCAAGTTTAAGTGATACCATTACTTCAAAATGGATTTCCCCAGAAAGGTCGCTTAATACTCCAAATGAGAAAAAATTTAGGATAGCGTTACAAAAAGGAGATTTTCTGAGACCTGCAAATACCGCAGCTATGTATTGGCTCAATCAATTAATCCTACAAAAAACGTCCGAGGACAAAATAGTTTCATATAAAACTCAACTTATTGATTCTGTTTTTCAACAAGTTTCGTCAAAACTTCAGCCTCTTTTTGCAGGAAAAATAAGCGGTTATTTGATTAAAGATTATATAGAGATGCAACAAGATTTAGAGTCAATACTCACACTAATCAATGAAAGACATTGGCTTTATAATACCATCAAGGCACGGAGCCTATTGCTGGATGGTTATACAATTATACTCAATAGTTCCAATGCAAAGGGTTCTGCGTTAACTAAAAAATTTGAAGCTCGGAAAAAATTAGAAAAATCTTTAAAATTGGAGGAAATACCATTTACTCATTTAATCTTGGCAAATTCATACAATAATACAGAAGACTGGGATCTTGGATTAGAGCATCTTTCAAAAGCTAAGAAAATGCTTCCAAAATCATCAAAATCACATGAATTATTTGCAGCAATGTATTTTTTGCAGGATAAGAACTCCCAATTATCATTAAGACATTTAGATTCAGCCTTAACATTAGGAGCAAGACCTACACAGATCAATGCTAAACGTTCTCTGTATTTTGGGTATAAATTTCAATATGATTCCACTGCTAAGTACGCAAAGCGTGCAATAAAGTATGATTCTACCTATTATTTGCCCTATTATACTTTGGGATTAGTTGAATTATTAGGTAATAAAGACACAACCCAATCCTTTATTCTGTTAAAGAATGCGCTAAATAGTATTAAGAAATATCCAGAAACAATTTTGAATGATGGTATAGGTTTAGCAGAGATGTACACCCATTTTGCAATTGGCTTCGAAGCAATGTCAAATTATGCTAAATCCATTGAGTATTCAAAATTAGCTCTTAAAGAAGATTCTACGGACTTTAAAAATTACACCAAATTAGCAAGATTTCTTATCCTAAACAGCGAGTTGGAGAATGTTCCTAAATATCTAACCATTGCCCAAAAACTTGCACCGAAGGATAAAGATGTCTATTTGAATTGGGCTGATTATTACAAAGCCAAAAGAGATGTAATTAATGAAGAACGAAATTTGTTGAGAGCAGTAGATATTGATACTATACATTATGATTGTCTGACTCAATTGGGAAGATTTTATATTCGCCAGAAAAATGATTCTTTGGCAAAGTTTTATCTCAATTGGGCAGAAAAAAAGGATACTTCTAATTACATTGCTCAAAATCAGATTGGAAATGCTTACTTAGACTTTTATTCCAATTATGGATTTGAAAAAGCTATTGTTGCATTCAATAAGAGTATTATATTAAATCCTACCAATTTCATGGCTTATGGGACATTAAGCTTTGCATATTCAAACCAAAAAAAATATGATAAGGCAAAAGATGTGCTGAAAAAGGCACTTAGGGTAGATTCAACCAAAATTGAAATTTATCAAGGCTTTGGGGGTATTTATAGTGCTATTGATAGTTTTGAAATGGCAAAAAAATATTTTAAAAAAGCATTGACATTAAAGGGACTTCCAGTTGAATATCAGGCTCTTTACAGGATGTTAGCGGAAATTTATAAGGGACAAGATAGTATTCAAACAGCGATTGTCTTTTATAAAAAGGCGCTTCAGAGTATCTCACCAATTTCTTCAAATGGTTTATCATCAACTGAGAAATTAACGCTTTTATCAGTTTACGAAAATTTGGCTGGTTGTTACTTTAAGTTGAAAGACACCCTTGAAGTTAAAAATATTCTGGCCAAACATTTAGCTACGATGGAGCTTAATTTTTATGGATTAATGAATGTTGCAAATCTCTATTCAAAATTAAATGACACGACCAATGCCATAATTTTTTATGAGAAAGCAATAAAATACGACCCTAATCACCTGCAAACATATTATGCTTACTTCAACATTGGACTAATAAAGTTCAATAATAAATCTTACACCACAGCGATAGATTATTTAAAAAAGGCGTATTCAACTACTCCAGAATTCTATCCTAAAAAGAATTTCGTTGCCATTATTTTTTATACAGCTTATTCATATATGGGTCTAAAACAATATGAAGAAGCCATCAAATATGCAAAACAGGCAACTGAATTAAGTCCGACAGATAAAAGTGGATATGAAGTCTTAGGAGATTTATATAATAAACAAGGCAGATATTCAGAAGCATCTGATGCTTTCTACAAAGTCTTAGAATTGAATCCCAAAGGTTGGAGTGCGTACTATAACCTATCTTGCTTGTATTCGCTTCAAAAGAAAACAGACGAAGGTTTAGACTTCCTCGAAAAGTCATTTATTAATGGGTATAAGGATTTGAACCATATTAATAAAGATACTGACTTAGATAACATCCGTCAATCCCCTCAATTTCAAGCATTGATTAAAAAGTATTTTCCTGATAAAAAATAGAGCCATGAAAAAAATTCTATTCCTTTTCTTATTTATTTTTAGTTTATCTGTGAATGCACAGGAAATAGACACCCGAGGTGCCGTATCTGCATCTAACACTACCATAGCAAAAGGACAAACATGGGCTGTCGTAGTGGGTATTAGCGATTATTTATACTTGCCCAAGCTCCAATTTGCCCACCGTGATGCTGAAATCTTTGCGGGGTATTTGATTGATGAACAAAAAGTCCCTGCCGATAATGTAAGGCTTTATTTGAATAATAGGGCAACAGCAAACAATGTGGTTTCAGAATTCAAACAGATACTCGAAAAGGTAAAAACAGGAGATAAAGTATATTTCTATTTTGCGGGTCATGGGGATAATGAAACCGTAAAAGGAAAAGAGTTTTCTGTATTGTTATTACACGGAATTAAAGAAAGAGATTACGTTTTGGGTAATGATTATATCGAAATGCAGTTGATAAATCAATGGATTACAGATCTTCGTCTCAAAGGAGCAAGTACCATTTTCATCGCAGATGCCTGTCATTCGGGGGCAAATTTATTGGTTGGCGGTATTTCTGGAACGCAATCTACTCAGCAAGCCTTAAAAGATGTTGTTAAGGCAGAAACAAAACTTTTATCATGTCAAGTTGGACAACTTTCATTAGAAGGAAAACAATGGGGTGGTGGTAGAGGGAATTTTTCTTACCATTTAATTAGTGGCTTAATGGGGCTTGCTGATGGTTATGCAGACGATGTAAAAGATGGAATTATCAAATACGATGAATTAGAAAACTATTTAATTAAGGAAGTAAACAAAGAAGCTCGTCCGAATAGCCAAAAGCCAGAAACACAGACGGTTAGCGAGGATTTGGTTGCAGTAATTAATAAAGAGAAACTTCAAAAATATATCAGTTCTCAAAAAACATCAATGGCATTTTTTACAAAAGTTAATACAAAAGGAAGCGAAGAATATCTCCTTAAAGCCTTAGATTCAACGACCAGAGGAATTTATAGCAAATTTGAGTTATGCTTGAACACCAAGTTATTAATTATTCCTGAAACTAATTGTGCAAATTACTACCTTGGCTTGGTCGCTAAAAATGAACAAAATGAGAGAATTATAGCAATTATGAAACGTAATCTTGTGGCGGCATTACAGGAGGATGGAAATAAATTATTGACCTATTGTTTTCAAATTGGAGCTTTGGGAGGTGAAACGACCAAAAGTCTCGTTCAAAAAGATTCGCTTTTACAAATGATAAAATATTTTGAAAAATCTCATGAATTGTTAAAAGGCAACTATTTAGAAGGTAGAATTAATGCAAGAAAGGAATTTTTGGAGATGCTCTATTTGACTTATGATAAAGGGACTATGCTTGATGGAAGAAAAATAAGTTTGGCAATAAGTAAACTAAAGAAGTCTCTCGAAAAAGAACCCGATGTTTTTTATACCCTCACTTCCTTAGCTCATTTTTATGCAACTCGTCAAATAACCGACAGTTGTATTTATTATTATAAAAAATGCCTTGAATTAGACCCTCATTTTTTGATGGCAAATGATATGGTAGCGAATCAATATTTGATTAAAGGTGATACAAAAAATGCACGTCCGTATTTTGAAAATCATATTGTAGAGCGTCCTAAAAGCACTTTTGGATATTCTGGTTTAGCAAAATTATTTCAGTTGGAAGGAGATAAAAATAAAGCAATTGATTATTTTGAAAAAGCACATCAAATTGACAAACTTGAAATACAATCAATGATTGGAATTCTGGAAAATTCATTAACAAAGGACTCAAAACAAAAGAAACTCAATGAATTTATTTTGGAAATCAAAAAGAGCAAATTAGATAAAAAACAATCTGATTTTGCTCTGTTCGATTTGTTTTGGGCGGTAAGAGATACCCTAAAAGCAAGAGATATAGCTTCAAAATATGTTATACTTAGACAAACAAAGGAAAACGAAGTGGTTAATAAAAATACAAACTATTTATCCTTTGCAGATGAATCTCGTTTTTTAGATTTCTATTTTAGAACAAAAGATTGTAAAGGAATAGAAGCAATTTACAAAAATTATATTTTAGATAATCCCACCGATGCAAACCCTCATAAATTATTGGGTTCTAACTATTTGTTGTATTGCAAAGACCCTGAAAAAGCTGAACACTCTTTTCTTGAAGCATACAGATTAGATTCTTCTAATTACAGTTCGTGCGGTGGTCTTTGTGATTTTTATGCTCAACAAATAGGTGTAGATAAAAGACGTGATATTGACAAAGCTATTTATTTTGGTGAAAAAGCGCTAACAATTTATGATGGAGAATTTCCAATTTATTTTAATCTCGCAACTCTTTATGGAGAAAAAGGAGATTTTCAAAAAGCCGTAAAATTCTATAAAAAAGGGATTACGCTTCAAGAGATAGTCAAAACGTCAATTCTGGATATGAAAGTACCTTTGGCTACTAACTATCAACTTTTAAGTAATTGTTATGATGAATTGAGGATAGTAGATAGTGCCATTTATTTTGTAAAAAAAGCAATTGAAATTAATCCGAAGGATCCTTTGCTTTATCTTTCATTAGGAACTTATTATTCAAGTTTAGGTAATTATGACGAGGCATTAAAACCTGTTTTATATGCCCATAATAACTTGGATTCTACCAATAAGCTGATTCTACATTCTATTGGACTTTATTATTATGTACTTAATAATTTTAAAGAGAGCAATCAATACTATTTGGTGATGGAGAAATACCTTAAAAAGTTTTTTAGACTTCCAAACGGAGTAGTGATTGATGATATAGGACCAAGTTACTTGAATTTTATGTCCAATAATTACTCTTATTTAGGGGATTTTAATAATGCAGAAAAAAGAGCAAAATCATATATTGAATTAGAACCAAGCCAAGTTGCAGGGTATTCCGCACTCGCATTAACACATAGACTAAGAAAAATGTGGAATGAAGCATTAGATTTAGGCAATAAAATGATAAAGTTAAACCCTAAAGATTTTAGAGGTTATTCAAATAATGCAAAAGTTTATTCTGCCCAAAATGACGTACAAAAAGCCTTGGAATGGGCAGAAAAAGCTTTACAAAACGGAATGACTCGCTCAATTGATTATGATCGACTAACTAAAACCGATGACGAATGGGCTGAATTACGTCTTAATTCTACCTTCCAATCCCTAATCACCACCTACTTCAAAAAAAAATAAACTAATGAAACACCTTTTTACCGTTGTGTTATGCACCTTTGTTTTTCAAATAAAGGGTAAGGGAAACCTTTTCCCAAATCGTTTAAAAGACGATCGAAATTCTCTTTTTACCATCCGTGGGCGGGTAGTGGATGCGGTTTCTAAATTCCCAATTTCAGGGGCTTCGGTCAAAATGGTTGAGAACCCAAAAGGCTGTATTACCGATACTGAAGGGAAGTTTGTTCTTATGAATTGCCCCCTTGGTCGAGTGGCTTTGCAAGTAAGTAGTATTGGTTATAAAAATCAGATGCTTAATAATCTTATTATCAATGCTGGTAAGGAATTAATCCTGACGGTGGAATTAGAAGAAAACGTTCAAAATTTAGCGGAAGTTAAAGTTATTGGTTTGGGTAAAGAAAAACAAAATGGAGAATCTGCCTTTGTTTCGTCCCGTACCTTATCCATGTCTGATACTCGCAGATTTGCAGGCAGTAGAAACGACCCCGCCCGTATGGTTACGGGGCTGGCTGGGGTGGTCAGCAATAACGATTTTAGAAATGATATTGTCGTCAGAGGAGCGTCCCCTAACGGAATTCTTTGGCAATTGGAAGGCATCAATATTCCCAATCCAAATCATTTTGGTAATAGTGGTGGCACAGGAGGGCCCGTTAGTATGTTGAATAACAATGTCTTAGATAAATCAGATTTTCTCACAGGAGCATTCCCAGCTCAATACGGCAATGTACAATCGGGCGTTTTTGACTTACGTATCCGTAACGGCAATGCAGATAAAAACGAGTACGTCGCTCAGGTAGGACTCAATGGTTTTGAGTTTGGGGCTGAGGGAGGCATCAGTAAAAAGGGAGCATCATTCTTGGCAAATTATCGGTATTCTGCCCTTGACTTATTGAACAAATTGGGCATCTCGGCAGGAGTTGGCGTGGCTGTACCTCGGTATCAAGACCTTAATTTTAAGTTTCATTTCCCGTTTAATGTCGCTAATTCCATTAATATTTTTGGCTTGTTCGGCAAGAGTGGTATTGAGGTCAGTCCTGAATCTTTAGAAAAAAATAATACACAAAATGTCGTGCCGCTTGGAGTGAGGAATACCTCAAACACCTCCGTAATTGGTGTACAATGGAAACACTTTTTGACTACCAAAACTTCTACCATTTTCAGTTTGACGTATTCGCACGCACAGGAATATACCTCAACAGATTCGCTGAATATAAAGCAAAATGTCTATCAGAATGCTTACAATAATAATTTAAGTGAAAGTAGATTGACCGCTTTGTTTCAATTCAGACATAAATTTTCGAGAAAAGATGATATTGGCTTAGGATTTACGCATACCCAATTTAAGTTCAATTTAATTGATAGTGTGCGGTTTGTGAATCAAACAGAGCAATTCAATATTTTACATAATTCTCAAAATGTTGCGGCTCTTTCGCAGTCGTATATTTATTGGCAACATCGTTTTGATGGTAAATTTTCAACGCATTTAGGAGTTCATGTAGAGTCATTGAACCTTAATCGTAAAACTTCCATTGAACCCCGATTTGGGTTAAAATATCAATTATCAGAAAACGAAACACTCAGTTTTGGGGCTGGGCTTTACAGTAAAATCCAGAATCCTTTGACTTACTTTTATGAAGTAAAAAACGCCGATGGTAGCACTGAGACAATTAATAATAATTTGGATTTCACGAAGAGTTGGCAATTTGTATTGTCTTATAACATCAAGTTTAAGTCGGACTGGCAAATGAAATATGAGTTATATCACCAACAGATTTTTAATGTACCCGTTACCATCAAACCATCCTATTATTCAACCCTCAATCTGGGTGCGGGTTATGGTTTAATCCTTCAAGACAGCCTTGTAAACGCTGGAACGGGGCAAAATACGGGTATGGAACTTACTTTGGAGCGACAGTTTCATGAAAATTGGTATTTGCTTTCAACACTTTCTTTGTATAAATCTACTTATAAAGGCAGCAATGGAATCAATAAAAATACTGCTTTCAACGGCAATTTTGTGATGAATGGATTGGTGGGAAGAGAATTTAATCTTGCCAAAAACAAAATGCTTTCGGTAGATTTGAAAGTTACGTATTCGGGTGGACGGAGATTCGTACCTGTCAATACGGAATTATCTAAAAAATACGGAACGACAATTTATGACAATGAAAAATCATACGACGAGCACTTCAAAAACTATTTCCGATTTGATGCCAAAGTGGGCTATCGGCTCAACAGAGCGAAATTGACCCATGAGTTTTCATTTGATGTTCAGAATGTTTTTAATACCCAAAATATTTTTACCCAAACCTACGATACTCGCACCGCCCAAACGAGTACACAATACCAATACGGAATTTTCCCAATAATAAATTATCGCCTCACTTTTTGAGGATTGCTAAATAAAATCTTAGATTTATATAGAACATTTTTCCAAAATTAAAGCCATGAGAAAAGTATTACTTTATTGTTTGTTAGTTTTTAGTGGTTCGGTTTATTCACAAAGAGGGGTTGAAACAGTTACTAATGTTGAGAATAATAATAGAAATATTTGGGCTATTATTGTTGGGATTTCAAACTATTTAGAAGTTAAAGACCTACAATATGCAGACCAAGATGCTACTCTATTTGCTCAATATCTTGAAAAGGATTTGAGTGTACCGAAGAATAATATTAAACTATTCATTAATGAAGAAGCAACTCGTTTTAATATCGTGGACGAATTGTATCACCTTAATGAAATAGTTAAGCCAAATGATTTGGTCTATATTTATTTTGCAGGACACGGAGATTTAGAAGCTAAAATTGCCAAAGAAAATGCTCTTCTCCTGCTTTATAAATCTCTAAGTGTTAGCTACTTAAAAGGCACTGATTTTATTTCAGTCATGGAATTGAAACAGTGGCTGGATAACCTTACTGAGAAGAAAGCTCAAATCGTTTTTATCTCAGATGCCTGTCATGCTGGTGGACTTATTGGCGGTGCTGAAGGGCAAGAAAAAACAACGGCTGCCTTAACTTCTGAATGGAAAAACCAAACCAAATTACTTTCGTGCCAAGCAAATGAATTATCGTTCGAGGGTAAGGAATGGGGAGGTGGCAGAGGTTTGTTTTCTTATCACTTGATTGAAGGTTTACAAGGCTTGGCTGATACTGATGAAGATAAAGGAGTTTCGCTTTTTGAGATACAGTCGTATTTACAAACACAAGTCCGCAAACAAGCATTCCCCAACCGTCAAACCCCAGTAGCAGTTGGTAATTTAGACCAAATCTTGGGAAGAGTTAATACTCAAACACTTTTATCTTTAAAGGAAAGAAAAGCAAAAAACTATCCCATCTTAGCAAGTGTGAATGCCAAAGGAATAGAGGATAAATTATTGGCTAATGCTGATAGCATGACTCGTTATTTTTATGTACAATACAAAAGGAATTTCGACCTAAAAAATTATACACAACCCGAAAACAATTGTGCTTTATATTTTTTCAATAAGATAAGTGTAACTCCTGAAAATGAAGATGCAATTCGAGTAATGAGAAGAAATTTAGCGGCAGTTTTACAAGAGAAGGCAATGGAAATAATTGCTCCCTTGCTTGAAGGAAAGGAAACATACCGAAAGTTAGATTGGATAACTGCTGTAAAAGAATTACGGATTGCCAAAGAAATATTAGGGAATAAACACTATCTCAACAATGCTTTGGAGGCAAGGGCTTTATTTTTGGAAGCTATTAATGATTGTAACAATATTTACGATGTTACAGAAAAGGAACATAGGATAAACTTAAATAAATCAGAAAAAGAAATTATTGCAAAAAACGTTACCAAGCTATTATACTCTGAAAAATTAGAGCCAAACGCTCCTTACATTCAATTTGCATTAGGACTAATTCATCAACTTGATAATAATCCATTAGATGCAGAAAAATATTATTTAAAATACATCGGAATTTTACCCAATTTTGCTAAGGCATACTATAATATGGGAATCCTATACAAATCTTTAAAGAAATCCGAAAAAGTAATTGAATATTATAAAAAAGCCATTGTTTTAAAGCCTAACTATTATGATGCAATTTTTAACCTTGCAAGTGCTTATGATGATTTACAAGAATATGATAAAGCTCTCGAATATTACCAAATTGCCATTAAAATTGATTCGACAGATGCTGAAATTTATAACAACTTAGCATCTGTTTATTATCATCAAAACCTTTATGAAAAATCCATTGAATATTCAAGAAAATCAATCTCATTGAATCCAAAATTGCCCAAAGCATACGAAAATCTTGGGATTGCGTATTCTGGGCTAAGTGAATTCGGAAAAGCTACTGAAAACTTTGAGAAAGCATTAAGTCTAAGTCCCAAAGATGAAACTACGAGTCTTTGTTATAATCTTGCTTGCCTCTATTCGTTGCAAAAAATGCAAAAGAAATCTTTAAAATACTTTGAACAAGCATTACAAAAAGGCTTTAATAACTTTGAACATATTAAAATAGATACTGATTTAGACAACATCCGCCAAACCCCTCAATTCAAAGCCCTCCTACAAAAATACTTTCCAGAAAAAAATTAAGCATCTCAACTCCCTCAAAATCAAGCCGTTTCGAAAGATTCGGCTTTTTTTATTGCCCAAAAATGAGTTTGCTTAAATCTACTTACGATAAAGGGTGTACTTAAACAAATTCACTCATGCAAACGCAAATAATTAACTCCGCATTTATCCAAAATTCTTTTGAAACCATTTCGGGTATTGTTACCTATTTCGAGATGGAATATGGTCAAACAACTTTCCATTTAGCTAATGGTCAGGTAGTTATCCACAATGATTTTATGGTTGGTCAAATGTAATAAATCCTTTCAAACGATAAACTCAAATCCAAAACGATGAAAAACTCAAAGGTTATCCAAGAAAAAGTATCTCTCACCATGTCTGATAGTTTCGTGATTTCAGCACACGTTTTCAAACCTATTTCCGAGATACCCAAAGCCTTGATTGTGCTTTGTTCAGCTACAGGTGTTCGCCAACAGTTTTATATGCCATTCTGTAATTTTTTGGCTCAACAGGGTTTCATCGTCTGGACATCTGATTATAGAGGTATTGGAGAGTCAGCACCCACTATACTAAGCCCTGACTTTGAAGCGGGACCTATGAAAATTGCTGAAGATTTAGAGGAAATTATCCATTTCGTTTTTCAAATGGCTGAACAAACACCAGTCTTTACGCTTGGGCATTCCTTGGGTGGCATTTTTCCAATGATGATTCCTTCACACCATCGTCTTGCAGGTATGTTTACGGTTGGTACACAAGTTGGCTACTACGCCGATTGGTCGCCATATACCAAAAAGTGGACTACCTTTTTTCAATGGTATATTCTGATGCCCTTACTGACAAAATGGTTTGGTTATTTCCCAGGGAGAAAAATTGGAGGTTTTGAGAATCTCCCTGCCACTTTTGTAAGAGATTTTACAGAGCGAGTTAAGTATCCTGATTTTGAGGAACATACAAAAATTAGAGGAGCAAACTTTTTTGTAAAACAAATCAATTGTCCAGTCATGGCATTGGCTGCCACAGACGACCACTTGACAACGCCCAAAGCATTTGCCAGAGTCTTCGGGAAAATGTCCCAACGAATTGTGGAATACTGTTGGCTCAAACCTTCTGATTTTGGATTAAAAACAATTGGGCATTTTAATTTTTTTAGAAAATCGTCTGGTAGTCTTATTTGGAGATTAGCAAGTGATTGGTTCACTAATCATTTAGAGAATGAAGCAACTCATTATGTAACCGATGAGGAAGAATTATACGAATCATTTTTCAAGCCAAGCCTTAGATATTCCTAAATCCCCCCATTTGCGGGGTTGATGAGGCTTTGTATTTAGTCGAATTTTGTCAAAGTAAGGGAGTCAATAGTTTAAAGCGTTGAAATTCTCCTTTTAATCGAAATATTATAATTTAAAATTACGACTATGAAACAAGTATTATCTCTCCTGCTGTTACTATCTTTTTTTGAAATAAATGCCCAAGATTTGATTACGCTCCGAGATGGCGGAGTAATAAAAGTTATCGTAAAAGAGGTTTCAAAGGAGGTGGTTAAATATAAAAAGTGGGGTAACAAAACAGAGACCATCTACGCCAGAGACAAAAATGATATTGCTCAAATAAAATATGTTGATGGTCGTATTGAAAAATTTGAGTTAGCAAAGCAAGAGATTGATCCCTTGACGGTAATTGCTGTACCTAAAAATACTTCCCCCAATAAGAAACAAACGACAGAGGTAGTCGGGGTATCATTACCTGTAAAAAAAGATTCAAATAAGGTAAGTTCTCAAACCAATCAATTACCGTCTCCAATACCCCAAAATACCCGAATGGGGGAAATAAAGGCATTTCAAGAAGGAGCTTCATACCTCTCTTCTACGTACAGTTTCCCATCGGGTTTTACGGTATATGGACTAAATTATGAATATGGCGTTTCGGATGAATTTGGGGTTGGTATCGGTGTAGATTATGCGAGTGTACCCATTACAGTACCCTATTTTGGCTACAATTATTATGGAACGTATGTGAATTACTATGACGATAGAATTACTGGTTGGGGAATTGGAGCAAATTTTTCTTACCACTTTGCCAAGTTGTTGCAGGTAAGTGGATTTGACATTATACCGAGTCTCTCCGTTGGTAAAACTTTTATTTCAGGTTATAACACAAAAGTTTCACTTGATGGTGGATTAGGTTTAAAATATTTCGTTACGCCAAAATTTGGATTAGGCATAAATGTTAGTTTCGGCATTTCTCCAAGTTCAAAGGCAAATCCTGGCATTTCGATGACTTTCAGACTCAAATAAGCTATTCAATATTTACGAACAACTGTATTCAAAGTATTAAGACAACAGAATCAGTACAATTTCTTCGTGGATACCTAAATTACACAAGTCCAATTTACCAAAATGGACATAAAAAATAACGCCCCATACCTTAAAACGATTTGAAAAATCACGCATTTTTGAGTGGTTTCTCAGGATTAATCGTGCGAATTTGGTCAATCCAAATTTATTGTTTCAGTGTCCTTAGAATACGATTCTTTGGAATTAGTCAGGGGCATAAAATAGCCAATTTTACGAAGGAAGTTATTGGATTTCAAAGAGTTATAAATTGAAATTTTATTTAATCAAACAATATTATGAAAAAAATATTATTAATTATCCTTACGTCAGTAGTGATTTTTGGATCTTGTAAATCAAGTACCGACATCACCCCTCAAAACATTGCGACCAACTCCCAAAGTATTGTAGCAAAGATTTCTTCGGGTGCTAAAATAGATATTGAAATGACCCATACGGGTACTGACGGTACTATTTACCACGGTTTATTTAGATTAGAAAGTGGCAAAGGAAAAATACGAATTAATTACACAAACTATACTGGTTCAAAACAGGTAGTCGAACAATCCGTGATTTTACAAAAAGATAATGACAGTAATTATCGGTTGGCTTGTACCTCTCCGTATGACGTAATAAAACAACGGGTACACCCGACCTATTCGGCTGATAATTTTTATTTCGTAACCAAAGATGGAAAAATTACGATGGTCAATATTGATGATTTAGGCAATCGTTCTAACGTAAATTATCAAGAAATTACGGCTTCGCAAGACTTGAATTTACTATTAAAAGAATTGCTTTGGTAGATTTAAACTCAAAAAATCAAATAAATCATGAAACAATTAATCTCATTCATTGCCTTATGCTTGTTGCTTAATTCTTGTAAAAAACAAGATGTGACACCGCCACCAAACCCTCTAATAGGCAAATGGACAGGACAAGTTACCCAAAACGGGGGTGGTACCAGCAATTTATATGTTTATGAATTGACCATTACTGAACAGACGGGAACTATGATTATGGGGACAGCCTACATTAGAGATAGTAAAGATAATACGCTCTTTGCTCACAAAAATCTGATGGGGACTTTTCAGAATAATAAATTAGACTTTAACGAAACCGACATCATGCACCAAAATGCACCAACTGGGGTACGCTGGTTATTACTGTCTTGTAAAACTAATTATAGGGAAAACGATATTTTTCAAGAACTGAATGGCACATGGTCGTCAGGCATTTACTCAGGGAATATAAGCCTAACAAAAACCAATTAATTAAACACCCAAATGTTAAGCAGACTCACTAAATATTACAATTATTACGCCAATCCTGATACTGACATTTCAGAAACAGAGGATAGTTTCGCAGTATTTGCTGATTTTGAGGGAGTCTCAGGTGCGACGGTTATTACCATATCTATTTTGTGTTATTTGCATTATCGCTTTCCGATATTTATTGTAGGAATGAGCTTTATATCTAATGTTTCTGCTGCATTACCTTCATTTTTTGGATTTTTCGTCCTTTGTTTCGGAATAATAGCAGGCGTCTTTTGCCTAACAATCCTACCCTATATTTTTTTTTACTCTTATATCAGGTTTATTTATTGGGTTGCTTTGGGCTTTTTTCAAAAATTTGAAAATTCAAATAACTGGCGACAAACCCTTAATTATCAATTAGTTGGCTGGACAAAAACCGTCAATGGTTTATTTGGAAAAGAATATACTTGGCAGAGTTTTGAAATTACTTTTGAATTTTCTTCACCCGAAAGCAAAACCAATTTTGAAGGAGTTTTCAAAACCTATTTTCGAAATCTACACAAAAAGTATTACACAACCGTTGGCTACGACTCTCGCAAGGCATGGGAGTTCGATGCTAACACATCTGTCATGTCGGGCAGTATTAACACTGAATACCTTAGCGTTTTTCACAACCTCTTAAAATACGATTTGACGAAGTCTAATATTGAGGTCAAAAAAGTGGTATTTATCCCTAATGATGAATCCTATTTTGTTCAAAAATACCAATCGGAAAGCTCGGGAGGTGGTGGATAATATATTTCAAAACAGAGGCAATAGTAAAATAAAATCTATACCGAAACTCCCCAAATAAGCCATTCCTCAATCAAAAGTCTATTAGAAAGCTATAATTTGTTCTACCTATCTTAAAAATCCCCCCTTTTGCGGGGGGATTAACTTTCCTTTTTAGTCGAATTTTGTTTTAGAGTCATAACAAAGCTTCTTGATATACAAATCACCTTTTCTATTTATTAAAATGGATACAAAAATGGAAATACAAAATTCAGCATATTCTTCCAATATGATAAGTATTCAAAAACTTACCAATATGGATTCTATCATGTTTTTGAGAGGAAATGCCAACTATACAGACTTGATTTTTATTAGCGGAAAAAAGAAAACGATTTCACGAACGCTTAAATGCTTTGAAACTTGTTCCAAATTTGAAAATTGGTTACGCATCCATCGAGGCTTTTTGGTCAATCCAAGTTTTATTCAAACGATTTCGCAACAGAATTTGACTTTAGAACTTAAGAATGGTCAAAAACTACCTATAGCAAGAAGACGGTCAATAAAGATTTTCCAACAATTTAATTAAATAACAAGATGAAAAAATATTTATTCTTTTTGATTTTAATGGGTTATGGTGTGATAGGGCAGACAATAACAATTAGCGAAAGCACGCCAAATACTGCTTGCCAAGCATTATCCATTCCTTTAACATTTAACACTACGGGTACATTTTTGAGTAATATATTTACCATTGAGATAATACAAAAAGACATAAAAAGTTCAGGACATTCAGGCTCACCTTCTGCGTGTTATGGAACTGTAACAAGTATTGTATCAAGTATTACTACGACAAATAAAACAGTAAATGTAAATCTGCCCAATAGTGTTTCTGGTTTTATTAGTTCTGAGGCGTGTGGAACAATATTTGTTCCTGGCATCGGAACTATTACTGAATACGCCACTACCAATAGGTATTTTTATTTAAAAGTAAGTAATGGTAATGTGTCATCAAGTGAATATTCTATTCAAATTTTATCAACCATTGATTGCTCAAATATTCTTACCCTTAATCAGGATTTTACTTCTTTGTGTACCGGAAGCAATGGCAATACGGGAAATTTGAGTTTTTTTGCTCAAGGTATTCAAGCAAATAATGTTTATACGGTCGAACTTTCAGAAATTAATAGTTACACATTTTCCACTTCCCCTATCATCCTTGGTACTGCTTTTGGAAATAGTTTAAATTCTATTCCTATTACAATACCATCTGGTGTTCCTCATGGTAGTTATATTGTAAAACTGAAAAGCTCAAACCCTGTTGCAGAAAAAACGCTTACGAGTAGTTTTGTGATTGGTGTTTTACCAAGCATTCAAACTAATTCTTCGAGTTTTTGTGTAGGCAAACCTATGGCAGTAAATTATTATAGTCGATATTTAGGAGGGGGAAATAGCACTTCGGAAGTAGAATATGGATACACTTACCAATGGACAAAAGATAACATCAATGTTCCAAGTATTGGAACTGCTTCATTCTTCAAACAAAGTGCTTCGGTAGCAGATGCTGGAGATTATAGGCTTAAAGTTACGAATAGAGAGGGCTGTACGGGTATTTCAGAACCAATAACTATCAATGTTGACGTTAGCCCAAACGTCCCAAGTATTGTTCAAGAATTAAATAGTAATCCTCAAATTAAAGCAATTTTTACAGGAACTTGCTCTTCTGGAAGCACTCCACATTGGTACACTTTAGGAGCTGCTAATAGCTTTTCTGAAATAACCTCCAATTATTTATGGGATTGGGTAACAAATAATGGTCAAACGTTTACAATTCCCTCCGTAAATAATACTACCACGTATTATGCAAGTTGCCGAACAAGCACTTACCCTTATAATTGCGAAAGTGAAAAGGTAAATATTAATCTTAGCGTTTCCCCTCAGTCACCAGTAATCAGTGTAAATGGTCAACAATTATGTTCAAATGATACTGCCATACTTACGGCTAATGGATGTGCAAGTGGGACTATTACTTGGAATGATGGGACAACTGGTTTTACTAAAACAGTTACAGGAGGAGACTATGTAGCCACCTGTACAATTAATGGTGGACAGAGTAACAATTCAAATATTATATCAATAAAATATGGGAACAAACCCAACTTAGTGATTACAAATCCAATGATAGTAAATGCTCCACAAACAATAGATATTACCAATTTTTCATATAGATATGGTAGTGCTTACTCAAGTGAAACTACTTATAGCTATTTCTCTGATGCTTTAGGGACAACCCCCTTGCTAAATCCTACTGCTATTACTACTTCTGGAACATTTTATATCAAAGCTACTACTTATAATGCTATCTATTACCCAGTTAGTTGTTTTGATATCAAACCAATCATTGTTACGATTAATCCCATAAATTCATCCTGTACCCTCCAAGAATCAACCAAATCAGGCAATTGGAATGACCCTACGCTTTGGTCATGTGGTACAATTCCTGACAAAACACAAGATGTAAAAATCAATACGGGTCATGTTGTTATTCTCAACAGTGCAATGGGATTACAGAAATGCAAAAACTTGACAATAGCAGTAGGAGGGCTTTTACAGAATAAAGGAACTCTTTCGATTAAAGAAAATTAGAAAATTAAATTCTTTATCATCAAAACAAACATCGCTTTCATGAAAAAGTTGTTAATATCTAATATTGGGGGATTTATCATAACCCTATTTTTCTTTCAAGCCGTAAAATCACAGAACACGCTTCAATTCAATGCTAATGGAAGTGTTACGGTAAACAGTGTAAGCTATACACAACCTTTACCTAATTACTATTCGGTAGATGAATATGATTTTACCAGCGAGTTGGGCAATGGCAATGCTTTTCTCCAAAGAGGAAATGGCGGATTATTTTTTTACAGTGATGGAGGGCCTGGTATTCCAGCAAATGCAGGAATCATTGCTGCTATCAATTTGCCACACAATGCAATTATTACAAAGATTATTCTTTCTTACGATGACCGCTCACCCAATACAAATTTAAAATTAGTCTTGAGGCAAAATAATTTGCAATATCTTCCTCCGAGTTTTGGTAATTATGCAGGGGCATACACTGAACTTGCCTCAATAACCTCTAATGGTAGTAATGGACAGGGTATAAGTTCTTATACGCTTCCAACTCCTTTTCAAATCAATAATAATGGAAATAGTTATCATGTATTGGCATATAATACTGATAACAGTGGCATACGAAGTAATTGGGCGGGATTTCTAACCGTTTTAAGAGGGTTTATTATTGAATATAGCGTTTCGACTACGAATTAAAGACTAAAACCTAAAGATATTTTTAAAGTTTGGTTTGAACAATTCATAGAATTAAGGTGGGTTTATACAAACACTTTCTGTACTTACGGAAAGTGTTTTTCTTGTCCAAACTGAATTATTTGTGTGCAATATCTCATTTTTAGTGTCATTTTTTAGTCCAATTTTGCCGTGAAATTTTATCTTTATTTTGCGTGTTTTCCACTTTATTATTTAGCTGTAACCTTGATTGTAAATCAGTAATTGATAGTCATATTACATTTAAATAGCACTTTTTGCCAAAAATCACTTAATGACTGGTGATTTTTTATGCGCTAAATAGCACTAAAAATTTACGGCAAAATTGGACTAAAAGTGACAATTTTTATGAAACACTTGTATAAAAAGTTGGGGATTTTAAAATCCGATTTGATGTCTTGTACGGGTGCTTGAAATCTGGCTGTATTGCATGAATCCGCAGATTTCAATTTGAAATCCAATGTGAAATATTCATAAAATGTGCCTTCGCCTTGGCTTGTTAGTAGTTCAACAAAAGTTTAACATAACATCAATTATAAAACTTTTCATATTCTACTGAAACGGCTTGATACCTAAATGTTAAGTATATGAATATCAAGGAGTTGGAAATAAATAAAAAATATTTCATAAAAAAAGAAAATAATTTACTTACTATTTAATTGGAGACTTGATATACAATTGCCAAAGCAAATTGATAAGTGTAATCAAAGTCTCATTATCCGTACATTATGTAAGTTGTTGGAAAACTGACATTTTGTATTTCCAATCAAGAGAGAAGACTTTTTCAAACCAAGTAACAAAATGAAAAAGTATAGTAATTTAATTTGTACCTCTTTTGAAATGCTTGAAATATATCAGAAAGAGTACGAACAAGCCACAGGTGATACATTGAGTGTATCAATAGAGTATTTAAAAGAAGCTACCTCGGTGATTAATTTTTGTATTGATGATGAAATAGTTGCTGGTTTTGTAATAAATGGTAATACGGAGAATTTGAGGTATTTAAGTAATGGAATTTTAGAGGAAGAGGATAAACTTAAAGTTTTGGAAAATAATGATATAAAGCTTTCTTCTGTCTGCGAGATAACGTGCCTTTATTCTAAACAAAAGTTTAAAGGGATTGATAGGGTTGTGTATTATGCGGCATTACTTTTTCATTTGTGGAAAATGATGAAAAGAGAGAAGAAAAGTATTTTGTTGGGAGGTTCATATGTAAAGGGTATAAGAAAATCCCAAAAGCAGGTTCTTAACACAACTCTTTGGACTTACTTTACTAAAAATAGAAAAGGGAAAAAGGTGTTAGTAGAAATATATTGTGGTATTGTAAATCAAAAATTTTACACAAAAGTAGGTCTGATATTGATTGCCAATTTAGTTACCATGTTTTTGAAGAAAATCAACTTGGGATAATCTGAGATTATTAATGAGTATAATTTGGGCGTGGCTATGTCTAAATTATACTCATTTTATGTAAGTATCTCGAAACTTCACGTGCATCTTTAAAAGCATCATTCATAAAAAAAAGTGATCCTATAAACAACCACAATAATCAAACAAAATTCATTGATAAAAACGAGTAAAATCTTATAAAATAAGTATCTTTATAGGGTTTTTATCTAATCTTATCAAAATGTCTAAGAATATTGCTTATTTACGAGTCTCAACCCTCGAACAAGACAACTCAAAAAACAAAACTGATATTCTTTCCTTAGCTAATGAAAAAGGCTTGGGCAAAGTCGAATTTGTGGAAGATAAAATTTCGGGAAAAGTGTCTTGGAAGGAAAGAAAGATTTTTGCGGTTCTTAATCAACTTGAAAAAGGTGATGTACTTTTGATTAGTGAGTTTTCGAGATTGGGAAGAAGTATGTTGGAAATTATGGAAATCATTTTGTTTGCTATTGAGAAGGAAATCAAAATGTACACCGTAAAAGGAAACTGGCAATTGGACGATACCATCCAAAGTAAAATCATGGCGATGGTTTTTGCAATGGCAGCCGAGATTGAAAGAGATTTAATTTCCCAAAGAACCAAAGAAGCCTTACGGGTAAAGAAAGCTAACGGTATGATATTGGGTCGTCCGAAAGGACCAGGCAAAAGTAAATTGGATATTTATAAAGTTGAGATAGAAGCCCTTCTTCAAAATGGTTCAAAGCAAAGTTTTATTGCCAATCGGTATGGAGCTACCGAGGCAACTTTGAGTAATTGGATTTCTAAGAATAAAATTCAGAGACCCAAAACGCAAAGAGTAAAAGGATAAAATTGGTGAATAAATCATTTACTATTTATCGGCACAAAAATACATTTGCTGCCGAAATATTAATGAGATTTTTTAACGTTAAAAATTGTTTCTTCTCTAAGCTGTTCTGTGCTATCATAAACGACTTTCTAATTAGCAGAATTTTTCATTTTTTGAATTATATCTTCAATTTTTTGGATAGATAATCCAAAAGATTTAGAAATCAATTCCATAGAAGCACCGTTTTGAATGAGATTTCTAATGTTATTGAAGGTCGTATTTTCCCTTTCTTCAAGTCTAAGTTGTTCTGTCGCTGTCATGGCAATATTGGTTACAATTGTTGAAACTTTTGTAAAGATAATAACGATTTCATTTGGTGTCAAGTTCGCTGTACTGTGCAAATAATAAAAAATGGCACTAATAAAATCGTTTTCGTGGGATGATTCAAATATTTTCAATTTTTCAATCAAAAATGTCTCAATCGCTAAAAGTTTTTTCTTTTCATCCCGACTGTGTTTCAAAAGCATAGCCGTTGTTGAAAGAAACGTATTTTTGAAATTGGCAATTTGCTCATCCTCAAAATCATTGAGTGAAAAGAGCAAATAATCAAACTCTGGTAAAAACTTCAATAAATCTTCGTGTGGATTACCAAACTGTTTTCTCATCGAAATTTTTTTCCAAGCACTCGTTCCGTGATGAATAATAATCGGAATTACCACGGTTGATCTTTTCGGTTTTTTATCCTTCTTCTTTTTTTGCCGTTCTTCTCGATAGGCATTATTCATATATTGGAGCAATTGCAATTCTGGAAAATCCTCTTGATATGACTTGTGTTCAAACAACAATGAAATCTTGGCGGGTTCTCCTGCATATTCTGCATGGTAAACCAAATCCGCTAAATGTTCCGAAAGTTCTTCATCAATAAAGGATGAATTTGACAATCGAAGCGAATCAAGATTGATTTTATCCCGATACTGTTTTGGTAAAACTTCTTCAATAAAACTCCGAACCACATCTAATCGAGAGAAAGAAGTTCTGAAAAATTTATCGTGGGGATTGGTAATATTGGTCATGGGATAATTTAAAAGGCAAGCATAAATTTGATAAAACAAAGATACTTTAAAGATACAAAAATATTACGGTTGCCCCATTTGAGCTACAATTAAAAACCGTTCGTTTGATAAATCATTAACATATCCTTAATTTTATAAAAACCAATTAGTAAATCAGAAAAATAATAAAATGCCAACATTACACTGGATAGGAAAAGATAAAGTAATAAACCATCATTTGGATGTCCCCTTTAAAGTATTAGAACATTCCTACGGCTTCGATAACGGAAAACAAACCCAACAAGAAACCCAAAGCGGCAATAAAATAATTCATGGCGACAACTTGGAGGCATTGAAAGCCCTTTTACCAGAATATGAAGGAAAAGTAAAATGTATTTATATTGACCCTCCCTACAATACGGGCAATGAGGGATGGATTTATAACGATAATTTAACCGATCCTAAAATAAAAAAGTGGTTAGGTGAAATTGTGGGTAAAGAAGGGGATGATTTAACAAGACATGATAAGAGGTTTTCATTACAAATGGACGGGAATTTCACTTCTCAAACGAAATAATTAGTTAATCATATCATTTCCTCGGTTTTCTCAAAGCCCTTAATCCATTATCTTCCAACTTAATTTCATCCGCAG
>JAAFIU010000082.1 GCA_013298805.1 Cytophagales bacterium | reverse complement strand
AAATGTGGCAAAATCCACGTTTCGATAGTATTTTTACTAAGTATTCCCATTTTGTGATATTTTATGATTTAGCACCACAAAATTCTCACTTATTTGGGAATATTTTTCAAAAGTTTAAACAGCTTCAGTTTTAAGTTTAAGTAAATTTTTTCTTAGAAACTATTTTAAAAATTAAACTCGTTTCTAAAATCTGACCCTATTTTTTACTGATAAACTCCTATTCCTCCCGAAATTCTGACATTTTTTAAAATAGATTTTTTCTTTGGTTTGGGTTTTGGCTTTTCATAATAAGGTGTCTGTTCTGTTTGAATTTCGGGCGTAATAGTAGTAAAATCTAATTTTGTTGGTTTGGGTGAAATTGGGGTGATAAAATCAACCGAATCCGTAATGATTCTTTCTACTTTTTCAGGTTGTATTTCTACCAATTGAGGTTCAATAATTATTTCCTCTTTTGGGGTAACTCCTTTTTTAACTGTTATTTTCTCATTAGTTTTAAAAGCTATTCGTTCAACCGTTTTAAGCACAATTTCTTCTTTTTCCACTACAATAACTGGCTTATTTTTTATTATTGGAATTGGTTTTATTTCTTCTTTCTTTCCAACAAAATACCATAAAACAATACTTAAAATTAATGCTGAAATAGCCCCAAAATAATACGAATTATTACTTGATTTTGGCGGAACGTTTTTATCTAAACCCAATTCAATCTTCTCCCAGACCGCATCGGGTGGGGTCATGGAGGCATCATCAAAGGCTTTTTGCCATTGCTCCTCGAAAGAATTATGTGATAAATCGTCTATATTCATTTCACTGACAAAATACTCTGTAAAATTGCTTTTGCACGAGAATATTGTGATTTTGAAGTACCTTCGGTAATCTTCAACATCTCGGCAATTTCGTTGTGTTTATATCCTTCAATAGCAAATAAATTAAATACCGTTTGGCAACCTTTGGGTAGTTTCTGAATCATTTCAAGTAATTCTTTAAAATGGATTCCTTCTATTCCCGACTGATAATTACTAATCTGATTTTCATAATCTTGAACATCTCCCATATCTTGAAAATGCTGTTGCGATCGTATTTGATTTATGGCAGTATTGACCACGATTCGCTTAATCCAAGCACCCAATGTACTTTCAGCACGAAATTTGTCTAAATTCTGAAAAATCTTAATAAATGCTTCCTGCAAAATATCTTCGGCTTCGGCTTGACTTTGGGCATAGCGGTTACATACGACCAACATTCGCCCTGCGTAGGCATTATACAGCTTTCGTTGGGCATTTCGGTCATTTTGTAAACAGGCTTGTATTAGTTGAGCTTCGGTTTCCAAAGAAATTAGAAAATTTCAATCTTCATTTTTATAAAGACTCAATTTAAGTTAAAACGGTTGGAATGAGTTTAACAATATTTCCTTTCCCAAAGAATAAATCAGACCACATATTAAACGGATTTGACAGATTTACAAAGGTATTCGTTTAACAA
The DNA here is from genome assembly GCA_013298805.1 of Cytophagales bacterium. Classification (GTDB taxonomy): domain Bacteria; phylum Bacteroidota; class Bacteroidia; order Cytophagales; family Spirosomataceae; genus Arcicella. The sequence continues at coordinate 14,095 of JAAFIU010000082.1, read as the reverse complement.
CTTAGAAATATCTGTGTAAATCCGTCCAATCTATGTCATCTGTGGTCTAACATCATTTATCTTTGTAAATAGAAATTTTGAAATACTCAATGAAACAAGAAATCAGAGATAAATACGAAGTCGTTATTGGCTTAGAAGTACACGCTCAGTTACAAACTGAAAGCAAGATTTTTGCGGCTGACGCTGCCTCTTTTGGCGGTTCGCCCAATACGCACATCTCCCCTATTACGCTCGGGCATCCAGGTACTTTACCAAAACTCAATCGCAAAGCGGTAGAATATGCCATGAAAATGGGTTTAGCGTGCAATTCTCAAATTACTGAAAATCAATATTTCGACCGTAAAAATTATTTTTATCCTGACCTTCCAAAGGGTTACCAAATCACGCAAGACAAAACGCCAATTTGCATGGGCGGTGGCGTAAAAGTGAAACTTTCGACGGGCGAAAAAATCGTTCGTTTTCACCATATTCACTTAGAGGAAGACGCAGGAAAATCACTCCATACAGAAGGCTCAACCGATAGTCAAATTGATTATAACCGTGCAGGAACACCATTGATTGAAATGGTGACTGAACCAGAATTAAAATCAGCCGAAGAAGCCGCAACTTTCATGAATGAAGTTCGCAAATTGGTGCGTTATTTGGGTATTTGCGACGGTAACATGGAAGAAGGTTCTCTTCGTTGCGATGTCAATATTTCGGTGATGCCAGTTGGTAGCAAAGTATTTGGTACGAAAGTTGAAATCAAAAATATGAACTCAATGCGTTTTATCCAAAAAGCCATTGAATATGAAGTTGTTAGACAGATTGATGCCGTAGAAAATGGCGAGAAATTAATCCAAGAAACTCGTAGTTTTGACCCTGCAACGGGACGTACTTCGGGTATGCGTGAGAAAGAAACCCAAAACGATTATCGTTATTTCCCTGAGCCAGATTTAGTGCCTTTGACAATTTCGGAAGCATGGCTTTCGGAAGTAAAAAACATGATGCCAGCTTTGCCTTGGGAGCTTTTTGAAAAGTTTACGAAGCAATATAATTTACCAGAATACGATGCCAACGTATTAACCGAAACCCGTGAAATAGCAGAATATTTTGAAGCAACTTGTCAGTTCACGAAAAACTATAAAGCCGTTTCTAACTGGATTATGGGTACGGTGAAGTCCTATTTGAATGATAATAATTTAGAAATTGGTCACCTAACCGTTTCTCCCGAACGTTTAGGTGCATTGATTAATTTGATTGATGAAGGAAAAGTAAGTACCTCAACGGCGGCACAACAAATTTTCCCAGAATTAGTACAAGATTCGAGCAAAACACCTTTAAAAATTGCCGAAACAAAGAATCTAATTCAGCAAAGCAATACCGATACACTTCAGTCGTTAATTGATGAGGTTTTAGCAAATAATCCTGCCAAAGTCAAAGAATATAAATCAGGAAAAAAAGGGCTTTTAGCGATGTTCATGGGCGAAATCATGAAAAAATCAAAAGGTTCTGCTGACCCTAAAGTAACAACGGCATTATTGCAGAAATCATTGGAAATTTAGACAGGTAATAGAGATTCGGTTTAGAGGTTAGAGTTTAAGAAATTACAGAGTTATAATGTTTTTTCCTTCACTCTAATCCCTCATACCCAACCACTAACACCTTAAAATAAAAACATGAAAAAAATATTTTTAGGCGTAATCTTCGCCATCATATCTACCCTTACGTTTGGGCAAAATGGAAAACCTGTAACCATTACAGGTAAAGTAAACAACGTTGCTCCCGACAAAAAGGTCTATCTACAATTTATCAATGGTAGAGGTACACCCATAACGATGGACTCTGCTAATGTTGCTGCCGATAAAACCTTCAAATTCAATGCGAATATTATTGATGGAGGTGGTTATTATTTACTCAATTTCTTCGGAATGGAATTGAGTCAAAAAGTTTTACTAATCTTAGAAGGTGGTGAAACCATCAATGTAATTGCCGACGGCATGGACTTACCCAACAAACGTGGTACTTTCCAACTAACGGGGAATTCTAAAAATATTGAGTATTTTAATCGAATTCTGAAACTTAATACCGATTTACAAGCAAAAGTAGAAGTTTGGAACAAACAAGTAGCAGCCGCCCAAGCCAAAAAAGACGAAGCCACTTTACAGAAAATTCAGAACGACTTCCAAGCCGCTCAACAAGCTAACATCAATAAAATCAAAGCCATGATTCCAGAAATGGGAACGAATTTAGTGGCTTTATGGACGGCAGGAAACTTCTTAAATCCTGAAAATGATTTAGAAACCTTAACGCAAGTTTCAGAAAGATTTAAGGCAGAAAAGCCAAATTCACCCAACGTTCACGTCAAGACTTTTCATCAGCAAATTATGCGTATGAAAGGCGTAGATGTAGGCTCTGAAGCTCCAGAAATCGCCATGAAAACTCCTTCTGATAGCACATTGGCACTTTCATCACTTCGTGGCAAATATGTTCTGATTGATTTCTGGGCAAGTTGGTGCGGCCCATGCAGAAAAGAAAATCCAAATGTGGTAAGAATGTATTATAAATTTAAAGACAAAGGTTTTGACATTTTCTCCGTTAGTCTCGACCAAGAAAAAGACTCATGGGTAAAAGCCATTGAGAAAGACGGTTTACCGTGGCATCACGTTTCAGACCTACAATTTTGGAACTCTGCCGCCGCCGCCGCTTATGGCGTACAAGCCATTCCTGCTACCTTTTTATTAGACAAAGAAGGAAAAGTAATTGCCAAATTTTTAAGAGGAGACGATTTAGAAAGAAAATTAGAAGAGGTTTTGAAATAGGTTATTTAGAGGATTCGATTATCTTTATTTCTAATTACGGAACAATAGTTAAAATTATCAAAACCCTGATAATGTAGAAATTATCAGGGTTTTTCATGTACTTTTGTTTCTGAAATTTAGCAAAACTATGATTTATTGAAGCGAATACTAAATCACTCATTCACTAAATCACTCATTCACAATTAGACAATGAAAGTAGCCATTATCGGAGCTGGAAATATGGGGATGGCATTCGCCAAGTCATTTATCCAATACGAATTAGTAAAAAAAGAAAACCTCTTTTTGATTGAAAAAAATGCCGAAAGAGCCGAAATCCTCCGACAAGAAAAAGCAGGAGCAGTAATTGATACAATTTCTCCTAAACTCGGAGAATATGACTTAATTATTTTGTCGGTAAAACCTCAAGATTTTGCTTCGCTTCAAGAGGAACTCCGTGCGGTTATTCAGCCCAATCAACTGGTTTTGAGTATCATGGCGGGTATTTCAATTGAGAAAATCCAAGCATCACTCAATCATAATCTTATCGTGCGGGCAATGCCTAATACGCCTGCTCTTTTGGGTATGGGTATGACAGCCTTTTCAGCGGCAGGAGATATTACTTTGAGTCAGTTAAAGAAAATAGAAAACCTTATTAACTCAACAGGAAGAGCTGTTTTCTTAGAAGATGAAAGCCTTTTGGATGCTGTAACTGCTTTGAGTGGAAGTGGTCCAGCTTACTTTTTCTACTTAGTAAAAGCCATGATTGAAGCAGGAAAAGAAATGGGATTTGAAGACTCAATGGCTTCATTATTGGTAAAACAAACCATGTTAGGTTCATTCCATTTGATAAATAATTCAGAGAAAAATTTAGATGAATTAATCAAAGCTGTTGCTTCAAAAGGAGGAACAACCGAAGCAGCTTTAAAACGTTTTGAGGAGGGTTTATTAGCCCAAAACCTAAAAGAAGGTATTTTTGCGGCTCAAAAAAGAGCAACGGAGCTTTCAAAATAGGGGTTAGGATTTAGGGGTTGGGTGTTACAAAAACTACAATTTTAGCTAACACCTAAAACCTACCACCTTATAATCAACAGCTACAAGCTTTCTTATATTTCCAATTAAAGTAATAAGCGGCAGCGATGAACAACGCTCCGATACTTCCCGTAATAAATTCAAAACTATCTCCTATCCACAATATTTCCATCAATTTTGTACATAAACTTGCTCCTAATAACATCAAAGGCAAAGCATTCTGATGCTTACGAAAATCTGTATATAAAAGCGTTCCTGCCAAAATCAAACTTCCTCCTATAAACCAAATCTCCCAAGAATGATTTACTAAACTACTTCCCAAAAATGGAAGTATCGTTATCAAAACAGGCGTTGCAATACAGTGAATTGCACAAGCCACCGAAAGGTAAAAACCCAACTTCTCTATCTTATTATTGTCGTGCGAATGGTTCATTGTTGTAATCATGTTGCAAAAATAGCAATTTGCAACATGATTGCAAAAAAAATGCCAATATTTTTACCACAATAGATTCAGAACTAAAAACAAAAAGCCTTCTCTTTTTGAATTGAGAAGGCTTTTAAGATATTCATTAATGATTATTGACCCAATAAGATTTCAAGTTCTTTCTTGAATTCAATTAAGAGGGTTTCTTTCATTGAAATTTTACGTTTTTGGGTATTGATTTTATTCATAACCAATTTATCACCCATTTGACCGCTATATTGAGAATCCGTAATGAAAGCATCCAATTCGTTTTTCTCTTTTTTGGTCATGTAGTCCATCTGGTTAATCATAATTTTCAATTGTTCAACCCGAGGTTTTTCGTCTAAAGCTGGATGGCGATAGCTAATTACCCGTAAAAGGTAGTTCATTTCAAAAATCTTATCACAAACGTTTCTAAAACGCTCGGCGATACTACGGTCGAGGTTTTTAGTTTGTACAGCTAATTCCTTCCATTTCACCAAATAACCTTTTGCTTTTTCTGAGGTCGCTGGAATCTCCGACTGAATTTTGAATAAACTTTCTAATTCGGTTGTCATTTCCTTCATTTGTTGTACACGTGGGTCAATGCGAACCGTCATCACGATACCTTTCTCACGGTTATAACGCTCGAAGAAGAAGTCATTTGAACGCTTAAATTGCTTCCAAAGCATACTTTGTTTCTTTGGCGGCACGTTCGCAATGGTTTTCCATTCACGCTGTAAATTTTTGATGGTTTCAAAAGCAACATCTACATCTTTTTCATAACGCAAATTACGTGCATCATCAACGATGCGTTGAAGCGTTGCTAACTTTTCATCAATAATTCTATTTTTCTCAGAATAATATTCTCGACGACGAACAAAGAACTCATCTACAATCTCATTAAATTCTCCTTCTACTCCATCTTGAAGAGCTTTATCAACTGGACCTGTTTTTAACCATTTGGTTTTAATTTCCATGATGGTTTCGGTAGCGACTGCCCAGTCTTCAATTTGTCCCGCTTCTTTCAATTCTCCAATCAACGCTTTCTTGATTTCAAGATTTTTGATTTGATTATTCAAAATCAACTCTCTCAGTTCAAGTTCTAATCCATCCAAGCGTTCAAGCAAAGGGATAAAATTTCCTAAACCATCAAATTCTGTGAGGCTTTTACGTAGTTGAAGCAATTTAGTTAGATAAGACCCTTTATTTTGGGCATCTTCTACTTGTTCAAACAGGGTGCTTACTTTGTCTTCAGCAATAGAGAAGCGATTAATAAAATATTGCAATGCTTCTTCTTCGGTATTTCTGACTACACCGATTTGTCGGTCTTCGTATTCAGAGTAGCCTTTTAAATAGACCTTACCGTCTTTACAGTAGCCATACTCGGCTGGATTCTTACTTGTGTTTTCCATTGTTTTACATTACATGAATAGAGTTTCTGGCAAGGCTCATTACTCTAAGGGATTCATGGTTTAGGTTAATTAAATTTTTAGTAGTTTTATTTATTTATTGTTTTTTGGGTTGTTATAAATATTTTTTCGCAAGTTACTGATTTTCAATAAAAAATCTAATCTTTTATCCACATAATCCATGTAGTAATTCTTTTTATAAATATAATTAAATTCCGTACTTTATAAAATACAACAACCAGACCAAAATGAAAAGCACGACCGATATTTTATCCTTTTAGATACCAACTAAATGCTTATCCAATTGTTACCTCTTCTTGATGAGCAGGTATGTAAACATTTGAGTAACCTTCTTTTAAGAGTTTTTCTCTGAAAATTGTCTGAACATCAAGCTCTCCGTGTACCAAAAATATTTCCTTGACTTTTGATTTATCCTGACACGATAGATATTGTATTATTTCTTGATAATCGGCATGGGCAGAGAATGAATCCATCACGATAACTTCAGCTCTTACATCAAATTCTTTTCCAAAAATATTCACCTTTTTCGCTCCTGCTTTTAGCTGTCCACCCAAGCTATCTGGCGAGGTATAGCCCACCAAAAGTACCGCACAACGCACATCTTCAATATGGTTTGCAATGTGATGTTTGATACGTCCTGCTTCTGCCATTCCCGACGATGAAATAATAACACAAGGTTCGTCCAAATCATTTAATTTTTTAGAATCCTCCGTTGCCGAAACATAAAATAAATTAGGGAAGCCAAAGGCGTCCCCATCACCTCTTTTTAGATAAGCTAATACTTCAGGATTAAAGCATTCAGGATGATTTTTCATGATTTGCGTAGCATTTACCGACAACGGAGAATCTACAAAAACCTTAATTGTAGGCAATTTACCTTCATCTTGCAACTGGTCAAGTGCATAAACCAATTCTTGCGTGCGGTCGATTGAGAAAGCAGGAATCAATAACTTCCCTTTTTGTTCAACACACACCTTCTGAACAATTGCCAATAAATGAGCTTTTACATCAGTTTCGGTTTCATGAAGTTTTGAACCGTAAGTTGATTCACAAATGATATAATCTGCTTGCGGAAAAGCCTCTGGAGAATTCAAAATTTTATCATTCGGGCGACCAATATCTCCTGAGAAAAACAACTTAATTTCTTTCTCATTTTCTTTAATAGTCAATGAAGCTGCCGCCGAACCCAAAATATGTCCTGTATCAGTAAAATAACAACTTACTTCATCATTTAGCCAGAAAATTTCTCTAAAATTTACCGCTACCATTTGGCTAAGTGTCTGTTCAACATCTTCTTGCGAATATAAATTTTCTAAGAGAGTTTCTCCACGTTTTGCACGACGTTTATTAATTCTTCCTAAATCACTTTCTTGAATTCTGGCAGAATCGCCCAAAAGAATAGAGCATAAATCTTTGGTAGCCGAGGTACAGAAAATTTTACCCGTGTATCCTTTTTTTATTAATCTTGGCAACAAACCTGTATGGTCGATATGAGCGTGAGAAAGCACTAAATAATCAATTTCTGCAGGGTCAAATGCAAAATTTTGATTTAGTTCTTGTGTATTTAAACCTTGAAATAAACCACAATCCAACAATATTTTAGTCCCTTTTTCAGTAATTAATAAGTGTTTTGAGCCTGTAACTCGTTGGGCTGCCCCGTGAAATTGTATTTTCATGTTTTCGTTTGAGGAAAAGTAATACAGACTTTGGTCTGTTTGAGATTTGACAGACGAAAGTCTGTGCTACCAAAATATTCATTGCAATATAACAATTATTTAAAAAAATCATACAAATTTGTTATGCAAGCATACTATTTTGTATATTTGAAAACATTTTTTAATAGGTGTTAAAGGTTAGGATTTAGGGCTTGGTTAGTTGTACCCTAAAACCCAACACCCAGCTCCTAAAACCTAAAAAAACATGAGTACGATGGCATTAGAAGGATTAAATCTTGATTTAACAGAAGAACATTTGGCTGTTCAGCAAGCAGCAAGAGATTTTGCCCAAACAGAATTATTACCTGGGGTAATTGAACGTGATGATAAAGAATATTTTCCTGAAGAATTAGTCCGTAAAATGGGCGAGTTAGGATTTTTAGGAATGATGGTTTCGCCTGAGTACGGTGGCGGTGGTATGGATACCGTTTCGTATGTTTTGGCAATGGAAGAACTTTCAAAAATTGATGCTTCGGCTTCGGTAATTGTTTCGGTGAACAATTCTTTGGTTTGTTACGGTTTAGAAAAATATGGTTCGGAAGAGCAAAAACAAAAATACCTTGTGCCTTTAGCAAAAGGTGAAATTGTTGGAGCATTTGCTTTATCTGAACCCGAAGCTGGTTCTGATGCCACCTCACAACAAACAACCGCCGAAGATATGGGTGATTATTACCTATTAAATGGTACAAAAAACTGGATTACCAATGGCGGACGAGCGAGTGTATATTTAGTGATGGCTCAAACTCATCCTGAATTAGGACATAAAGGCATCAATTGTTTGATAGTTGAAAAAGGGATGGAGGGTTTCCAAATTGGTAAGAAAGAACAAAAATTAGGAATTCGTGGGTCAGATACGCACTCATTGATGTTTACCGATGTGAAAGTTCCGAAAGAAAATAGAATTGGAGCAGATGGCTTTGGGTTTAAGTTTGCCATGTCAACCCTCAATGGCGGGCGTATTGGTATTGCTTCACAGGCTTTGGGCATTGCTTCGGGTGCTTATGAATTGGCGGTCAAATATTCAAAAGAAAGAAAATCATTCGGAAAACCAATTTGCGAACATCAGGCAATTCAATTCAAATTGTCGGACATGGCAACGAGTATTGAAGCAGCACGTTTGTTATGTTTCAGAGCAGCTTTGGACAAAGACAATAATAGAGATTACGTAAAATCGGCGGCGATGGCAAAATTATTTTGTTCGCAAGTAGCAATGGACACTACCATTGAAGCGGTTCAAGTTCACGGAGGCTACGGTTTTGTGAAAGAGTTTCATGTAGAACGACTCATGCGAGATGCAAAAATTACCCAGATTTACGAAGGGACTTCTGAAATACAGAAAATGGTAATTGCCCGTGAAATTCTAAAATAACCCCAAAAGGCGGAAAATCATTGAGTTTTTCGCCTTTTTTATTCTTGAAAAATTTCTACATTTTAACATCATGCTTCTTACTTTCAGGGTTTTAGTAAAATCTAAATCTGTTTTTCTAAAATTCTTTTAAAACTACAAATAATCTTTTTCCCAGAAGTCTCCTTTCTTATTCTCCATTCTTAGGATATTACAATAAAATAATCTTCAAATTTAACGCTATCCGTTCAATAAGTATTTTACACTTTTTTTAATTATATTTTGGAATTTTACATGGATTTATTAGTTTTGTCCTAAATTAAACATAGTATAACTGAATATAATTAAAAAAAGCCGCAAAGATGGAAGATTATAATAAGATAATTGAGTCGCTCGGTGTGAAGTTTATAAAGTCACGCAACATTAGAATATTACAACCTATCCGTATCAAAAACTTCTATGATGTTGAAAACACACTCTTGATTTTGTACAATGGTGAGGTTTCATTCGGAGAAGAAGCGGTTCATGCAGAGGTTGGAGATATGCTTTTTATCCCAGGCGGCAAAATGCTTTCTGTTACTTACGGAAATGCAGATAGACCCAAGGCGATTTCGAACGAAGAGTTTATGACTCATCGTGAACTATATTTTGAGCCAAATACTGAACCCGCTAAAATTGGTCAGATTGAAAACTCTTTCGGTATGGTTGCCTTTGAGGCAAAGGTTTTTGACTCGGTGAATTTCTTCACTTCTCTTGATATTCCTCCATTCTTAATCAAAAAAGATGATAAGTTAGCATTTATGTTAGCTGAAATCTTGAAGGAAGATATGACGGATGATTTAGGAAAAGGACGTGTTATTAAGATTAAAACCGAAGAAATCGTTATTGAGATTATTCGTTACATCATTAAAAACCGTTTATTTGTTGAGCAATTAGCCACCAACAGTACGTACTTCAAAGACCCAAGATTAATTGATATTTTTGCTTATATCAAAGACAATATAGGCGGAGATTTATCTAATAAAGTTTTGGCTAACGTTGCTAACGTTTCTGAAGATTACGTTGGACAGTATTTCAAAATGTTGACAGGTATCAATCCACAAGATTATATCGAATATCAAAGAATGGAAGCTGCCGTTGGTTTATTGAGAACTTCTAAGAAATCTATTCGTGCCATCGGTGCTGATGTAGGTTATAAAGATACCGCTTATTTCTGCCGTCGTTTCAAAATGATGTTTGGTATTCCTGCTGGAAAAATGCGTAGAAGAGAATCATTGATGAATTTGTAGTTTTATAAAGTATCAAAGGAACAGAGTTACAAAGGAGCAAAGTGTCTAAACAACCTTGCTCCTTTGTAACTTTTTTATTTTTTCTCCTTGAACACTTTGTAACTTTGTTCCTTTGTGCCTTTAAATACTTTGTACCCTCGAAAATGAAAACAGTAATTATAAAATATAACGCAGGCAATGTACAGTCGGTGATGTACGCTTTGGATAGAATTGGAGTAAATTATCTTTGGACAGACGACGAGTCAGAAATTCGTTCTGCCGACCGAGTGATTTTCCCAGGCGTAGGCGAGGCAAGCACCGCTATGAGTTATTTACGTGAAAAGGGGTTGGATAAAGTGATTCCGTCGCTTACACAACCTGTTTTGGGCACTTGCGTAGGAATGCAATTGATGTGCCGTCATTCGGAAGAAAACGATACGACCTGCATGGGTATTTTTGATATTGATGTAAAACGCTTTCAGTCAAGCGCATACAAAGTGCCACACGTGGGTTGGAATAATATTTACGATTTCAAAAATAGCTTAACAGACGGCTTGAATGAAAACAGTTTTATGTATTTTGTTCATAGCTATTACGCAGAATTAAGTCCATATACCGTTGCTACTTGCGACTATGTTCAACCTTTTTCGGCAATGTTACAAAAAGACAACTTCTACGCTGCTCAATTTCATACAGAAATCAGTGGAAAAGAAGGACAACGAATTATTGAAAACTTTTTGAGAGTTTAACTACTCCAATCCACGCTCCAATTTCCATTGCTCCAAACGATTATCCATTACCTTAAACCAAAGTGGCGGAATCATTGCCATAATCATCATAGCAGGATAGCCTTGAGGCATTTGTGGGCTTTCGTCAAAATGTCTTAGCACTTGATAACGACGGCTGGCATTAGCGTGATGGTCGGAATGTCTTTGGAGTTGGAAAAGGTAAAAATTAGTAATCAAATAGTCCGAATTCCACGAATGGAGAGGGTTTACACGCTCAAAACGTCCATTGGCAATTTCATTTCTGACGATTCCGTAGTGTTCAATATAATTAACAGCTTCCAATAATGAAAACCCTAAAATACTCTGTACAGAGAAGAAAATAGGCACATTCCAAGAGAAAGAACCTGTATAAAAATAGAGAGATATCGTTAGAAATCCACAGAAAATAAAGGGTAAAATAGTGTACAAAATCATATCATTCTGGAATGACCAAGCGGATATATTTTTACGTCTCAAACGCTCTTTTTCAATTTCGCAAGCACTCAAATAACTCCCAATTACACTTCGAAAATAGAATCTGTAAAGGCTTTCACCTTTGCGACTTGTGGCTGGGTCTTTTGGCGTTGCTACCCAAACATGATGTCCCTTGTTATGCTCAATAAAAAAGTGCATATAACTGACAGTCATCAACAAAACTTTGGCGTAGAATTGTTCTATTTTTGTGCTTTTATGCCCCAATTCATGAGCAACTGTGATGCCAACGCCTCCCGTTACGTTTGCCATTGCTATTAAAAATGCAAGTTTAAAATACCATTCTCCGATATTTCCGTAGGCAAATACATACGCACCCCAAAACAAAGTTGCTACTTGTATATACGTCCATACATAGGTCGTGAAACGGTAGAAACGTTCTTCTGAAAGTGCTGAGACAGTATTTTCATTTGGATTTACGGAATCTTTACCAATCAACCAATCCCCAATTGGAAGTCCGATGTAGGTAATTATAATAGAAGAAAAATTCCACCATCCGCCCAGATAATACCCAATGATAGCAAATAGTGGAATAGTGAAGGCAGAGAAGAAACCTAATTTTCTGAGAATGTTCATATTCATAATGGTTATTTATTAATATTTTTTAATGTCTCCTTCGTAAACTCACTCAAAACCAAACGTCCGCTTATTTCTGCTCTTTCCGTCAATAATTCATCCCAATGTTCGGTATTTTTCCACAGCATTCTCTTTAACTCTTTTAGGGCTTCTGGATTATAAGTAGTCAGTCGATTTGCTAAATTTTCTACGGCTTCATCCATCGACTTGATGTCTTCAAAAACCTCCATAAAAAGTCCATTTTCATTTGCCCATTCTGCTGAAAAAAAATCATTTGGATTAAAAGTCAATTTTGAAAAAGCTGAAAGTCCGATTTTTCGCTCGACGGCAGGTTCTATCACGGCTGGTATAATTCCAATATTTAGCTCGCTCAATTTTATAGACGCAAATTGCGTTGCCAAACAATAATCAGTAGCCGCCGCTAACCCAACGCCACCGCCAACGGACTTTCCTTGCACTCTCCCGATGATAATTTTAGGTGATTTTCTACACACATTAATAACTTTTGCGAAGCCATTAAAAAATATTTTCCCTGATTTTTCGTCTTGAATTTGTAATAATTGGTTAAAATCTGCCCCCGAACAAAAAGTACGCTCTCCACCACTTTGCAAAATAATCACTTGGACATTTTCATCTTCCCCCAAATTTTCAATGGTCATTGCTAATTCTTGCAATAAATCTATGGGCATAGAATTGCTTGGAAGATTACTAAAAATGACTCTTGCGACTCCTTTTTGTTGTATTTCTACCACAATAGAACTTGAGATTTTATCTTGCATAATAAAAATATTTTGAGAAATTACATTACAATATTAAGAAATGAGGCATTAAAATTGTTTAAAACTCAATAATTAATCGTCAAACTGTTAAAAGTTTATTCAAACCATTTTTGCACTTTTTTAATATCATCAACTATATTCAAAAATAATCTCAATCAACAATTTAAAATGTATAAGTCAGAACAACTAACCTTAGTACGCCAATCTGCCCGAGATTTTGCTGAACGTTTTATTCGTCCACACATAATGGAATGGGACGAAGCCCAAATTTTCCCTATAGAATTAATGCACCAATTAGGCGAACATGGATTTTTGGGCGTGTTAGTTCCTGAAGAATACGGTGGAGCAGGTTTAGGCTACCAAGAATATGTATCCGTTATTGATGAAATTGCTCAAGTTTGTGGCTCAATCGGTTTGTCGGTTGCGGCTCACAACTCTTTGTGTACCAATCATATTTTGCAATTTGGTTCGGAAGAACAAAAACAAAAATACTTACCTAAACTTGCCACGGGACAAGCGATTGGAGCGTGGGCTTTGACCGAAGCCAACACAGGCTCGGACTCGGCACGTATGATGTGCATAGCTCGCCAAGAAGGTGATGAATACGTCTTGAATGGCTCAAAGTGTTGGATTACACACGGAAAGTCTGGCGATGTAGTTGTAGTGATGACTCGCACGGGAGAAATTGGAGCAAAAAATAATTCGACAGCCTTTGTTGTAGAACGTAATAATCCTGGGTTAAAATTTGGGAAAAAAGAGAATAAATTAGGTATGAGAGCTTCTGAAACGGCCGAAGTAATTTTGGAAGACTGCCGAGTTCCTATTTCTGCTCGTTTAGGACAAGAAGGCGACGGATTTAAACAAGCCATGAAGATTTTGGACGGCGGACGTATTTCAATTGCAGCTTTATCATTGGGAATTGCCAAAGGTGCTATGTCGGCGGCAGCAAAATACGCTCAGGAACGCCAGCAATTTGGACAACCAATTGCCAATTTTCAAGGTATTAGCTTCAAATTAGCCGAAATGGCAACAAAAGTACACGCCGCAGAATTAATGACTCGTGAAGCAGCTGCCCTAAAAATGGAAGGTACAAGCATGACGAAAGAAGCAGCGATGGCAAAATTTTATGCTTCGGAGATTTGCGTTGAAGTTTCAACCGATGCCGTTCAGATTTTTGGCGGTTATGGCTACACAAAGGATTTTCCAGTAGAAAAATTCTATCGTGATTCTAAACTTTGCACCATTGGCGAAGGAACTTCTGAAATTCAGAAAATTGTCATTGCGAGGGAGGTTTTGAAGGAATATTGAAAAATATCTGAATTCGGATTCGTCAGATTAAGGGATTTTTAGGATTTAATTTTGACGAATAATCCTGTTAATCCATAAATCAGACGAATCCAAGTTCAAACCTTCACGCCACAACAGGCACAACCAATTTAAACTCGCTGCCCTCGCCTATTTTACTTTTG
>JAAFIU010000371.1 GCA_013298805.1 Cytophagales bacterium | reverse complement strand
ATAACCGCACCAAAGTCAGCGTGCGACTCCGCAACGGAAATTCCGTAATCGGCAGCGTGTTTGATGTATTCAAAAACCTGAGCAGATTTTAATAATGCTTTTGTAGGAATACAGCCCCAGTTAAGGCAAATACCACCCAAAGATTCACGTTCTACGACCGCACATTTCAATCCCAATTGTGAAGCACGGATTGCCGCCACATATCCACCAGGACCTGAGCCAATCACGATTAAATCATAAACTTGTGCCATTTAGTTTTATTTTAAGGGAATAATACAATTTTTTTCACAAAGATAGTAATTAGACGGGTTAGAGTGTAGTGAATAGATATTTTTTGACAACGTAAATGTTTTGAATTCAGAAAAGAGCATTAACACTACTGCAAAGGCAGAAACCTTAAACGTAAAATTAAACATTCGGAGGGCTTTGTTTTTATCCTTACCTTTGTATTACAGAAGTCGTAAGTTATAAGTCACAAGTCGTAAGTGAACGTACATAACCTACTTACGGCTTTATTTAATACTTACGACTCTCGGCTAATTTTCACGCATGACAAAAGACAGGTTCAATGACCTGAAAGCCAAAGTAGAGGCTTTGAGGAGGTATCTTTGACTACGATAACAAGAAATTTCAAATTGAAGAATTAGAAGTCGTTACGCTCGACCCTGAGTTTTGGGGAAATTCAAAAAAGGCAGAATCGACGATGCGACAAATCCGTGAATTAAAATTCTGGACAATTGGTTTCGACCAATTAAATCAACTCGTGGGCGACCTTGAAACGATTTGGGAATTTTATGAAATGGGCGAAGCCACCGAAGAAGAAGTTGATGCAGAAGGAGCTAAATTAGAAGAAAAATTAGGTGAATTAGAATTCCGCAAAATGATGTCGGATGAAGGCGATAATCTATCGGCAGTAATCGAAATCAATGCGGGTGCAGGTGGTACAGAATCACAGGATTGGACGAGTATGCTCATGCGGATGTACATCATGTGGGCTGAAAAAAATGGTTTTAAAATCAGAGAAGTTGACCACAACGACGGTGATACCGCTGGTATTAAGTCAGTTACGATGGAAGTGGAAGGCGAATATGCCTACGGAAATCTTAAATCAGAAAATGGCGTTCATCGTTTAGTAAGAATTTCACCGTTTGATTCCAACGCTCGTCGTCATACTTCTTTTGCTTCAGTTTATATCTCTCCATTGGTAGATGATACCATCGAAATTGATGTTAACCCCGCTGATGTCAGTTGGGATACATTCCGTTCGGGTGGGGCAGGTGGACAAAATGTAAATAAAGTAGAAACGGCTGTACGTTTGACCCACAAACCTTCTGGCATTATCATTGCTTGCCAACAGGAACGGTCGCAGTTGATGAACAAAGAAGTAGCCTTAAAAATCTTAAAGTCAAAGCTTTATCAAATTGAAATTGATAAACGTAATGCCGCTCGTGCAGAAGTAGAAGCAGGTAAAAAGAAAATTGAGTGGGGTTCACAAATCAGAAGTTATGTTTTGGATGACAGACGAGTGAAAGACCATCGAACCGATTACCAAACCTCTAATACCGAAGCCGTTCTGAATGGCGATATTAATGAGTTTATTAAGGCTTATTTGATGGAGGCGTAATTTTAAAAGGCTGAGCGAGATAAGCTCTTTCAGCCTTTTATAGATAAGACTACTTGTTCTACGTAACTATACTTCATAAATATTAAAATCTAATTTTTAAAATGATTAAAGTTTCCTTTCAAGATAAAAGCTCAAATAACTTCTAAATTTTAATGCCATAAAAATGGATAAAGTGTTTAAGAAGGTAACAATTTATTTATTTTTGTTCTATCATTCTTAAGTAAAACTATTCATGAAAAATATTATCTTAACCCTATACCTCTTCTTTTTTATTATCAACATTCAAGCTCAAAGATTTGGGAATGTTGTATTTTCTCAACTTCCACAAAACTATCAGCTATATCCTCGCAATACTCAAAATAAAGGAATCATTCCAATTAGTGGTAGAGTTGAATCAACTGGTTGGTCTTATATTTCAATCCAAGTTTTAAGAAATAATCAGTTTATTTCCTATATCAAATCTCCTGTTAATTATGTACAAGGAATTGGAAATTTTTCTGCATCCTCCTCAATTGTAGCCGAGAAAGCAGAATATCGTTTCAATATATATATCTGTAAATCAAATGATTCAACTCTAATTATCAGCCGAGATAACATCGTCAGTGGCGACGTTTATGTGTTGACAGGGCAATCCAATGCTACTTGTTTTTTCAACGAAACTCGTAAAAATGAATATTGCCGAACCTTTGGAACACTTACGGGAACACTTAACACTGAAACGTACAATCCCTCTGATACCCTATGGACACTTTCCA
Organism: Cytophagales bacterium; assembly: GCA_013298805.1. Taxonomy (GTDB): domain Bacteria; phylum Bacteroidota; class Bacteroidia; order Cytophagales; family Spirosomataceae; genus Arcicella. Next base: position 1,347 of record JAAFIU010000371.1, on the reverse strand, counting down.
ATCAACAATCTTACGTTACGAATGTAGGGATTTTGGGGTTTGAAATTCAACAGAATATTACCGATACCTATAATATTCCTACTTGCCTCATTAATTCGGGTTTTAATTGGTCTTCTGCTGCACAACACGCCAACCGCAATCCTAACAATCCTACTGATTTGACGACTGGCTATGGACGGATGTTGTATCGTTTGCAAAAAGGAGGAATTGTCAATAATGTAAAGGCTTTAATTTATAGACAAGGTGAAACCGAGGCTTATGGAGAAGGTGTTGATTTTATTGGGAACTTCACTCGATTTTACAATTATATCAAACTCGACTTACTGAATATTGCCAAATTGTATGTTTATCAAATTGACATTATCAACTTTGCAAAACCCAATATCGCCCCAGTTGTAAGGAATGACCAACGGAAATTGGAACAATATTACAATGATATTCGAGTAGTACCTTCCATTGGAACTACTGGATTTGACGGCTTACATTATTCTTCGGAAGGATATACCCAAAACGCCTTAGAAATCACTCGCCTCATCAAAAGTGATTTTTATAATAATACGGATAATGATAACATCACATCCCCTAACATTACGAAAGCTTATTACTCAAAAGTTGATAAAACTGAGATTACCTTAGAATTTCAAGCGGGGCAAGAATTAACTTGGCAAAATGAGTATCGGGGGCAACAATTGACTAATTTTTTCTATCTTGATGGTATTTCGGGAAATATACAAGCTGGAAGTACCTTTGGACGTAGAGCAATTTTACGGTTAAATAATCCTTCTAACGCAACAAAAATATCTTACTTACCCGCATTTGTTCCAGAAACCGCTTCGTATTTTCCATATTCAGGACCTTATATTACTAACCGAAAAAATATGAGAGCATTTAGTTTTTACGAAGTAAATATAGAAAATCCTCCTGTTTGCCTACTAAATAATTCATGTTGTTTGACCAACGAATCTCTTCAATCAGGTAACTGGAATGATGCTTCCATTTGGTCGTGCAATCATATCCCTACTAATTTTGACAATACTATCATTCACGCAGGACACACCATCCTAACCTCTACGAACATTAAGGTCAAATCCTTAAAAAATGATGGTATTTTAAAATTATCTAATGGAACGAATTTACAAGTTAAGTTTCCTTAAAATATAAAAGTAAAAACAACACAATAGTAATATTGGGTTCTATTTGCCATCCATCCTTTCATTGGCAAGGCTTTTGTACTAAATTTGTAACCTTTTCGTTAGCATAATTAATCCACAAACTATTCAATGGTCAAGCGTTTTTCATTGTTTTTCATAACACTTATTCTCCTTTGGGTAGCGTTTCGCTCGCCCG
>JAAFIU010000412.1 GCA_013298805.1 Cytophagales bacterium | reverse complement strand
CTGCCGATGCTATCAAGTTTACTGTCGAGAAACAAGCCGAAGTGGCAATTGAGCAAGCCAACGTTGTGCAAGAGCATGAGATGAACTACGAAGCCTACGCAGTAAATGCAGCGGTAGCGAAGTCCTCAGCGGCCACACTTACCATAGGAGGTTTAGACAACGTGACCGAACAAAATTGGTCGAATATGCAATGCTCACTTGATGACCCTGATGGGTGCGAAGCCTGCGGGTCTTAATAATTTCGAGTAACTTTTTAAAAGCCCTCAATTCTGTTTGGATTGGGGGCTTTGTAATGAAATAAATGTTTAATACAAAACCCAAACAGTAAATGATGTTATAATGAGTGATTTTTTAAAAGTTTATCCAAGTAATGAGATTGGAGAAGATACCCCTATCAGTGGTTGCGTTGAAGTTCATAATACACATTTAGGTGAAGAAAGAAATAAAAATATCGAAACCGCTATTTTTTTAGCGAACAAAGGATATAAAGTTCAATTATTAGAAGTAGTAAATCAACCTAATCATAAAAACCCTGATGCTCGTATTATTAAAGAAGGAGATGCACTTGACATTATTATAGAGTTTAAGCATAATGAAAAAGCAACGAAAAGTGCAATTGATAATGAAATACGTGATGCGAGGAAGCAAGCAGATTATATTTTGATAGATGTACAAAGCGATATTTCAAGAGAAGATTTATTAGGAGGGATAAAAAATCGCTATCGACGACCAGAACCAGAATATCAACGAATGAAAAACTTATGGCTAATATGGAAAGGTGAATTGTATATTTTCACAAGAGAAGAAATCGTTACTGGTGCAATTAATCATAAAATACAATGAGGTGCTACATCGCTGTAACACCTCAAGGAGGGTCTGGGATTTCTCCCTGACCGATACAAAAGTAATTAATTATTTTCCAAAGACAAGGCACACCCTTGTCTTTTTTATTGCCCAAATTGTTTTCTATCGCTAAATTGTGAAATTATATAACCGCAGACAGGGCTGAAGCCACTGTTTGGGTTTTGATATTGTACCCAGACAACGGCTTCAGCCCTGTTTGCGGTTAAGGAAAATAGTAATTTGAAAAATCTAAACTCAATGGAAATAGTTATTGAAACCAAAAGGTTAATCTTGCGTAAATTCACCCTTGAAGATGCTCCTTTTTTTATTGAATTGGTCAATACGCCCGCATGGTTACAGTTTATCGGCGATAGAAATGTACATACCGTTGAAGAAGCCGAAAATTACCTTCGTAATGGCAATCTTAAAAGCTACGTAGAACACGGTTTTGGGTTTTATTTGGTAGCAATCAAAGAAAGTAATGAAGCGATTGGAATGTGCGGGTTAGTGAAGCGTGATTCTTTGGAAGATATTGATATTGGTTTTGCCTTTATGCCAAACTCTATTGGCAAAGGTTATGGTTATGAAGCTGCTTCGGCAACTTTAGATTATGCTCTGAATATATTGAAATTGGGGAGAATCGTTGCCATTGTTGACCCACAAAATGCAAGTTCTATCGCCTTGATTAAGAAAATTGGGCTGAAATACGAGAAAATGGTACAAATATCTACCAACGACATTGAGTTGATGTTATTTGGAAATTAATATGGTCAATGCCGTATATAATTCAAGAAAGAAAAATTATATAGGGGATAGCATCGGTATTCCATGAAGGTTATTATTTATTGAAGATAAAATAAAACGTTTTCCTTAAATAACGATAAAAATCTCAATCAATATCGGTACTTTTACGGCGTTTATGAAGAATTTAAATTCTTCCAATTATTAGGCAAATCCAGAACAATTTTATTGAAATAAAAAATAGTATGAAAAATTTACAATACGTCTTGTTGACATTATTCCTTTTTTTAATAGCAACGCATGAGAATAAAGCTCAATATGGGGGCGGATATGGCGGAGGTGGGTATGGTGGTGGAGGATATGGTAGAGGAGGATATGGGGCTGGCGGATATGGTGGCGGCGGTTTCCGTAATGGAGTAGCTGGTAGTAGCAGTCGTCCAAAAGAAGAAATGGACCCCGAGAAAATGTCAACCGAGGAAACAAATTGGATGACTAAAAAATTGAAACTCACCGAAGAGCAAATCTCGAAAGTTGAAGATATTAATATTAATTACGCTTTCAAGAAGTTTGATTTATTTGAAGAGGCTAAAAAACTAACACCTCCAATTTCAGAAGAAGTTAGATTGAAATTTAGAGAGAAAATGACAGCGATGAAAGAAGGGAAAAGTAAAGAGCTCAAAGCTGTACTTACGGAAGAACAGTATGAAATTTACTTAAAGAAACGACAAGATTAGAGATAATTATAAATGACTCATCCAATTAAAAAGGGCTAAATCCAGTGGATTTAGCCCTTTTAATATTTCTATGCGACGTTTTACACGTCAATTTTTGCGTATTTAGCATTTTTCTCAATAAAATCACGTCTTGGTGGTACTTCGTCACCCATCAACATTGAGAATAAATGGTCAGCTTCTACCGCTGATTCAATGGTTACTTGTTTCAAGGTACGAGTATCTGGATTCATCGTAGTTTCCCACAATTGTTCTGCGTTCATCTCTCCAAGACCTTTGTAACGTTGAATACCTACTAAGTCTTCACGTCCGCCAGCTGCTAAGCGTTTTACTGCCACTTCACGTTGTGCTTCTGTCCAGCAATATTCCATTTGCTGTCCTTTTTTCACTTGGTAAAGTGGAGGTTGAGCAATGTAGATGTAACCGCTGTCTAACAAATCTTTCATATAACGGAAGAAGAACGTAAGGATTAGGGTTCTGATGTGAGAACCATCCACGTCAGCATCCGTCATGATGATTACTTTGTGGTAACGTAATTTATCGGTATTTAAGGCTCTTTCGTCGCCATCTTTTCCGAAACTTACGCCCAAAGCAGTAATCATATTC
>JAAFIU010000165.1 GCA_013298805.1 Cytophagales bacterium | reverse complement strand
ACTCTTATCTTCCTGCTATTAAAAAAGGATACGATGGTTTAATCAAAACCTTCATCGAAACCGATGCTCAAGGAAATGCTCACTTGACAAAAGCCGTTGGTGGTGCAGGTTTGGGCGGAACTCCATATCGTGACGGAACGTATGATTATTACGTAAAAGAACCAACCAGAACCGATGATTTGAAAGCAGCAGGGCCTTTTATGGAAGCTTGTGTGGAAGCAGAATTGTTAAATTCTATCTCCGTTGGAAAGGGGAAAAATGTCGTGATTGACAATTATTTCAACAACGAATACAGAAAAGATAACGGTTTGAAATTCCACTATACTTGGGAAGACCGTTTTGATTCGGGATATGCTTGGTTTGGAAGTGTTTTCAATGATTTTGGAGCAAAAACATCAACGTTGACGGCTGCCCCTACGGTTCAAAACCTTAAATTAGCCGACGTTTATATTATCGTTGACCCAGATTCTAAGAAGGAAACGGCTTCGCCAAATTATGTAAATGCAAAGGATATTCAGGAAATTAACAATTGGGTAAAAGCAGGCGGAACTTTGGTAATGATGGCAAATGATACCTCAAACTGTGAAATCCCTCATTTTAATGAGTTAGCAAAAACATTCGGTATTGAATTCACGACCAAAAATAGAAATATGGTTCAAGGTGTTCAGTTTGAACAAGGTCGTTTGGATATTCCTGCTAATAATTTAGTTTTCAAGAACACCAAGTCTATTTACGTAAAAGAATTGGCAACGCTTAAATTGACCGCTCCTGCTCAATCCATTTTAACAGACAAAGGTGATATAATTATCGCCGTTGCGAATGTTGGAAAAGGACGAGTTTTTGCCATTGGTGATCCTTGGTTATACAATGAATACGTGAATGCTCATAAAATTCCAATGAGTTTTGAAAACTTCAACGCTGCCAAAGACTTAGCCAAATGGTTGCTCGAAGCAAAAAAGTAAAACTGTTTGAAAATCAAATATTTTAATAGGATGTCGATGCTAAATTGGCATCCTATTATTTATTAATCTCAAAACTAAATCTATCCCATGAAAAACACAGTTTTTAACGTCTTTATTCTCTTCATTCTGTCCCTCAGTCACATCACTTTTGGACAACAAAAAGATGTTTATTTATTTTCTTATTTTGTTGATAATGGACAAGATGGGCTACACTTTGCGTACAGCAAAGACGGACTCACGTGGGAAACGGTGAAAGACGGCAAATCACTTTTGAAACCCGAAATCGGTAAAGATAAACTTATGCGTGATCCATGTTTGATACAAGGAAATGATGGAACTTTTCACATGGTTTGGACGTCGGGTTGGCACGATAAAATCATTGGTTATGCCTCTTCAAAAGACTTAATTAATTGGTCTGAACAAAAAGCGATTCCCGTCATGGAACACGAACCAACCGCCAAAAACTCGTGGGCTCCCGAAGTTTTTTATGATGATAAGAAAAGAGAATATCTTATTTTTTGGGCAACTACAATTCCAGGAAGACACGGAGATGTAGCAGAATCTGAAAAAGAAAAAGGCTTAAATCATAGAATTTACTACACAAAAACCAAAGATTTTAAGACATTCAGCCAAACGGCAATGTTTTTTAATCCAGATTTTAGTGCGATTGATGCCACCATTTTGAAAGATGGAAAATCATATTTTATGTTTGTTAAAAACGAAAACCCCAATCCTCCACAAAAGAATATTCGAGTGGTAGAATCTAAAAAGGCAAGTTCGTTTTCTACCAATGTTTCAGCCCCCATTACGGGTAATTATTGGGCAGAAGGGCCAACGTCCATTAGAATTGGCGAATACGTTTATGTGTATTTTGACAAATATCGTGACCATAAATACGGAGCTATTCGTTCAAAAGATTTAAAAACTTGGGAAGATATTTCTGATAAAGTAAGTTTTCCGAAAGGCTTGCGTCATGGAACGGTTTTGAAGGTTTCGGTGGCTGTTTTTGATGGGTTGGGGAGGTAAAATTTCGACAGATTTAAAACAAATAAAACTCTAAAAAACTCTATGAAAAAAACAATCTTAATATTATTCGCATTCGTTGGAAGCTATCATTCTTTTGCCCAAAAAGCAACCACCGTCAACGTTGATTTTAATACCCCCATTGGTGAAATGTACCCGTTTTGGGCATTTTTTGGTGCTGACGAACCCAATTATGCCTACATGAAAGATGGCAAAAAATTGCTTTCTGAATTATCCGCTCTAAGTCCCGTTCCTGTATATTTTAGGGCTCATAGTATGCTAAATTCTGGGCATGATACGCTTACGCTAAAATGGGGTTCTACCAATGTTTATACCGAAGATGCCAAAGGAAATCCTGTTTATGATTGGACGATTGTTGACAAAATTTTTGACACTTATTTACAAAGAGGCATAAAACCTTTGGCACAATTTAGTTTTATGCCTGAAGCATTATCCACCAAACCACAGCCCTATGAACACCACTGGCAACCTGGAATGCCCTACAATGATATTTATAAAGGTTGGACGTATCCTCCAAAAGATTACAAAAAATGGGCAAATTTGGTCTATGAATGGGTAAAACATTCTATAGCACGATACGGAAAAGCGGAAGTTGAAACGTGGTATTGGGAGCTTTGGAATGAACCCAACATTGGCTATTGGAGCGGAACAGTCCAAGAATATTGTAAACTGTACGACTACACTGCTGACGCCGCCAAACGTGCTTTACCGACTATCAAAATGGGAGGACCCGAAACCACAGGCCCAAGTTGGAATAAAGCCGCTGATTTCTTAAATATCTTTCTAAAACACTGTGTTTCAGACACAAATTATGTAACAGGTAAAATTGGCTCTCCTTTGGATTTTATCTCTTTTCATGCCAAAGGAGCTCCCAAAATTGTGGATGGACACGTGCAAATGAACATGGGAACGCAATTGCGAGATATTTCAGAAGGTTTCAGAATTGTAACGTCATATCCAACACTTAAAAATTTACCCATCATCATTGGCGAGTCTGACCCCGAAGGTTGTGCGGCTTGTGGCATGAAGACAAATCCGCAAAATGCTTACCGAAACGGCACAATGTATTCGAGTTATACCGCCGCTTCTTTTGCCCGCAAATATGCCCTTGCCGATTTTCATAAAGCCAATCTTTTAGGAGCTGTCAGTTGGTCTTTCGAGTTTGAAAATCAGCCTTATTTCTACGGATTCCGTGATTTAGCGACTAATGGCATTGATAAACCCGTATTAAATGTATTCCGAATGTTCGGGATGATGTCGGGAAAAAGAGTGGAAGTGAAAGGCAATCAAAACTATAATTTCACGATGGTTCGAGATTCAAGTGTACGAGGTAAAAATGCAGACATTGACGCACTTGCCAGTAAAGATGCTCACTCGGCGGCGGTTATGCTTTGGCATTATCACGATGACGATGTGCAAGCGGCAAATGCGAATATTGAAGTAAATTTGAAAGGTTTTCCCACTAAACAAGTCAATTTCCACCATTACAGAATCGACAACGAAAACAGTAATTCTTACGAAGTTTGGAAGAAAATGGGTTCTCCAGAAAACCCAACGAAAGAGCAAATTGCTACCTTAGAAAAAGCGGGACAATTAACCTTATTGACTTCGCCAAGTTATGTAAAAACTCAAAATGGCGAGCTAAAAATGACCATTTCTTTACCGAGACAAGGCGTTTCACTATTAAAATTTGACTGGTAAACATAAATATTGTATTCTAAATCAAAATCTATTTTAATGAAAAACACTATTTTCAAAACACTTGCTTTATCAGCATTTTTATATTTTCCGCCGACGATTTATGCACAGAAAATTGATAGAAAAGCCGTCGTGGAGCGTCATAAAGTACAGGTTACTAAACTTGATACATTATCCTCGCTTTCAATTGGTAATGGACATTTTGCATTCACGGTTGATGCTACGGGTTTACAAACTTTTTCCGATTTTTACGCCAACGGAATACCCCTCGGTACACAGTCGGAATGGGGTTGGCATAAATTCCCAAATGTGGGAAATTACAAAATCGAAGAAACACTAAAAGACCTCGAATCTCACGGACGAAAAGTGCCTTATGCCGCTCAATGGAATGAACCCAAGCGTAAAAAAGAAGCCTCTGATTTTATTCGCCAAAATCCGCACCGTTTGCAGTTAGGAAATCTTGGTTTTGAGTTATTCAAAAAGGACAATTCCAAAGGACAACCATCTGATATTCAAGATATTTCACAAACGCTAAACCCATTTACAGGAGAAATAAAAAGTCATTTTACTTTTGATGGAGAGGCAGTTGATGTTCAAACGTTCTGCCATCAACAAAACGATGTTATTGCGGTAAAAGTGAAGTCTAATTTGCTAAAAACGGGACAACTAAAAATTCGGTTACGTCTGCCCTACCCTACCGATAAATTTGTGGATGCGGGTAATAATTGGAAAAATCCTGAGAAACATATTTCCAACATTACGGCTTCATCTCAATACCAAGCAACGGTCAGTCATACTTTAGATCAAGACCAATATTTCGTTCATTTATCGTGGAATAATAGCGGACAACTTCAAGAAACAGAACCTCATTATTTTGTGTTTGAGCCGTCAAAATCTTTCGACATTTTAACGTTGAATTGTCAATTTTCGGAAAAGAATGTTCCTCAAAAAAGTGATTTTAGTACCGTTCAAAATAACAGTATTTTCAACTGGCATTACTTCTGGAATTCGGGCGGAGCAATTGACTTTACGGGCAGTACAGACCCACGAGCCAATGAATTGGAACGCCAAATTATCCTTTCGGAATATCTTACTAAAATACAATGTGCAGGCTCTGCTCCTCCACAAGAAACTGGCTTAACGTACAACTCTTGGTACGGAAAACCTCACCTCGAAATGCACTGGTGGCATGGCGTACATTTTGCTCTTTGGGGACGAGTTGATTTATTAGAAAAAAGTTTGACTTGGTATAAAAAAGCATTGCCAACTGCTCGAATAATAGCCAAAAGACAAGGTTTTGATGGAGCAAGATGGCCTAAAATGACGGATAACGACGGTGGTGAAACTTCCTCTTCGGTAGGTTCATACTTGATTTGGCAAGAGCCACACATTATTACTTTTTCAGAATTAGTTTATCGGCAGAAACCCAATCGCCAAACCTTAGAAAAATACAAACAAGTAGTTTTTGAAACGGCTGATTTTATGGCTTCTTTTGCCTATTTTGATAAAGAAAAAGGTAAATACATTTTAGGGAAAGGGATTATTTCGGCTCAAGAAAGATTCAAACCAGAGGATACTTTCAACCCAACTTATGAGCTAAATTATTGGTACCAAACGCTAACAATTGCCCAAAATTGGCGTAAAAGATTAGGCTTAAAACCAAATGAAAATTGGCAAAAAGTGATTGATAATTTATCGCCTCTTCCCACAAAAGAGGGGCTTTATTTAGCCACAGAAAATGCTCAGGATTCTTACACAAATCCCAAATATTTGACCGATCATCCCGCTGTTTTATGCACTTTGGGAATCTTGCCTGAAACCGCAATGCTTGACAAGCCAACCATGAAAAGAACTTTTGAAAAAGTTTGGAATGTTTGGGATTGGCAAGATACTTGGGGCTGGGATTTCCCGATGGTTGCCATGACGGCTACTCGTTTGGATATGCCCGAAAAAGCCATTGACGGATTGATGATGAAAATTAGAACAAATACGTATTTGCCAAACGGACATAATTTTCAAGATGGACGTTTACGCCTTTATTTACCAGGTAATGGTGGACTTTTAACCGCCGTAGCTCTTATGTGTGCGGGTTATGATGACTGTAAAACACAAAATCCTGGATTTCCAAAAGATGGTACTTGGACAGTAAAATGGGAAGGTTTGGAGAAGTTTTTTTAGAGTTGTAAGGTATTAGGATTAAAAGGTCTTAGGGGTTAGTAGAAAAACGCAATATTTACACTCAATTATTATGTAAAATAATATCTTATTTTGGTCAGACGATAGTCAGACCAAAGATAATTTTTTAGGGGCTGGAGAGGTGAGATTTTCGTTATTATTAGAAAGTAGAAACATAAATCATTCACATTAAATTAGTAAAGCTCCCAACTTAAATTACTAAAACCTAAAACCCAATCCTTAAAACCTCAAAATATACTCTTTTACCAAATTTGCATGAACAAATATTCTCTGCTGTAAATTGGGCGTAAGGTTTTTACATAACTTTATGAAAATATAGCAAACAAAACCATGCAACACGTAGAACATATTGGCATTGCCGTTAAGAGTTTAGAATTTTCAAATGATTTATTTACGAAATTATTAGGCGTTGCTCCTTACAAACAAGAAGGCGTTGAATCGGAAGGAGTTATGACTTCGTTTTTTCAAACAGGGCAAACAAAAATTGAGCTTTTAGAAGCCACAAATCCTGATAGTCCGATTGCAAAATTTATTGAGAAAAAAGGGGAAGGAATCCATCATATTGCCTTTGAAGTGGCAGATATAATTTCCGAAATGGCGAGATTAAAATCGGAAGGTTTTACGCTCTTGAACGAAACCCCAAAACGTGGTGCAGACAATAAATTAGTATGTTTCTTGCATCCAAAAGGTACAAATTCAGTATTGGTAGAACTTTGTCAGGGAATGTAAGACGATGCTTCTGCATCGGACTTATTAAAGTTTCGATGCAGAAGTATCGTCTTACATTTTAATATCTTCTAACTTTCAAAGACTGTAAACCACCTTCAAATTTAAGGTTAATTTTCTTGGTTGATTTATCAAAATTTGGCGTTTCCCAATGCCCATTTTTCTGGATAAATCCCTCAAAATCTTTGTCATTCAAACCTCCGTCAATATCAATTCTACAACCAACAGATTCTGGAATTTGAAACTCAATATCAGTTAATCCAGACTCAATTTTTACATCTAAATTATCCGTTTTATCACCTAATTTTACGTCAGTTTCGGTCAAACCTGTTTTGATAGAAAGATTTTTGATTTTGTATTGACTCAAGTCAAAATCTGCTTTTCCTGCTCCAAATTCAAAGTTCATATCCCAAATTACCTCTGGATTCAATTTCAAGTTTACCTTGTTGTGGTTGTCGTCGTCAATATTGATATTATTGGTTTTCCCTTTCAAGGCAAAGTCTATTTTTGGACTATCAGCATCGCCTGTTTTTTTCAAAGAAATATTGCCGAAATCAAGGTCTGCATCAGCTTCAACTAAATCTTTTGATGTTTCTTTAATGTCAAATTCAGCCGCCCCACCCGAAAAATTCAAGGTTGCACTTTTAATACTGGCGTTCATCGGTTCAACAAGGTTTTGCTTAGAACCTTTGAAGGTTGTATCATTATCATCATTATTATCTTTGTCATCGTCATCATCCATATCAATATGAATACCATTATGGTCAAAAGCATCCCCAACTTTTTCTTGACAACTTCTCACAATCACGGTTGGAATAGCAATGCACAAAAGCACAATGGTAATGACCGTAGCCGAACGATTTGTTTTGCCCAATAAAGCAACCAAACCAAGATATATCAACAATAAAGGCCACAATCGAGATATTTCGTGCCAATTAATGTGAAACCAACCCCATTCTTTACCCAAGAATAAGATACCGAGTAGAATTAGAAATCCACCCGCAAAAAGATTTTTAGAGTTCATGTTATTTCAGTGAACAGTTAGCAATTAACAGTGAACAATTAACAGGTAGCAACCATTTATGCAACGATTAATTTCTGTTTATTGTTCACTGATAACTGTCAACTGATTTTAGAGGTTACTATTGTTATTATCATTATGAAAATCAATTTTATCCTTGTCTTTGAAGATGATATAACCACCTACTGCAATTAAGATAAGAGGCCAAAATTTGCCAAATTCAAAATCTGGAAACCATTCTGCTAAAAGGAAAAGTGTACCGAGGATGATTAAGACAATCCCCCAAACTTTGTTTGAATCTTTTTTCATGTTTGTTAGCGTTTCGTTAAAAGTAAAATCGTTAGAGGCATCTGCTCCGTTGGCGGTTTGCCATTGTTCTTGTACGGGTAAAGCCACCCACAAGATAATATAAATCCAGAAAAAAATACCATGTGTGGCTATAAGTCCTACCGATAAGATAAGTCTCACGATGGTAGTATCAATTCCGAAACGTTCTGCTAATCCAGCCGCTACACCTCCCAATTGTCCTTTTGAAGGTATGCGATATAAGTTCTGATTCATGGTTACTGTTGTTTAAAATTTGAATAGTCAATTGATTTAGAGAATTTCATCTTTTAAAACTGAATACTAATATCGGAAAGATTTACTACTTTATAATACATAGTACCTTGTTTTATGTCCGAAAGGTATCAGGACTTTTATAAACGGCAACTTGGAAATAAATGAACGGTAACGTAGAATTAAGAATGGATAAATTTTCATTTGGAAATTTTAGAGGAATGTCCGAAAACATAAAAAGAGGTTAGGCATTATTGCTAAAACCTAACCTCTTTTTATGTTTTAAAATACCAATTTGAGTAATGATTATCGGTTTAAGCCTGATTATTTACCTACATATACGGGCTAACGATAAATTTAACCTTTAGCTTTTTTGTTGGTAAAAATTGAAATTACAAAGATTATCAAGCCAATGATAAGCGTTGCCAACATTTGCGAACTCTGAACGAAGGTCGAAAGCGTTCCTGCATCGTCTTTTGAAAGCCCGTACATGGTTACAAAAACGGGTGAAACTATCGCTGTAACCGTTCCTGCTCCACCTGGAGACGGCAAAATCATTGCCAATGCACCCGAAACTAAAAAAGTTAAACCTGCAATAGGAGGTAAGCTCGAAAACTTTGGAATGGCAAAGAAAAGCACATAGCCCATTAACCAATACATTCCCCAAATCATTATGGTATAAAACAGAAAAAGTTTCGGATTTTTTAAATGTCTAATGCTTAACAATCCGTCCAAAAGTCCTTTCAGTTTTTCAAAAATCACTTTAACGATTGATATTTCAAGAATTTTTTTTCGGAAAACAAAAAGAACCATACCTATAACAGCCACGCCAATTAAAAGGAAGAAAAGCAAGTTTGATTTGCCACTTTGACCACCGCTATTTTGAGCTAATTGTTGATTGACAAATGCCCAAAGTTTATCGAAATCAATGATAAAATGGATAATTAGCAAAACAAATAATGAAACAACGTCAAAAAGGCGGTCGGTAACAACTGTTCCCAAAGATTTTTCAACGGGAATATCATCACTTTTATATAGCTGGCTACAACGAGTGACTTCGCCAAGACGTGGCACTAAATTATTAGCAAAATAGCCCAACCAAACGGCATTATTAACATTGAAAAAGGACGGTTTATAACCAAGGGGTTCTAAAAGCATTTGCCAACGTGCCGCCCGACTTCCGTGTGCCACAAACATCAGGAGTACCATTAGTCCCACCCACCAAAGATTGGCATGAGAGACATCTTCCCAAAGTTTGGTAGGATTGATAATTCCCGCAGCAATTGAGTACCAAATTAATCCACCCCCAATTCCTAAAAAGAGAAGATATTGAAAGATTTTTTTCATAAAGGAGGTTTCAGTTGTTAGTATTTAAGTTTTAGTAGTCAGTTTGAGAGTAAAATTCAAAGAGAAACAGCTGTTCAATCTCAATTCAACTAAAGCCGAAGTATTCGTTAGAATTTTGTTTATGTAATAGCACCTTTCAATACTAACGCCTAACAACTAAACCCTAATACCTAAATTTTAAACTAATTTATTGTTACTATCTGGAAAAACAAGATTGGGTTTGTGTTCTTTTGCTTCCTCTGGTGTCATAATTCCGTAAGCGATGATAATAACAATATCACCAACTTGAGCCCTACGAGCAGCTGCTCCGTTCAAACAAACAGTTCCAGAACCACGTTCTCCAGTGATAACATACGTCTCAAAACGCTCGCCATTATTATTATTAACAATTTGTACTTTTTCGTTTTCAATAAGATTGGCAGCATCCATGAGGTCTTCGTCGATGGTGACACTA